>MIBZ01000014.1:0-47031 GCA_001829675.1 Sulfurimonas sp. RIFCSPLOWO2_12_36_12 | reverse complement strand
GGCATTAGAGTTATGATGATTACAGGAGATAACGATAAAACGGCGCAGGCGATTGCACGAAAAATAGGTTTAGAATTTGATTCTGTGCTTATGGGAGAGGAAGTAGAAGCTATCAGTGATGAGGCACTGAAAAAGCGGCTTGCAAAGGAAACTATTCTTTTTGCGAGAATGTCGAGCAATCAAAAACTCAAAATTGCAACAGCACTCCAAAGTAACGGCGAGATTGTAGCTATGACGGGTGATGGCGTAAATGATGCTCCTGCACTTAAGCGTGCAGATATTGGTATAGCTATGGGAATAAGCGGCACGGACGTAGCAAAAGAGGCGGCAGATATGATACTTTTGGATAATAATTTCAAATCCATTGTTTGCGCCATAGAAGAGGGAAGAAGTGTTTACTTAAATATTAAAAAATTTGTAACCTATATTTTATCATCCAATGTGCCGGAGATTGTTCCGTATATTTTGCAGTTTTTCTTTAAAATACCGCTTCCGCTCTCTGTCATACAGATTCTCTCTATTGATTTGGGTTCCGATATGCTTCCTGGGCTTGCACTTGGGAGTGAAAAACCGGAAAAAAACATTATGAAAAGACCGCCGGTAGGAAAAGAGGAGAAGATACTTGATTGGGAGGTGTTTAAAAGAGGGTACTTTTTTATAGGAATCATAGAAGCAACGGCAGCTATGGTAGCATTTATAAGCTTCTTGCTTATGCATGGATGGGAATATGGTACAGTAGATTTAAAAGACCCCTTGTTGCAGTCACAGGCGATGACAATGACGCTTCTTGGCGCCGTAAGTTGTCAGCTTGTCAATGCTTGGACAATGCGCAGCTGGGAGTCCTCAGCTTGGAGCGTCGAGTGGAACAGCAACAAACTTCTGCTTTTTGCTATGTTGTCGGAAGTTCTTTGGATGTGGATGCTTCTAAATGTTGAGCCTGTGCAAAAAGTATTTCATACGGCTGATATTTTGCTTAGCGATTTATGGATATTGCTTCCGTTTCCGATTATTTTGTTTGTGAGCCATGAGTATTATAAATACAGAATACGAGTAAAAAAATATTCTAAAACAGCAGAATCCAGTTTGTAAATAAATCAGAAAATTTAATTATAAAATGATAAAATACACAAAAAAAAAGGGAAAATTACAAGATGAAAAAAGAGTTAATAGAAGTTCCAAGAGCAAGTTTGGATTTTTATAAATATGAAGAAGACGGATTAACATATTATGAGTATGACGCTACAAAGTGTCAGCCGCCGGAACCGATGGTAAACACAATGGTTGGGCTCTCTTTGCTCAAAAATAAAAATGACAGACTTGTCGGTATCTTTTTTCATGAGCCGTTTCCGCTCTATCAGAGGATTCCTTTGACAATCGTTCATGAGGCTAAAGAGCTTGAAAGCGGCGATTTCAGAATAACTTTTAAATTGGATGATAACCAAATAGTTTAACACTTCGTTATCTAATTTTAAATAGAATATCCTTTTTAATCAAGGATATATATGAAACAATTTATTTCGGTTTTAAGCTCTATGAAAACAATGGTCATAATGATGCTTATATTTGCTGCAGCAATCGGTTATGCAACATTTATAGAGAATGATTATGGGACAATGACTGCAAAAGCAGATGTGTATAACGCTCTATGGTTTGAGCTGCTTATGGCACTGCTTAGTATAAATCTTATGTTTAACATCTATAAATATAAGATGTTCAGCGTAAAAAAGGCTCCTATCTTTATCTTTCACCTCTCCTTTTTAGTTATTGTTCTTGGTGCTGCGATAACAAGGTTTGTAGGCTTTGAGGGAACTATGCATATTCGCGAAGGTGATGTTGCTACAACAATGATAAGCTCAGACACATACTTTAATGTAAGTGCAAAAGTGGGTGAGAAGACCGTTTCTACTTCTGAGCCGCTGTATCTGTCTAAAAAAACTAACAACTCTCTCTCCTCATCACTAAAAATAGATAATAAAGATGTAAATGTAGAGCTTATGGAGTATATTCCGGATGCTATGGAGAGCTTGGTTGAAGGCAGCGAGGGCGGTTTAGAAGTGCTTGATATGATGATTGCTTCAAATGATTCAAGCGAGCCTGTTAAACTGCGTAAAGGCGAATTTTATGAAAATGATGAAATAGCTTTAGATTTTGGCTCTGGAAAAATGTTTTTAAGACCGGTTATCTCTATATTTAGCGAAAACGGCGAAATATATATGAAACACGAAATGCCGTTGAAATACCTAAAAATGGATGATAAAACTCAGGGTGAAGTTGCTCCGAATGAGAAAAGCAAGCTTGAGCTAAGAACACTTTTTGGTACAGAAAAAAGTAATTTCGTAGTGCGCAACTTCTACAAACATGCAACTACAAAAATTGTTTCAAATCCAGCTGCTTCGCCTATGAGACCGGCTCAAGACGCTCTTTTATTTAATATTAAAGTTGGCGATGTTTCAGAGGATGTAATGATTTTTGGTCAAGCAGGACGAATGGCTAGAGAACACCACAATGTTGTAAACGGAGTTGACGTACATATATCTTATGGCTCTAAAAAAATAGAACTCCCATTTGGCGTAAAGCTTCTTGATTTTCAGCTCGACAGATACCCAGGATCCATGTCTCCTGCATCTTATGCAAGTGAAGTCGAGTTGGTGGATGATGAAAAAAAGGTATATACGCCGTATAGAATTTTTATGAACAACATTTTGGAGCACCGCGGGTATAGATTTTTCCAATCCTCTTACGACCAAGATGAAAAAGGAACTGTTTTGTCAGTAAACAACGACCCGGGAACACTTCCGTCATACATAGGTTATTTTCTCTTAGGTCTGGGGATGTTCTGGGCGCTATTTTCAAAAGGAAACAGGTTTGATCAGCTCTCACAAAGAGCGAGAAAAGCCAGCGAACAAAAGGCTCTTGGACTTTTACTCTCACTCGGAGTGCTTTTTAGCATAACGCCCTCTTATGCGGAGGAGATAAACCCTGACATAAAAACTATTTTATCTTTCAACAAAGAGCATGCAGGGAAGTTTGGAGAGTTGATTATCCAAGACAGCGGCGGCAGAATGAAGCCTCTTGATACTCTCTCGACAGAGATAGTCGCAAAAATTCACAAAAACTCATTTGTAGCAGTCGGTACAGAGAAGTTAAATGCAAATCAAGTTGTTCTTGGCATGATGGCTAGACCTGAAGCATATAGAGATTTGAAAATTATTGTAACAAAAAATGAGGAGATAAATAAAAAGCTGGGTGTTGAGTCCACTGCTAAATATGCATCTTTTTCACAATTTTTTGCCGCTCCTGAGACTTTAGAGGGGTATAAACTAGCCGAAGCCGTTGATAATGCAGTAAGAAAAGAGCCAAAACATAGAGATTTGTTTGATAAAGCTGTTTTAGAAGTTGATGAGCGTGTAAATATCTCATATTCAGTATATTCCGGAGCGTTGATAAAAATTTGGCCAAAACCAAATGATGTAAACAATAAATGGTTTGAAACAATAGAGGCACTCGAGACTTTTGAACTTCAAGAAGCCCAAAAAATAAAAGATATTATATTTGGCTATTTTTCAGCTTTAGACACCTCGCTAGAGAGCGGAAACTGGGATGGCGCAAATCTTGCAATAGAAAAAATAGCAGAGTATCAAAGATTTTACGGCGCATCTGTTCTTCCGCCGGAGAGCAGGATAAAAGCAGAGATGATTTATAACTATGCAAATATATTTGAGAGAATCTACCCTCTATATTTTCTAATCGGTTTTGTGTTGCTTATTGCAAGTTTTATAAAGATATTAAAACCAAAATTAAACATCAACATACTTGAAAAACTCTCTTTATGGCTTTTAGTAGCACTGTTTATGGCTCATACGGTTGGTTTGGGACTTAGATGGTATGTTGCAGGGCATGCGCCTTGGTCTGACGGCTATGAATCGATGATTTACATCAGTTGGGCAACTGTTTTAGCAGGTTTTATCTTCTCAAAACGCTCATCTATGACAATGGCTTCAACCGCAGTTTTAACAGGGCTTATCCTTTTTGTGGCTCACTTAAACTGGATGAATCCTCAGGTTACAAATCTAGTACCGGTCCTTAACTCATACTGGTTAAGCATACATGTTGCGGTTATTACTGCTAGTTACGGATTTTTAGGTTTGGGTGCGCTTTTAGGTTTTATTACGATTTTGCTTTTCATATTTAAAACTAAAAACAATGAAAAACATATCTCTTTATCCATCAAAGAGCTTAACTCAATCAACGAGATGAGCCTTATGATTGGTCTTGCATTTTTAACGCTGGGTAACTTTATAGGCGGTGTTTGGGCGAATGAATCGTGGGGACGATACTGGGGATGGGACCCAAAAGAGACTTGGGCACTTGTAACTATTTTAATCTATGCTGCCGTAATTCACATAAGATTTATCAAATCAATTTATAGCGAATTTAATTACAGCGTTATATCGCTTCTGTCGTACACATCGGTAATAATGACATACTTCGGGGTTAACTACTATCTTGCGGGAATGCACTCTTACGCAAAAGGCGACCCTGTTCCGATTCCTGATTTTGTGTCTGTTACTTATGCTATTTTATTTGTGGTAATTGCAATCGCGTTTAGAAATAGAAAACTGGTTTAAGAGAGTTGTGAGTGGAGTTTAGCGGCTTTAGCGAAAAAACATTACCTTTTTTAGAAGCTATCCGCAAAAACAACAATAAAGAGTGGTTTGAAGCTCATAGAGATGAGTATGAGCAGTATATACTAAACCCGTCAAAAGCCTTTGTGGTTGAGATGGGCGAACACTTAATGGCGTTAGAGCCAACCATAAACTTTGAGCCAAAAATCAACAAATCACTCTTTAAAATCTACAGAGACATCCGTAGAATGGGCGCAAACAAAGAACCCATAAAATCAAAAATCGGCATTATTTTTACTCAAGGAAACAGCGGAAGCAGGCTGCAAAACTCCTCTTTTTATCTTCACTTCTCACCCGATGAACTTTTCGTCTCTGCCGGAGTAAGGTGGTTTGAAAAGCCTATGCTGGATGCTTATAGAGAATATATAAAAGAAGCTAGCCGCAGAGAGAAACTCTCTAATGTTTTAGAGCGCTTAAACGCCAAGGGGTATAAAACCATAGAAAAAGGGTATAAAAAATATCCAAGAGGTTTCAGCGCAGATATGCCGAGTGTAGATTTGAGCCTCTACAAAGGGATGGCAACTTACAAAATTTTGGAGCCTAAACTCATTGAAAATGGGGAGTTGCTCATAGATACGCTCTATAAAATCTATGAAGATATGTTACCATTACAGAGAATAGTATATGAGATAAGCTTAAGGGTTAAAGAAAAATAAAATAGTATTTGTGGTACAATGTATCTACAAATATACACAAATGGATACAATATGAAAAAAGCAATAAACATAAGACTTGACGAAGCGCTTCTTGCAGAGCTTGATGCTTGTGCGAGTGAGCTTGACAGAACAAGAACATACCTGATAGAAAAAGCAATAAGCAGCTACTTTGATACTCTTGATGAGATGATAAGCGATAAAAGAATTGATGATATAAAAAGCGGAAAAGAAAAACTTATATCGCTTGAGGAAGTATTTAAACAAGCTGGAATAGATGTATAAAGTTGCTTTTAACAAGGGAGCCCAAAAAGAATTCTTAGTGCTTGAAAAAAATATTCAGGAGCAGCTTGCAAAAAAAATGGTTGATTTGCAAAACGGAATATTTACCGGTGATAAAGCACTAAAAGGCAAACATAAAGGAAAATTTCGTAAACGCGCCGGTGATTATAGAATTGTTTATCTTAAGGAAAACAGCATTTTAGTTATTACTCTAGTGAGAATAGCTCATAGAAGAGAGGTTTATTAAATGAAAAAAGAGGCAATTGTTTTACTAAATATGGGCGGTCCAAATAACTTAGAAGAGGTTGAAGTTTTTTTAACAAACATGTTCAATGATAAAAATATCATAACAGTTAAAAGTTCGCTTTTAAGAAGTTTTATTGCCAAAATGATAACTTTTACAAGAACTGAAAAAGCTCAAGAGATATACAGACGCATTGGCGGAAAATCACCTCTAGTAGGGCATACAAAAAATCTTGTTAAAAAGCTTAAAAACAGGGTTAGAGAGGGTGTCGTAGTTGATTTTGCCATGCGTTACACTCCGCCTTTTGCCGCTGAAGTTATAGAGAGACTAAACAAAGAAAATATAGAAAGAATCTATCTGATTCCGCTATATCCGCAGTTTTCCACAACCACGACAAAGTCATCGCTGGAAGATTTTGAAGAGCAGTACCACTTAAGAGGCGGCGACGCTATTTTGATTGAGATAAAGCATTTTTTCCAAAATATCAACTACAACAAAGCTATCATTGAAAGAATAAAAGAGAGAGTTGACGCCGATGAGTGCAAAAATTTTGACATAATCTTTTCAGCTCACGGTTTACCTCAAAAGATAGTAGATGCAGGTGATATTTATGAGCGGCATGTACAAAAACATGTTGAAATTTTAAAGCAGATGTTAAAAGACGAAGGAATGAATTTTAACGAAGCTCATTTGGCATATCAGTCCAAAGTCGGACCTATGGAGTGGCTCAAACCATCGTTAGAGGAAAAATTGGGAGAGATTAAGAGCAGAAGCGTTGTTATTTTCCCAATAGCCTTTACTATTGACAACTCTGAGACAGATTTTGAACTTGAAATTGAGTACCGCGAGATTGCTCGTGAGTTGGGTTTTGAAGATTATAGAGTTTGCAGATGCCCAAATGACAGTGAACTTTTTGTTGAAGCATTGGCTGAAATATATGCAAAAATGAGATAAAGAAGAATATGAAAATTGTTATCTTTGATATGGATGGCACTCTTTTAGACTCAAAAAAAGATATTACAATATCTGTAAATCATGTTAGAGAAGCTCACCACAATCTTGCTCCGCTTAGTGAAGAGTTTATAGTTGAAGCTATAAATATGGAGGTAAGAAACCTCTCACAGCTCTTTTACGAAACAGAGATTTATCACCCAGCGGATAGAGAGCTTTTTGAGAGCCATTATGAGCTTCAGTGTGTAAAAAATGTCTATCTTTACGAGGGTGTAGAGGAGATGCTTAGGAACTTAGTCGCTTCGCATATAAAAATATCTGTTGCTACGAATGCCCCTACACAGTTTGCGCTGAGAATGTTGGAACACCTAAGAGTTAAAAATCTATTTGATATGATTATCGGGGCAGATTTGGTTAATCACTCAAAACCGTCACCTGAGATGTTAAACAATATACTGAATTATTACAGTTTTGATGAAAAAAACCATAAAGCGTGGATGGTTGGGGACAATTCAAAAGATATATTAAGTGCCGCGAGTGCCGGAATTGAGTCTATATTTGTTACTTGGGGATTTAGTCCACAGAGCAGCGCTAAAATAGTTGTAAAAAAACCACAAGAGGTATTAGATATAGTTTTGTAAAATTTTATGATAAAATGTTTTAACTCCACTTCAAGGATAGATGATGTTTGATGGCGATTTACTATTAGCTTTTGCATTTATGGCGTTACTTTTTTTGAGACAGATATCAATACTAAAACAGCCAAACAAGATAAACTATGCACCCTTGATGATGGGAATCGGTGCAATCAGCGGCACTGTTCACTTTATAACACATCCCGAGACGGCAGATACGCTTCTTATTTTAAAAGAGAGTCTGTTTCCTATCTTGGTTGCACTCATTCTTTATGTAATAATGAATATTTTACATCAAACCCAACAATCAGACCAATCAAAAATTCAACACGAATTTACAAAAGAGTTGATAGAGCAGCTAACACAGCTAAAAGAGTTTAGTGCTGAGTTGGAAAAAAAGATGATTTTAAATCAGAATGAGGACAGACGGGTTCAAGAAGAGACAAGAGAGAGATTTAGACACGATATAAAGGTATTGGATGCAATTTTAGTAAATCAAAACAGATTTTTAGAAAAATTCGAGGAGGTGGACAAGTGGCATGATTATGTTGTAAAGTCATTTGAGAATTTTACCGAGGTTCAACTTCCATCTTTGGATAATATTGTTCATAAACATATAGATATGCTTAGAGTAGCTGAACAAGACCATTTCAACAAAGTCAAAGCCACACTAACGAAAGCAGTTGAGAGCAGGGGTGATATTGCAGTGGAAATTGAAGAGTTAAAAGAGAACTTGCAAACAATCAGCAATATTTCCCAGACTATCGCAAAAACTATTATAAGGCATACAATTGAAGAGTTATCTGATGTAACAAAGCCATTTGAAAAAGAGATGTTTTCTTTAAAATCACATACAGAGGGTTTAGGAATATCTCTTTATGAGAGTGAAAATAGATTAAGCGGTGTAAAAGAGCAGAGTGAGTTAATAATGAAACAGATGATTCTTTCATCTAAAAAAATGAATGAAATAGAAAGCAAAAACAGCGGTTTGCACGATGTCTATGCAACTATGAAAGATTTGATAAGGGATATAGAAATCATCAAGTCTGAATATGTAAAATCACAATCTCAACTTAGTATGATTGTAAAAGATTTTAAAGATACCAAAGAGAATGAAGTAGATAGTATAAAAGAGCAGATAGAATCTTTGAGTGCAACATTGACGACAAAAGTGGACAGCTCACTGGAAAAACTATATAAACACTATAGTATAGCCAGCGAAGAGATATCGCCTAATATAAAATTTCTCTCAAAACAGGCACAGCTGAAAAGTAAATATTCTGAACTAGAAAGCTAATAGTATAAGCGGAGGGTATGCGACTAGACCAATGTATGGCAAAAAACTGTTTATTGGAGCGAGCAGAACCAAACTTAGCTCGTGGGATAATTTTCTCTTCGTAAAAACCTGCTCTATAAGAATTATCTTCGTTGAAACATCCACTGTTTTAAGAAATAGCAAAATCATCGCATATATATTGAGATCTGTCAACATCGCAAAACCTATACTAAAGTAAAAAGTCGGCTGCATAAGTAAAAATAGAAATATGCTCTTTGAATAGTACTTATACATGCGTAAAATCATGCCCATAATGCTAGGTGCTTTTTGCCATGAAATTTCATAAAGTTCAAGAAAAATAAAGAGAAGTATGTAGTTTAAGACTAAATCGTTTATCATAAATAAAATGGTACTATAAATATAGAGATAAAGTAATAAAAAAATAAAATAAAGTGTGTGTAATGAATGAAAATAGTAAAAAAACGACTCTTCAAAAGGTAATTATTTTAAATATCGTACTTGTTGTTGCTGAGGTAATAGCGGGAATATACAGTGGTTCAATGGCGCTTTTAGCAGATGCTTTTCATAACCTTGGTGATGTTTTGGCTCTATTTATTTCATTGGTGGCAATTGTTTTTGGAGCAAAGAAAGCAACTGACTCGATGACTTTTGGGTATATAAAAGCTGAAATGATGGCGGCTTTTGTTAACTCAATTTTTTTAGTAGTTATGATGATTTTTATTTTAATAGAGTCTATAAATAGATTTTTTGAACCAAACGAGATAAATGCTCCGATTGTGATAGTTACTTCACTCATCGCTCTGGCAATAAACGGTTTTAGCACATGGTTGTTGAGCCAAAATAAGGTAGAGCACAACCACAATCACGACCATGCCCACGAACATCATCACGAAGATGCAAATATAAAATCGGCTTATCTGCATATGCTTGGGGATGCTGCAATCTCATTTAGTGTTGCTGTTGGCGGTGTAATTATATATCTGTTTGGAGTTGTGGTAGTCGATTCTATTTTATCGTTAGTTTTCAGCATCTATATTATAAAAGAGACTTTCCCGCTGCTTAAAACATCGTTCTATACACTTCTAGATTCAAATATTGACGATATAAAAGAGGTGGAGGATTTGATACTCTCTTCAAATGAAGTTTTATCAGTGCATGATTTGCATCTTTATCGCCCAAACTCAAAAGAGTATTATGGCTCGGCTCATATTGTGTTAAAAGATGATTTGCTCTTAAGCCAAGTCGAGATAATTTTAGAAAATATTAGAGCTAAGCTTTGCAAAAAAGGTATAACCCATTTTATAATTCAACCTGAGAGCCTGAAATACGACCTTAAAGCCACTTGTTGTTATGTCCATTGATTAAAACGGTACCAAAGTACTATTTACATGTAAATTTGCCTGTGTTAAAATCTTCGCACAATTAAATTCGGAGGTGTGATATGGCTACTGGAAAAGTGATAGGGCAGATACAGGTAACACAAGGAAATATAAAAATCATTGGGGTTGACGGTGTTGTTCGTGAACCGGCGTATGATGGTTTATTGTATGCTGGTGAACAGATTGTGAGTGTTGATTCTGATGCGTTGTTTCAGATTAAATATTCTGCGCTTCCTGAAGCGACAGCTTATGACGGTATTTTTAGAGTATTGGCTGACGGCTCGGTTATTGCAGGTGCAGATGCTATGGACAGCATTATGAGTGATAAGAGTTTGACTGATGTTTTCGACATAGAGACTGCAGCGGGGGAAGAGGGTGCTGAAGGAAGTTCTGCATTTACACCTACAAATATTGTAGCTGAATCAAGCGTACTAGGATTTGGCAGAGGTGAAAACCAAGGAGTTTCTGGTGCCGATGGTCTTGAGGGAAGTAAACTATTTTCAGATGATTTGAATGATTTCGCTCCAACTGCGGAAGATGCCGGCAATTCGGCGATGGAAGATAATCCAGCAAATGTATATGGTCAACTCTCAGGTTCAGATAGTGACGGTAATGCTTTTACATTTGTTTTACTAGAAGGACCTTTGGAGGGTTCTCTTATTTTAAATCCAAATGGAAGTTATATTTATAATGTAGGCGGAGATTTTCAGGATTTGGGTGTCGGCGAAACAAGGGATGTTACTTTTACATATAAAACTGTTGAAGCAACCACTCCAGAAGGCTATGAAAGCGAGCCTGCTACCGTTACTATCACGGTTTCCGGTACAAATGATCAACCTGTTGTTACTGATATAAATGCGAATGGTAATACATGGTTGATAGGAGCATCTACAATAGAACAAGGTGAAGGTGAAACTGGATACTATGATACGACCGGTGCATCTGAAGAGGAAATAAATGCTCTGTTTAATGTTGGTGAAGGTTCTGTAACGGTAAGTGACCTTTTTGATTCAGAAGATGATGACATTAACCCAACTGACGGGGCGGCGATGAAGCTTACAATAAGTGTTAACGCAGGTGAAGCGGTAACATTCAACTGGATTTTTAATGATGCCGAGGGCTATAATGGTGCTCCAGATTACAATGGTGACGGTATCATAGATGATGGTTATAATGATTTCGCATTCGTTGTTATTGATGGACAGTCAATCGAACTTTTAGCGAATACTTATGAAGAAGGTAATACAAATAGTGGCACATTTACATACACATTTGAAGATGCAGGTCAGCATGAGATTACATTTGGAGTTATGAATGATGATGATGATGTGGTTGATTCAAGTTTACAAATTTTCCATATCTCAGGTGGAATTATTGTAGGTACTGAGAGTGTTGGTTATGTTGAAAATATTGGTGGTGGTACAATTTACGAAACACATGATACGGACCAAGGAGCAGACGGTGACACTATTGATGATGTAGATAATGTATTTACCGGAGCATTGGAAGTTTCCGATGATGATGTAAATGATGAACACACATTTGAAGTTGTTGAGGGAAGTGTAGCAATTAATGGAGAGAGCGTTTCTGATGAACTAGCTACTATCTATTTTAATGAATCAACACAATCTTGGGAATATAAAATTCAGGGGAACTTTAATTATCTTGCTGCAAACGAGAGTGCTACCGTAACCTTTAGTTATATAGCAATTGATGATAGCGGAGTTGGAGCTGGAGATGAGTTTAATGAATCTTCAGTATCAGAATCAAAAACAGTGACATTAACAATTACAGGTACTAATGATCAGCCGATTGTTAGCAATATGACCGTTTCTGTTTATGAGTCACATGATAATGATGCTTATCAAAACGGTGAAGATGATACACAAGACGATGTTTTAACAACATTTGAAGGTAATCTTGCAACAGTACAAGATGATGATGTTAATGATACACATGAGTATTTTCTTGCTGAAGAAACAACAGCTGTAGCTTCAGATGCTATGGATGCAGCTCTTATTACAGACCTTTCAGTAGCAATTGATCCTGAAACCGGAGACTACGCTGTTTCTGGAAACTTTAATGCTTTAGCTGCCGCTGAAACAGCTACTGTAACATTTGATTATTATGCAGTTGACAGTAGTGGTGAAACTAATGAATCTTCAGTGTCAGAGCCAAAAACAGTGACATTAACAATTACAGGTACTAATGATCAACCGATAGTTACAGATATAAGTGCGAATGGAGAAGGCTTAAATGGTTTAACAACATTTACGAATGAAACAGACCATCCAATATATGATTATCATGCAACTCAGTCTACGATAGAAATCACAGAGTCAGGTACTGTTGAAGATTTGAATGTACAAATTAATCTTGGACACTCATTTGATGGTGATTTAAATATTTTCCTTATTGCTCCGGATGGAACTCACATTGGATTAAGTGCGTATCATGGAGGAGGTGGCAACAACTATTCTAATACAATTTTTGATGATGAAGGGGGAGTGCCTATTAGCTCCGGTTACGCTCCTTTTGCAGGAATATTTATTCCAGATACTCCTTTGTCGGTAATTGATAGTATGAATATACAAGGAATATGGACACTTCAAATCAATGATGATGCAGGTTGGGATAGTGGAACGCTTTTTTCATGGTCATTACATGCTACGGTTGATGGAGAAACGGTAGTATATGAGTCACATGATAATGATGCTTACCAAAACGGTGAAGATGATACACAAGACGATGTTTTAACAACATTTGAAGGTAACCTTGCAACAGTAACAGATGATGATGTGAATGATACACATGAGTATTTTCTTGCTGAAGAAACAACAGCTGTAACTTCAGATGCTATGGATGCAGCTCTTATTACAGACCTTTCAGTAGTAATTGATTCTGAAACAGGAGACTACACCGTTTCTGGAAACTTTAATGCTTTAGCTGCCGCTGAAACAGCTACTGTAACATTTAATTACTATGCAGTTGACAGTAGTGAGTCAACTGATGAATCTTCAGTATCAGAGCCAAAAACAGTGACATTAACAATTACAGGTACTAATGATCAACCGATTGTTAGCAATATGACCGTTTCTGTTTATGAATCACATGATAATGATGCTTATCAAAATGGAGAAGATGATACACAAGATGATGTAATGACTGTGTTTACAAATACATTAGCAGTCCAAGATGATGATGTAAATGATGAGCATACATTTGAAGTGGTTGAGGGAAGTGTTGCTATTGACGGAGAGAGCGTTGCTGATGATTTAGTAACAATTTACTTTAATGATGATTCCGGACATTGGGAATATAAAGTAGAGGGAGATTTTAATTACTTAAATGTAAATGAAAATGCAGTGGTTACATTTGATTATATAGCTATTGATAATAGTGGTGTTGAAAGTGAAGATGAAACTAATGAATCTTCAGTATCAGAACCAAAAACAGTGACATTAACAATTACAGGTACTAATGATCAACCTATTATAGAAAACATAGAAGAGAGTGAAGTATTTGAAACTGAATTAAATAGTGTTACTTATGGAGCTAATGTTGATGTTGATTTTTCAGAAATAGTGCCTAATCCACAAGAAGGGTCTGCGGTTAAATTTGTTGTTGACACATCTGCTGGCGAGACAGTCTCTTTTGACTGGGTGTTTGACTTGAGAGATTGGGATTATATGCAAGATTCGGCATTTGTAGTTGTAGATGGTGTAGCAACAAGTCTTACAGATGGCAGTGTCGATGCAAATGGTAACTTTAGTTTTACATTTGAGAGCGCAGGAGAACATACCATAGTTTTTGGTGTGCTAAATAATAATGAAAATCAAGGATTTGGCGGTAGCTCACTCTTAACAGTAAGCAATATTGCTGGAGGTATTTTAATTTCTAGTAATTTGTTTGGTGCAGTTACCGGAAATAGTGTGGATGGTTATAGTTTATCTGCCAACTCGAACTTTCCTATATCGGAACTTGAGGCGTTCATTGATCTTCAAGAAACAACTTATGAAAATGCTCATTTAAGCGGATCTCTCGAAGAAATAGTGAGTGTAGGCGATGACGATAATGATGATGGCTACTCGTATGTTCCTTTTAATGATATGGTTGTTGATTTTGTCGAAAATACTTCAGGTGGTGAGCCGATAATAACAACTCCAATTCGTGTAACTTTAGACGCAGATGGTAACTATGATATTGTAAGTTCTAGTTTTGACAAACTTGGAGAAAATGAAAGCGTTGTTATTACATTTAATGTACAAGTTCAGGATGAAAGCGGTGTCGTAGCCGGCAATGAAAACAATGAGACTTCATACTCTGAAATTAAAACAGTAACAGTCGTGATTAATGGGACAAATGATAGCCCAGTTATTGAATCTGTAACTGCAAATAGTGTTATGGAAACTGATTTGAATGATGTGCACGCATGGTTTGTAACATTAGAAAATTCACTTTTGTTTCAAGGTAGTTTAACAGAGATTGTTTCAGATGAAGATATTAATGATGATTATTCATATGTAGAGATGGGGCAATCAATGTGGGACCCCGCTTTTGCAAATGTAGTTGATGTTAATAATGTAATTCAAGGACCGACATTTATAAAAGTTGATTCAGACGGAACATATTCAGTTTATAACCCAACATTTAATAACTTGGGAGCTGGGGAGGAAGTTACGGTAAGTTTTGATATTCAAGTTACGGATGGTACAAATGATGCAAACGGTGAACCTGCAATCTCAAATACTCAAACAGTAACTTTTACAATTTCCGGTACAAATGATCAGCCGGTAGTTATAAATAGAAATATAGAAAGGCACGAATCTTATGGGGATGGGGAAACTACTCTTAGTGGACACTTTGTAGGCTGGGATGAAGATACTAATGATGCACTCGCTTATAATGTAGTTACTATGGATAGAAATGAATTAGTTACCAATATAGCTGGAGCTGGTTTTGAGAGAGTAATGAATGTGCCTTATGATTCAGATGGAAATGACGCTTATGAAGGAAGTGTTGATATTGCCGTTAAATTGGCCTCCGGAAGTGAAATAGATTTGAGTGATATTGATATTACAGGTATCAAAGTAAGTGGTGATCACTTTACTTTAGAAGGCGATTTTAATGCTTTACCACGAAGTGAAGTCTTAACAATAAAATTCCTATATAACGCGAATGATGGCTCATTGTCAGATGGCACAAACGGATATGATGAAACTGCAATCAGTGATGTGAAAATGGTTAAAATTACCGTGGCAGGCACTAATGATATTGCACAGATTAATGTGCCAATGGGACAAGATAGCGGCGAAGTAGCTGAAGATATGATTTATACAGTAGATGGTCAACTTGATATTTCAGATTTAGATGCAGGAGAAAATGAGTTCAGCACCGTTGTTGAAGCTGATAGCTCAAATACTACATCTTATGGTACATTTACTATTGATGCGTCTGGGGCTTGGCTATATACTTTAAATAACAGTAATAATGCGGTTCAAGAACTAAACAGTGGTCAACTTGTGATTGAAAAATATATTGTAAGTTCTGAAGATGGAACGGCATCTCAAACTATTGAAATTATAATTCATGGAGCAGATGAGCCGAATGTTGTACCGGTAATAGAAGTTGGTCAAATTTACACAGTAAATGAGACTTTAATAGATGTCGGTAGAGTTGTTGCAACTGATGCTGATTCCGATGCTCTGACTTATACTTTGGTCGCAAATGCGGCAGGAGATACTTTAAATCCGGCTAATACAATCTTTGAGATTGATTCTGTAACCGGTGTTATAGGCACTAAAAATGGAGAAACATTAGATTATGAAGATAATCCTTTGCATACTATATATGTAAAAGTAACGGATGGCAACGGTGCGTATGATATAGAGAGTGTTCAGGTAAATGTTAATGATATTACAGGAGATATAAGAACAGTTGAAGGTAGTGTAGCGTTGCAGACATTTGACGGTTCATATAATGAAGGTTGGACGGGAGCTGGTAATGAGGAAATATTTGGGGATGGAAAACTTGGTTGGTTTAATTCAAATTCTGATACACGAACACAAACTTTTGATTTAAGTGCTAGTGCAGGTGAAAGTGTTTCTCTTGATGTTGATTTAAAGATTACTAGTGGTTTCCCACCTTATAATGGTTGGGAAGGTAATGATAATTTTATTGTAAGAGTTACAGACAGCAATGATAATGAAATTATAACTCAAACATACAGCCCTAATGGAGTGGGAACCATCCCAATATCTTTTGATTTTGATATTCCTGATAATGGGATAATTACAGTTAAATTTCAATCTGAAAACATAGATGAGACTTTTCCAAATGCAGAATATTGGAGTATTGATAATTTTTCAATAACAGGTTCACAAGGTCAACAGATTTTAAGTTTTGACAGTTCTACCGGAGGCACAATAGATGTAGAGGCATTGGTTAATCAAGCTAATGATTTTGAGGGTGATACACCAAATTCGATAGATGAAATAGATTTATCTACAGGAAATTACACTTTATCAAACATAACACTATCTGATGTAATTAGCATGACAGATTCTGATAATGTTCTTAAAATTACGGGCGATATGAGTGATGGAGTGAACAATATTGCAGCTAATGGATGGGTGCCTGATACTTCTTCTACTGCTGTCACGGAAGTTGGATATGACACATACACAAATATAGCTAATTCCAGTGTTCAGCTTCTTATTGATGTTGATATACAAATTAATACAATATAAGTAGTAATTTCTTAACTCGCAACATATTTTTGGTTGCGAGTCACTTCTTTTTAGCAAATCCAATAAAATACATAACTCAATACTAAAGTACTATTAACATATTAATTAACATATGTTAGTATGAAGTGATAAATAAATTTGGAGGTGTGAAATGGCAACTGAAAAAATTATAGGGCAGATAGAAGTAACACGAGGTAGTGTTAAGATTATTGGGGTGGATGGGTTTGTTCGTGAGTCGGCATATGGTGGATATATATACGCTGGGGAGCAGGTTGTAAGTACAGATGGTGGGGCATTGTTCCAGATTAAATATTCGGCACTTCCAGAGGCAACCGCTTATGATGGTATTTTTAGAATATTAGCTGATGGTTCTGTTCTGACTGGCACAGAAGCTATGGCTAGCATAGCGGGTGATAAAAACCTAATTGACTTATTAGAAACAGCAGCCGGTGAAGAGGGCGAAGATGGTAGCTCTTCATTTACTCCAACTGACATAGTGGCCGAGTCAAGTGTTCTTGGTTTTAGCAGAGGATTAAATCCTGCTGTATTAGGTCTTGATGGTATTGAAGTAGGTGCGGTGATGACAAATAATCCAAGTATTGATATTGCTTCATCAGTAGAAGATACTATAAATAATCCCCCCGTTGCAACGGTTGATAATATTACTAAAATTGCAGATCATGAAATTATTTCAGTTGATGTAAACGCTACGGCTGAAGGTACATATGTTTATGAACATAATGGCTGGTATGGTATTAAAGATGATGGCTCTGAGGGTCAACCTATGATTGACAGCCATGATGATGTTAATGAGGGTATTAAGTTTACTTTTGCAGATACCGTAAGACAGGCATCATTGGAGTTTAAAAATGTTGGAGATAATGCGCCGAGTAATGATAATATCTTAATTGAGCTTTGGAATGATGGAGGAAAGCTTGATGTTAATGTAGATACCAGCACTATTGAAAATAATACAGCATTTATTATAGATGAAGGAGTTGAATTTGATGAAATCAGAGTTTATGCATTAGACCCTATAGGTGAAAATGGAAATCCACCAACAGAATTTAGAATATCATCAGTCATTTCCAGTGATATCGATAGAGATATAGTTTTGCCATTTATTATCGACAACAGTATGTTGTTGGCAAATGATACTGATATGGATGGTGATGCACTACATGTCGAACTTGTAGATGGAAATTTATATAATTCTGATGGAGAAATCGTTGGCTCTGTATCAATTATTACTGATACTAGCAGTGATAATTATGGTGACATACAAGTTACTCCAAATCCTATGTACGAATTTGATACAGATACTCCTAACTATGCAAACTTTGCTTATACGGTAGTTGATGAACATGGAGCATCAAGTGAAAGTGTTCTTGCTACTATTGATGTAGCGGTTGGAGAGGTTGTTAATCCTGAAATTAACTATGACCCGACAGCACCAGATAATAGTTTAGTTGATGAATTTATCATTGGTACAGACTCGGATATAGATGTAGATGAGGGGGTAGATATATTGTCTGATAATATCTTAACTATAAGTGACACACTTAATCTGTCCAATATATCAGATATAAATACAATTCAGTTAGATGAAAATGCAACTGTAACAGGCAGTGGAACTGGCTTTAGTATTACTGCAAGTGATGTCATCAGCGCAACAGATATTGATAATACACTGATAATTCAATCTTCAGATGGTAGTGCAATAAATCAAGTTAATGTAGATGCTTCTTTTGGTGATTCAGAAGTAGTGTATTTGAACGATGTATATTACGCTCAATATTACGATAGTGTTTTAAACTCAACATTATTAATAGAAATAGAACCGCCAATCGACGCAGTTTAGTCTATTAACTCGTAATCATTGTGGTTGCGAGTTATTTAAATTTTAATGCAAGAGCGATTCTATCAGTGACACCAGCTTTTTCAAATATATGGCTGACATGTCCTTTTACGGTTGATAGAGCAAGCTTTTCCTTTTGTGCAATCTCTTTATTGCTTAATCCATCAGCAATCATTAATGCAATATCTTTTTCTCTTTCTGTTAACAGTGGCATGAAATCAGGTTGATTTTTAGAGTTGCTTTTAATATATTTATTGATTATATAGCGTGTTAAATTAGAAAAAAGCCAATTATTTCCACCCTCAACACTGTTGAGCATTTTTAGTAAATTATTTTTATCTATGTATGAGTTCTCATACCCTCTGATTCCTTCTGTGAGGAGTGTTGAAGCATGATGTACTTCAGGCATAGCATTAAAAAGTAAAATAGTTGCAAAAGTGTAAGATTTTAATATTAGCAGTGAATTTTGAATATCAGAGACACTCATCTCATCAAACATTAAAATTGCAGGAACACTGTTTTTATCTAAGTAAGATATTAATTCTGAAAATTTTTCTATATGTATTGGTTGATATGAATCTAGCAAAGCTCTTTCCCAATGTTTTCTTATGGAGGACATATTTGTAAAGAGTATTATTTTTTTCATGACATCTACCTTTCACTTAGTACATTTTCTCTGGCACGCAATATCGGTTTTAAAATATAATCTAACACAGTTTTCTTACCGGTAATGATGTCAGCGTCCGCCGTCATACCAACCATAACATTCAGTTTTTTTTCTTCATTTCCTAAATAGTTTTTATCAGTTTTTATACGCACAAGATAGTAGCTCTGTTTATCAGTATCGTTGATGATAGTATCGGCACTAATATGCGTCACAGTACCTTCTAGCGAACCATATATTGCAAAATCATAAGCAGAAAATTTAACAATAGCCCGTTGTCCAGGAAATAAAAAAGCAATATCAGCAGGTCTTATTTTTGCTTCAACAAGTAAGTTGTCTTGAGTTGGAACAATTTCAATTATATTCATACCAGGTCTAACTACTCCGCCAACTGTATTTATAAGTAATTGTTTTATTGTTCCATCTACCGGAGAGCGTACAAATGTACGCTTTACCTTATCTTCTCTGGCTATATTAGCACTTTCTATTCTTGACATTTCAGCTTTTACTTCATTAAATTTTTCTTTAGCAATGTTTCTAAATTTAAACTGAAGTTCCAAAATATTGTTTTTTTGCTCATCTATAATAGAGGTAAGGCGGGGTATTGAAAGTTTAGTTGACTTCATCTGACCTTCAATCGTACCCGCTTCTCTTTGAAGTTTCAAATACTCCACTTCAGATACTATTCCCTTATCAACCAATGGCTTATTTAATGATAATTCTCTTAAAATCAGTTCATAGTTTTTAGTGAGATTACTTAATCTTGCTTCGGCTTCTCTTAGCTCATCTTTTTTTTGTTCTAAGCGGTGCTTATAGATTAATATGCTGTTTTCCAACTGTTCCTTATTGCTAAGGTATAGAGACTCCTCATACTTAATAAGTTCAGGTGAATTTTTTCTAATTGTGTCACCAACTTGAAAAGGCTTGCCTGTTGATTCTGCCAAAAGTCTAATACTCTTGGCTTGGAGTTCGTTATAGCGAAGTTGGCTCTCGGTAAAATTACTTACAAAACCTGTATCATCAATTTTTATAAGAATATCGCCTTTTTTTACTGCTTCTCCTTCTTGTACAAGAATTTCGCTTACAATCCCGCCTTCAAGGTTTTGTATAACTTGTATTTGAGTAGATGGAATAACTTTGCCTTGACCGCGAGTGAGTGCGTCAATTTCAGCATTGTAAGCCCAAAATATCAACCATATTATTACTAAAGCACTTACCCACAACATAAGTCTGGTACTTAATGTGGTATGCATAAGCATAGCTGAACTCACAGAGTTCATATACTCTAAATCTTCCTCATCTTTTACACGAAGTTTTTTAATATCTTTTTTTCGGTAGGAGTAATCTACAAATTTATCTTCAAGACTCATTATTTACTACCTTTTTTGGTGTATGCAACTGCTTGACTACATCAGCATAATCGCCATCTAAAAGAATTTTGCCTTTATCCATCAAAATCAATCTTTGTGTAATGACCAATAAGTTGTTTTTATGTGATATAAGAAGCATAGTACGATTTATATGATAACTCTTTATCGTTCTAATAAAGTTGTTTTCATGAGTACTATCCATAGAATTTGTAGGCTCATCAAGTAAAATAATAGGTGCCGGATGTATAAATGCCCGCGCAACACAAATAGATTGTTTTTGTCCGCCGGAGAGTCCATCGCCTCTCTCTCCAACCGGCATATCATAACCCATTGGATGGATGTCGGCAAAATCACTTACTCCACTGAGTTTAGAAACATACAAAATATTTTCATCACTTGCATCAGGTGAGCGCAGAATAATATTATCTTTTAGAGTACCTTGAAATAAGACTACATCTTGTGGTACATAAGAGATATTTCGTCTTAAATCAGCCGGATCAATCTGTTTTATGTCAATGCCGTCAATTAAAACAGAGCCATCCGTAGGCTCATAAAGTCCCAATATCAACTTTTCAATAGTTGTCTTTCCTGAGCCGTTAGTTCCTATGATACCAACAGCTTCTCCAGGATTAATGATAAAACTAACATCATCTAAAATTTTATGATCAGTATTTGGATAAGTGAAACTAACATGTTGAAACTCTATTTTCCCCTTAAAAGAAGGGCGTTCTACAAAATTCTTCCCTTCTTCGCGTTCAACATCTAATTTCATAATTGAGTTAATTGCATCATAGGCTGTTTTTGTTTGTTGAAAATTTGCGATTAATGATGCTACCTGACCTAGAGGTGCCAGCATCCTTGAACCTAGCATAACAACAGCAATCAATCCACCCATGCTTAAAGTTTTTTCTCCAATCGCATATACACCGCCAATAACTAAAGCCACTGTATTTAACTGGACTACAAAATTAACGAAAGTTGAAATGGAGTTTGATAATATTTTAGATTTCAAACCTTTTTGTGCAACATCACCTGTGGCTTCTTCCCATTTCCATTGATACTGACCGCTAATTCCTAACGCCTTTATAGTTTCTAGAGCAGATAATGATTCAATTAAAACAGAGTTTTTGTGCGCTGATGCTTCATAGGTACTTTGAACACTTCGTCTCATAGGCTTCTCAACAATTGCGCTGTAAATAATAATCACGAAACTGCTAATTAGTGGAATAGCAATTAACCAACCGCCGATGATATAGATAATAAATAAAAAGATAATAGTGAATGGTAAATCAATCATGGTAGCAATAGACGATGCAGTAAAAAAACCTCTTATAGAGTCAAAGTCTTTTAAGTTACTGGCGAAAGACCCAACAGAGCGAGGCTTGGAAGCTATTTTTAAATTTAATACATGCTCATATATCATTGATGACATAATAACATCGCTTTTTTTAGCAGCATTTTCAAGAAAATAGGAGCGCAGAAATTTTAAAACTATATCAAATATATAAATGACGACAATACCAGTGGCAAATATCCACATTGTATCTATGGCATTATTCGGTACAACTCTGTCATATATATTCAGAGTGAAAATTGGACTTGCCATTACAAAAAGGTTTATTAAAAAAGAAGCAATAATTACATCCATATAGACACCTCTGGAGTAAGCCAATGTTCCCCAAAACCAGTGACGATCCTCATGTTTTAACAAGCGTTTGTGGGCATCCTTGTAATGATGTTCAGGTTTAAGTAAAAATGCAAAATCAATATACTCAGCTTCTAAAAATTCTGTTTCTACCCAATTTTCACCATCTTCAACTTCAGGAAGTATTATTTTTGCATATTTTCTATCAGGGCTTATCTCTGTTAAAATACACGCTTTTTCATTTTTGTCATCACCTTTTAAAATCAGAATAACAGGCAGAAGCAACGGGGATATATCACTAAATGAGTAATTTACTAACTTAGAGCTAAATCCAGCTCGATGTGCTGCACGATGAAAAGCAGATTTTGAACCATCAGAACCAAGTGAAAAAAGTTTTGGAGTAACCCTACCAGATGGAATCGGCAAATCTGCAATCAACGCATCCGCACTATATGGACGATTATAGAGCTTGGTAAAAATTACCAAGCACTCTAAAAGAGGGTTTTCAATCATACTATTCAACTGTCACATTCATCTCTTCTAGGATTTTACCAGTATATGATAAAATCTGATAGTAGGAGATTAAGCGGTCGTATTCAGCTGTAGTTTTGCGATTTCTAGCATTGTTATACTCAAGTTCAATATTTAAAAGGTCAATAATGCTTCTTCTTCCAAGCTCATGCTCTTTTTGATAATCGGCAACAGTCTCAGCACTTGCTTTTATTGTGCTATCTAGATGGTCAAGTTGTTGCTTAGTTGACTCAAATGTTTGCCATGCTATCTCTGTATAAGCCTGTATATAGCGTCTTGCATCTGCAAGTGTGCTGTTTTTGTTAAGTAGTCTGTGTTGATTTGCTTGTTTATTTGCTTTATCTGCCAAACCATTGAAAATATTATAGTTTAACACAAGCAGAGCGTTGTAGCCAGAATCTTCCTCAAACGCGCTTGGATTTGGACTACTTAAATCAGTAGAAACACCATGCACATTTTTATTCCAATAAGATTCCAGCTTAATATCTGCGGTTGGATAATAAGGTGCGTTTGAGCGTTTTAATGCTGCGTCTGCAACCTGAATATCCGCTTGAGAAACATGTATAGTCGGATGGTTTTTCATAGCAATTTCTACCAAAGAGGTTAAGTCATTAGCAGGAATATTTCCAATTATTGGCTTTTCTAAATCTTTTGCAGTTATTGCACCCGGTAAAATACGCTTAAAACTAGAGATAGCATTGTCATAATTTTGCCCTGCCAAATACTGGATACTTAGAGCATTTTCATAACGCGCAAGTGTCTGCTTATAGTCAGAACTACGCCCGACTCCTGCGTTAACCTTCTCTTCTATTTGCGAGAGATACTTTTTGTGAACATCAACATTCTCTTTAGAAATCTGAAGCAACTCATGTGTTCTGAGCACTTCTATATAGTATGTCGCAGTTGAGAGAGCCAATTCATTTGAGCTCTCTTTAACTTTATCACCTGCGGATAAAATAAGTGCTTTTTGTTGTTGTACTCCATAAACTGTGTCAAAACCTGCGAATATATTTTGAGTTAATGTAGCAGAAGCGTCTTGGCGTGTTAAGTTTTCGCTCTCTCTCCCATTAGCTATTGTCTTTGTTACCTCTGGACCAACGGAGTAAGACAAATCAACCGATGGTAAATAATCAGCTTTTGCACGAGTTAATAACTCTTTTTGTGTGTTGTGATCCTCTTTTTTCATTTCAATCTGAGGGTGTGTCTGAATCGTTTTTTGAACAGCGTCAGTAATAGACATAGCATTTACCAATGCCGGCATCATAACTATTGATAACAATATCGCTCGTTTCATCTTATATCCTTAATGTTGTAGTAACTTTAGTATACTACTGAAAATATTAAGTTTTTCTTAATTTAGTCAACAGGAGTGCAAAGAGTGCAAGTTAGAGTTTATTATGAAAATAATCCTTTAAAACCATAATCTCTAAAAACCCTTAAATACAGGGCTTTCATACAAACTTTTGTTTTTAGTTTTTAAAAATCAAAATCTTCACATAAAAATAGGCACGATTTTAGACTCTATTTTTGATAAAAATTTCTCATTTTTTTTATTTTATTATTCTATTACACAACGAAATGGTATCTTAGCGTAGAATATTACATGATTTGTATGCAAAGTATCATTATTGGTATTATTAAATCCATAATAATTGGATTATCTATATAATATTATTGATTTTATAGTATAATACTCTCTATGAAAACAATAGAATTAAGAAATGCTTTGCCATTGTCCATATTTTCTCATGAAATGCTTTATTCATTGCTTGAACAATCAGTTACTAATGTCAATGATAAAATTTCAAATCTTGTAAAAAGTGGTGAACTCGTAAGACTAAAAAAAGGTTTTTATACTTTTTCAAAAGCTTATCTTAGAAGACCAATAGATTTAATCAGTGTTGCAAATACACTTTATAGCCCATCATATGTATCTTTTGATTATGCATTAAGCTATTATGGAATGATACCTGAGAGGGTAAGTGAAATAACATCTGCAACAAGTAAAAATGAAAAGCTTTTTGAAACACCTCTTGGAAGATTTAGCTATAAAAAAGTACCACTTCAAGCTTATTCTTTAGGTGTTGATTGGTTTTATGATGATGTTGACGGTGGAAGATTTATAGCAACACCTGAAAAAGCTTTGTGCGACAAGATAAGATATGATAGAGGGATTGGCACACTTACTCAAAGTGCAATGGTAGAATATCTTAAATATGATTTACGATTAGATATCACAAAGTTATTGGATTTCGGACTTATAGAAGAAATTGCAACAGCATATAGATCTAAAAATTTAAAAACATTGTCACAGCTAGTTGAAAAAGGAAAACTATGACACATCCTGCACTTATAAAAATGTTAGAAAAATATGATTTGTCAAACTCCAATAGTAGCTATGATGCTTTAAGAGAGATACTTCAAGAAATAGTGTTGCTGGGTCTTTATGATGCAGGATTTTTTAAACATGCTGCTTTTTATGGTGGAACGGCACTTAGAATACTTCATAATCTTCCAAGATTTTCAGAAGACTTGGACTTTTCACTTCTTGAGATTAACCCAAATTTTAATTTAAAACCTTATGAAGAAGCAATCATCTCAACTTTAAAAGCTTTTGGCTTTGAAGTGACAATAGAAATCAAAGAGAAAAATAACAGTAGTGCCATAGCATCAGCATTTGTAAAGGGTAACACCATAGAACATCTTATAAATATCAATGCACCAAAAGATATAACAAATAAAATTCACAGAGATCAAGCAGTAAAAATAAAACTTGAAGTTGATACCAACCCACCATTAGATTTTGAAACAGCAAATATAATCAGACTAACTCCAAGACCTTTTTCTATAAACGCATTTACTTTACCATCACTTTATGCAGGGAAAATACATGCAATTTTATGTCGTGCATGGAGTACAAGACCAAAAGGGCGAGACTGGTATGATTTAGTTTGGTACATAGCAAATGATGTAGAGCTAGACTCTATTCATCTAAAAGCTAGACTCTCTCAAAGTTGCAAGTATTTAGAAGAAAATAACATACAGATCCCAACTGAACTCACAAAACAAACCATTAAAGATTTGCTTTTACAAAGGATAGAAACTCTTGATGTAGAAAAAGCAAAAAAAGATGTACAACCTTTTATAAAAGATATTAGAGAAATTGAGCTTTGGTCTAAAGAGTTTTTTGTAGCAGTGATTGATAATTTAAAAGTGAAGTAGTTTGGCTATGACTTTAGAGCAACTCCATCACAAACTCCAATATTTAGAATCTCAAAAAGTACAACTTGAAAATGAGATTTTGAGAGCCAAAAAACAAATAGAGCAGCTCTCACCTTTTACAAAAGAGCAAAAAATTGAACTTTTTAAATCTCTTTTTATAGGCAGAAGTGATGTGTTTGCAAAATATTGGGTGAGTAAAGATGGGCTCAAAAAAGGGTATTCTCCTGCAACTTACACTTTTAAAGGAAGTGATTATATCCCTGTTTCAAATGAGATTATTCAACAACATCTTGAGGGCAAAATCAGACTTGGCACATATGTTGTAGTAAATCAGACTATGGCGAAATTTTTAGTGATTGATTTGGATAAAGCCAGTTTTGTTAAAGATGCAAGAGCAATCAAACAAATTTCATCAACTCTTGGATTAAAGCCACTTTTTGAGCTTTCAAAATCTGGCAACGGTATCCATATTTGGTACTTTTTTGAACTTCCTATAAAAGCAAAAGATGCAAGAAAACTAGGTGATATTATGATCACAAAAGCGATGGATGCAAGTAGTGGAATCGATATGACAAGCTATGATAGGATGTTTCCAAACCAAGATTTTGTAGCTCCTGATGCACTTGGGAATTTAGTGGCACTGCCACTGCATTATGGCTCAAGAAATGAAAATAAAACAGTTCTTATAGATATGGATACGATGCAACCATTTGCAAATCAGTGGGAAATTTTGCAAAACATATCAAAAATATCCATCTATCAAGTGGCAGCAATTCTAAGGGAGCATTTACTAAACTCAAATAGTGATGAAAACCTTATGCCATGGGAAATCAAGCAAGATAAACCTCTTGCGTTTCCAAAAACAACAAAAGCCGTATTGTATGATGCTCTCTATATCGAAAAACAAAACCTCTCTAAAGGAGTCTTAAATAAACTTCAAAGACTCTCAAGCTTTTCAAATCCGGAGTTTTTTTTGTTGCAAAATTTACGAAAGTCAACTTTTAACACTCCAAGAATCATTACGACATTTGATATCAATGAAAGATACATTATAGTTCCAAGAGGGCTTACAAACAAGGTTTTAAATCTTTTTAGCGCTCACAAAGCAAAGCTCTTTATTGAGGATAAGAGATTTATAAAACCAGTTGATAAATTAAATTTTACGCTCACTTTAAAAGATGAACAGCAAATAGCACTTGAAAAAGTTTTAAATCAAGATTATTCTGTTTTAATAGCACCTCCAGGATTTGGCAAAACAGCAGTCGCATCAGCAGTTCTCCAAAAGAGAGGTGTCAATACACTCATACTAGTAAATAAAAGTAATCTTCTTGATCAATGGGTTGAGCGACTTTGTGAGTATTTCCAAATAGATAAAAAAGCCATCGGCAAGCTTGGAAATGGAAAGAAAAAGCTAACTTCAAATTTAGATATAGCTACTTTACAATCACTAAAAAATAGACCTGAAATTATTGAAGAGTATTCACAAATCATCATTGATGAAGTGCATCACATCCCTGCAGTCTCATTTGAAATACCTCTTAGGAAGTTTAAAGGCAAATATGTTTTAGGACTAAGTGCAACACCTGCAAGGCAAGATGGCATGCATCCAATTATGTTCATGCAGTGTGGTGAAATAGCTTATGAGTCAAAAAAAGAAATTAAAAAAATTCATACTTTAAAAACGGTTGTTTCACCATTTGAAGCATTGAGTGATGATTTTGCACTTATTTTAAATGAGATAGTCGAAGATTTTTATAGGAATAATCTCATAATTTCAGAGATAGAAAAACTAAAAGACAGAAATATTTTGGTGCTTAGTGAGCGAATTGAGCATTTAAATATTTTATATCATCTACTAGATGCTAAAGGCTTGAAACCTACTCTTGTACATGGCGGACTAAAATCAAAAATGAAAAAAGAGTTTTTAAAAGAAGCTAATACATCCTCGATTATTTTATCTACAAGTAGTTTTATTGGAGAAGGGATTGATTTTTCACATCTTGATGCTATTGTCTTCACAATGCCAGTATCGTACTGGGGAAGAATAGTTCAGTACCTGGGTCGGATCGGAAGAGATGGACAAGAGTGTATTGCTATTGATTTTTTTGATGAAAACACTCCGATGCTCAGATCAAGTTTTCATAAGAGGCAACGAGGATATAAAAAGATGGGATATGTGCCATTAAAGCACATGGTTCGACAAGTTCACCACGAACGAAAACTAGGTTATGCAAGAAGTCAAATAAGAAAGGATTGTTCTAATGAAAATACGAGTCTATTATGAAGACACCGATGCTGGAGGGATTGTTTATCACTCAGCTTATTTAAATTTTTGCGAGCGTGCCAGAAGCGAAGTTTTTTTCAAAAAAGGATTAACTCCAATTTTAAGCAGTGGTCATTTTGTGGCAAAAAAATTAGAAGCTGACTATATAAGCAGTGCTAAACTTGGAGATGAGCTAGAGGTTGTAACCAAACTTGTGGAGGTTAGGGCGGCTTCGTTTGTGCTTTTACAAACCATTTTTAAAGATAACGGGATACCCTCTGGGCACAAAAAAATATTTGAGATGAGCATTACATTAGCATACATAACTTTTGAAGGCAAACTTCAAAAGATTACAAAAGATGTTGAAGAGTTGGTAGAATCACTCTTTGGAAGATGATTTATAAGGGATAAATTTGGATACAGAGGGCTGTAGTAGTTTGATAGGATAAATCATCTGATTGTTTAGATTTTCAATATCATACTCTCTTTTTTGTCCATTGATAATATATGAAAAGTAGTCTATTCCAACAGTCGTTGTATAGTTAATCCAGTCATAAACAATATCGTTGCCTAAAATAGAATTTGTTTCAATTAACACATCATTGTTCTGAGTGATAGAATTTGCAATTATCATATTTTTTCTATCTTGATATTGAGTCATAGAGAGCAGCAGTGGATTGTAGTTTGTTTGTGTCGACAATACATTCGTAACATCAACATCATAGAGTGTAAGCTGAGACATTATCATACCGCTTTTAACAATAGGCGTATTGACAAAAAATGAACCTCCGGCAATCTTTGAATTATTTTTTAACTGATTTTCCAAGCTTGTTATCTGCAGAGGAATAGAAATTTTTACTACACTATTTTTATTTACGCCATTTCTTTGTTTAAATGCATACTCTTGATATTTAGACAGCTGTTCGCCAATTTCAGATTTGTCGTAAAATACTACAAGCGGTGATACTGATTCATTTAAAAGCAAATCGCTCTGAGCTCGATAATCTATCCCGCCATAGTAGAGATATTTAGATGTAGTTTGTGTATCTTTTTTGTTAATTGTCGGAAAGTATATATTTATTTGAGGATTGATTTTTGAAACAATCTTTTCACCTGTTTGGGTTAAGGGAGCTATAACATAAGAAAAACCATCTGCTTGAATTTTATTTAAGGTTTTTAAAATCTCTTCATAGCTCTCGTCTTCTATTTTATAACTTTTTAATTCAAAAGGGCGATTTTTGGACACTAAATATGCAAATGATGCGTTTGCTGTAGAAGCCGCATATCTACCTATCGTATTATGTGGAAGAAGCAGAGCGATGCGGAGTTTATTTCCTGTTGCAGCTGGTTTGGAATTTGAGACTGATAAATGCTCCGGAGCTGTTTTTTCCAATAATTTTTCTTGCACAGGGTCCATATTTTGTACTTCTGATATTGGAAGCGGAATGTTTGAAATTGAAAAATTATCCGAAAATAGAACAATCGGCAATAGCAGTGTAAAAATATATAATCTTATCATAGGCAACTCTTTATGGTTTTTAGGTCATTAAATGCAATTTTTTTGTCATCCGGATTTCTAAGCAGATGGTTCGGATGGTAAATTGGAATTAATTTATAATCTTTAAAGTCTATAACATGTCCTCTTACGCTTTGAAAATTATCATCTTCTGATGTAACTTTAGCATAAGCATCCTTACCTAAAGTTATGACTACTTTTGGTTTTACAAATTCTATTTGTGAAAATAGGTAATCTTTGCATGAATCCCACTCGGAAGTTGACGGAGTATTTGAATTTAACGGCTTGCATTTTATGGCATGTGTAAAGTATAAATCTTTTGTCTTTAAGCCTAAAACATTTTCTATCATATTTGTTAAAATCTCACCGCTTCTGCCGCAATAGTAAGAGTTTGTGCTGTCTTCACCTAATGAAACTGTATAATCAATTATCATTATATCGGCATTTGGATTTCCAAAACCGCTCATACTTTGTGTTCTTGATTTGCTAAGGTCGCATAAGTGACATGTAGATATGTTTTTTGTTAATTCATCAAGATTACGAGGCTTTTCATTTGAACTTATTTGATTTACAGAAAATGAATCGCTATACTCAAAACCAAGAGCTTTTAGCCGATATAGATTTTGTAAGAGAAGTAAATTTTGAAATGACTTCAATGTTAGCCTTTTTTGCAATTAGAACATAGTTGTGAGTATATTTAAAGTGTGGTTAAAATTTACTTTATATTTTTCAGCTAGAATTAGACAAAGTATTTTTGGAGAACAATTTGAATATAGAAAATGATATGTTAGAGATAAACAATTTCACATTAACATCTTCAAGAGAAATACAGAAAATACTGGAAAATGTCAAAAATATAGACAAAGAGAATATTTTAATTCATATAGTCTCTTTTATGCATAATACTGTTTTAGTTCAAAGTTTAAAAACAGAATTAAACAATATATTTCCTCAAGCAAAAATCGTTTTACTCAAACATAGCGATAAAACAAAAACAGAATTAACAATATATTCCACAAACAAAGAGATTGATAAAAAAAATCTAGAAAATGAAATACTTCAAGAACTCTCAGTACAAACAACGCAAAAAGAGTCAGCTATAGGAGAGTATAGAAATAAGCTCTTTAGCAGATACTTTACGGATCATCTCACAAATCTTCCAAATACCTATAAACTTAGAAGTGATTTGGATGATCATGATAAATTTGCTTTGGTTATATTTAATATAGATAATTTTCAAACAATTAACAATTTTTACGGCTATATTGTTGGGGATTATGTGATTGAAAGAGTTGGAAAATATCTTCAGGAAAAAATTTCAGAACATTATATTTATAAATTATCAGGTGATGAATTTGCTTTTATAATAGACAGAGATATCGGGTTTTATGAGCTAAAAGAGTATCTAGAGAATCTTTACAAAAAGATAAAAAATATCGTTATTGAGTACCAAAATATTAATATATATGTAGATTTTACATTGGCATCATCTACAAATAGAGATAATAAAAACATATTTTCAAAAGTTTCAATGGCACTAAAATACGCAAAAGAAGTAGGTGCAAAATTTTGGATATATGAAGATAGAATGAATTTTGAAAATGAGTATGAGAGAAATTTAAATCTATCAAGCATTGTCAGGGATGCTGTTGAAAACCTAAATATTATGCCATACTACCAAGCTATAGTAGACTCTAAAACATCAGAGATAAAAAAGTATGAGTGCTTGGCAAGACTCATGGACAAAAATGGAAAAATGTTGTCACCGGCCATTTTTATACCTGTGGCGAAAAAGATAAAAGTTTATAAGGTTATAACAAAAACAATAATTGACAAGTCTTTTGAAACATTTGAGAATAGCGAATTTGAATTTGGCATAAATCTCTCCATTGATGATATTATGAGCAGTGAAATTTTTAACTTTATTATAGAGAAGTTAAAAAATTCAAAAGCTTCAAAAAGAGTTATTTTTGAACTGCTTGAATCTGATGCAGTTGAGGATTTTAAAAAAGTTGACCGTTTTATTTCAGAGATAAAAAGATACGGTGCGAAAATAGCCATAGATGATTTTGGCAGCGGATACTCAAACTTCGGGTATTTAACTAGAATGAGTGCTGATTTTATAAAGATAGACGGCTCTTTAGTTCAAAACATCGATGTCGATAAAAATGCATTTTTTGTAGTGGAAACCATCGTCGATTTTGCAAAAAAATTGGGTATTAAAACAATAGCAGAATATGTTCATTCAAGTGTAATAATGGATATTGTAAAAGATTTGGGAGTTGATTACGCTCAAGGGTTTTATATAGATGAGCCATCCATAAGTTTATCAAAAAATTAGTTTTTTAAAATAGAAAAAGGAAAATAGTGACAAAAAAAATATTAGCAATCCTCTCAAGCATCGCCGTAGTAACTCTATTTTGGTATTTAGTCGGGGAAGTTTTTGTTTTAAAAGATAACGGGGTGCCATTGGGGCATAAAAACTCTTTTTCAAAACTTCAATGTGTCTCTTATGCGCCTTTTTCAAAAGATCAATCACCATTTGATAGTAAGTTGGCGATTTCAGAGGATTTGGTGAGAGAAGATTTGGTTCTGCTTGCAAAATATACGGACTGTATTAGAACTTATTCAACAGTTGGGTTGGAGATGGTTCCAAAAATAGCCAGAGAGAATGGTCTAAAAATGCTCATGGGTGCATGGGTAAGCAGTGATAAAGTTTTAACACAAAAAGAGATAAACGCGCTTATTAAACTTGCAAATGAAAATCAAGATATAGTTAAAGCGGTTATCGTAGGAAACGAAGTTTTACTCCGTGGTGATGTTTCAGAGACAGTGTTGGCAGGTTACATTAAGCAGGTAAAAGAAGCACTTCCAAATACCGAGGTTACATACGCAGATGTCTGGGAATTTTGGGTTAAACATCCTAAAATAAGAGAAGTAACTGATTTTGTAACGATTCATATTTTGCCGTATTGGGAAGATGACCCGATGAATATTAGCCAATCAATCGGTCATTTGGCAGATGTAAGAGGTGAAGTAGAAGCCATTTTAAAAGATAAAAATATATTAATAGGCGAAACAGGCTGGCCGTCAGAGGGCAGAATGAGAGAAGATGCCGTTCCAAGCAAAATAAATCAAGCAGTTTTTGTTAGAGAGTTTGTAAAATTAGCCGAAAAAGAGGGGTGGAAATATAATATTATAGAAGCGTTTGACCAACCGTGGAAAAGAGTAAGCGAGGGTGCAGTCGGCGGTTTTTGGGGACTTTTTGATAAAAATAGAGTCGATAAAAAAGTTTTTGACGGCGATGTTTCAAACTTTCCAAACTATAAACCGTTGGCGCTGGGTTCAATTTTTCTTGTTTTAGCATTTTCTTTTTTATTAAAAAGCTCAACTCTCTCGACTAAAAAGATAGTTATATTTAGCTCGATTAATACTCTTTTTGCTATTTTATTTATGCTTCAAATTGAGCAGTACAGCGTTACTGTCAGAACCAGTATAGAACTATTGTGGGCAGTTCTTGTCGTTATAACACACCTGCTTATATACTATTTTTTACTCTACCACATTGCGTATGGCAAAAAACCGCAAATCGCAACTTTGGAGAAAATTTTAAATCAAAAGGTACTGTTTTATATCTCTTTTGTTTTTGTTCTCATCTCAAGCATCGCACTTGCTTATGAGGGAAGATATAGAAATTTCGAGATATATATCTTCAGTATCTCGGTTATCTCCTTTTTGTGGCTTTATAGAGGCAAATTTGAGGATATTGATTTTGGCAAATTTGGAAAAGCATCTTCCTTGATTCTTCTATTAACGACAATTACTATTTTTATAAACGAAACATATCTAAATACTTTTTCAGATGTATGGATTTTAATCTCACTGGGATTTGCATATATTTTATATAGCGGCAGCAAAAAAATAGCATATAGCGAACTTAAAAATTTTGCATTGTATATAGTGCTGTTTTTTGTATTCTTTACCTATTTAAAATCTAGTTATTTGGCAAATAGCGATTTTGCGGCTGAGTGCAGTGTTTCTGTGGATTCCGCTCTCTGTGTTATAAGAGAATCGTTGGCAAAATTTTTACATCTTGGGAGATTGGAGATTTTTGCAGTAATTGTTGCTGTTGTCGCATTTTTTGCAAACAATAGATATCTCTCTGTATTGTCACTCTTCGTTAGTATGGGAGCTGTTTTGTTGTTTAACGCATCTCTTGGTTCAGCAGCGTTTGTTTTGTCTATGTTTCTTGTTTTAAAAGCATTTAATAATAAAAGTAAACTAATTAAAGATAATTAAAGAGGCTTAAATAAGCCTCTTTAATACTACTCAGCAACCTCTACTATAACAGGAGTTGATTCCCACACACCATGTTTTGTACAGTATGCATGAGCAACAAGATTTAATTTTTTACCCATTGGTCTGATATTGAAAGTAACAGTAGTATGAGATTTCTCATTTCCTAAAGTACCGGCTACAAAATCAGCTCTTGCTAAAAGAACTTCACCATTATAAAGTGCAATATTTGCAATGTAGTGATCGAAATCATCCGGATGAGTATATTCGTTACCCATTTTTACAGTCACAGAAAATATTTCTCCATGTTTTGCTGTATCAGCACAGTGGATAAACGGTGAGTGACGGTCAATATAATCTTTTTTACTTTCTCTTTCTACGGTATCTATATCTACATAACGATTGATTGTTGGCATATTAATTCCTTTATTTTTTTTGTCCGGCATTGTAACTCTAATATCATTTATAAAAAACATTAATAAGAGTTTATTTGTCTTGATTAAGTTTTATTTAATTTATAAGCATTTAACAAAAAAATAGATAAAATCGCGCTATTAATATTGAAACAAAGAGTATGTTTATGATAAAACCATTACTGATAGAGATTGGCGTAGAGGAACTTCCTGCGGTTCCGCTTTTAAAAGAATTAAAAAACATTGAAAAAAAATATGCTGATATTTTAGAAAAAAATTCACTTTTGTGCGAGTTTGAATTTTACTATACTCCGCGTCGCCTTGTTATCTGGCATAGAGAGTTTAAAACTATGCAAGATGACAGCGTGGAGGAGTTTTTCGGAGCCCCGATTAGTGTTGCATTCAAAGATGGCGAACCAACTCCTGCCGCTCATGGTTTTGCAAAAAAGTGCGGAGTAGGCATAGATGACATCTCTAAAACTATGAAAGATAACAAAGAAGTTCTTTACTACAAAAAAGATTTAAAGGGCAGGGAGTCGGTTCTGCTTCTGCCAACAATCATAGATGAGTGGATAAAATCATTAGAGTTTGGAAAATCTATGAGATGGGGAAGTTTGGATGAGAGTTTTATCCGTCCTATTCGTTGGTTAAATGTACTTTTTGGCGATGAGTTGGTAGATGTAGAGCTATTTGGCGTAAAATCTTCAAGTAAAACATTTGTACACCGTATCAGCAATTTTGAGGCTTTGGAAATCAGCGGTGTAAAAGAGTATTTTGAAACACTGCAAAATGGCGGTGTTACCCTTTTTCCAGAGCTTAGACGAGAGACTATTTTAAACAACTTTGCATCTCTTGAAAAAAATAACAGAGTTAAGATAGAGATTGATGAAGATTTGCTAGATGAAGTAGTTGCTATTACCGAACATCCTACGGCAATTTTAGGCTCGTTTGATATAGAGTTTTTAAAACTTCCACCTGAGGTTATTATCACTTCAATGAAAGAGCACCAGAGGTATTTTCCTGTTTTTAAAGAGGGCAAGTTAATAAACAAATTTGTTGTAGTTTCAAATGCTTTGACAGATGATTTTTCAAAAGTTATAGAAGGTAATGAGAGAGTTTTACGCCCTCGTTTGGCAGATGCACTTTTCTTTTACAATAACGATTTGAAAAAGGGGCTTAGTACAAACGGATTGGAAAAAGTCGTCTTTATGAACGGTCTTGGAAGTGTTGCCGATAAGATAGAGCGCGAGAGAAAAATTGCAAATACTCTTTTTGACATGTACAAACCAAACGACTCAAATAAAGAGATGCTAAATCGTGCCATATCTCTCGCAAAAGCTGATTTGATGAGCGAAATGGTTTATGAGTTTACAGAGCTTCAAGGTCTTATGGGATGTTATTATGCAAAAGCGTTGGGGGAGAGCGATGAAGTTGCAACTGCCATAAAAGAGCAGTACCTACCTGATGGAGAAGATAGCGCGCTTCCATCGACTTCTATGAGTGCAATTGTTGCCATGAGTTTAAAGCTAGACACTCTTTTGGGACTATTTAGCGTAAATCAGATTCCAACAGGCTCACGCGACCCTTTTGCACTGCGTCGTGCCGTAAATGGTCTTATAAGAGTTACAAAAGAGCATAACTTTGAGTTTGATATAGTTAAAACTTTAACAGATTTAAGTCAAGGTTATTCTGAGTTTGACATGTCAAAACTTGAGGCATTCTTTTTGGAGAGATTGAGACAATATTTTAAAGTAAATCCATCTATTGTTGAAGCCGTACTCTCCTCGGGCGAGAGAGAATTGCTTGCCATTGGCAAGAAGATAGAAGCTTTGAATATTATGGTAAATAGTGAAGGTTTCGGCGAATATTTCTCTACATTTAAAAGGGTTGCAAATATTACTAAAGAGATTGACATGTTAAATGAGTTTAGTGTTGATGCCGGCCTATTTCAAGAAAAAGCAGAAGAAGCACTATTTAGCAGATACAGTCAGGTTTGTGCAGTGAAATATATTTCTTATGAAGAGGAGCTTGATGCACTTTTTAGCCTCAAGCCTGAGCTTGATAAATTTTTTGATGATGTAATGGTAAATGCTGAGGATGAGGCTATAAAAAATAACAGAAAATCTTTAGTAGCTTCTATCTATAAAAGTATTTTAAAAATTGCAGATATAAAAGATATAAGTTTTTAACTTATTTTCTCTTCTATTAGCATTTTCTTTGATGTAAGTGCTTTTACGAGAGAGTTTTTTATTGAGAGATATGAAGCTCTATTTTGAATTAAAATTTTCTCTTCACTCTTCTCTCGTCTTATAAGCGAGTCAATCTCTCTTTTTATGTTGTTATACTTGATAAGTTTAGTTTTGTTGACCATATTGGATGCAAGCTTGCTTTTTCTCTCTTTTAAAAGCTGAATTTCACGCTTTATCTTTTGAATATCATCTCTTAAAACATCTTTTTCTGAATCATTTTTTGTTCCATTTAATGTATCTGTATATATATTTAGTCTTTTTGTGGCATAGACTAAACTTTGTGATATCTTCTCTATCTCTTGGCTTATATTACTATTATATTCTACCGGAGAGATGCCATTAATATAAAAATCAACGATGCTCTCTTGCAATAAAGCTATCTTATCTTTTATATCTTCTAGCGAAATTTCTGTTTTAATGTATATTTTAACTATCGATAGCATAGAAACAACATTCCATTTTAATCCGTTTGGCGCTTCTATCTCTGGAACTTTATATTTTTGCCCGTTTAAAACTACAATATTTAGAGAGTAGTATTTTAAAAAATCCATCACATATCTGTTTGATGCGCTTATTTCTGAGAGTAATAAGGTTGCGATATGTCCAAATACTTCTTTAAAATTAATTCTAAATATATATCCGGAAAATCCTTTAAAAAAATTATCGTTATGGTCAAAGGAGTTTGTTAACTCTTCTGTTATTATTGATTGAATAAATGAAAAAGCATATTTTTCATAAGTTATGTTGTTGATTTTTTTATCGAGCATATATATGTCAACAAACTGTTCTGCGACAATATAGAAGAAATTTTTGTTTTCATCTTTTAGGAAAAAATTGTTATAAAATGATTTAAGCTCCTCCTCATCAAGCCCGTTGAATCTATTTGCAATTGTACCTTTCTCTTCCTCTTGTACCTCGCGTATATTGTCGTTATCAAATAGTTTTATAAATATTTGACTGTTTTTAATAATAATTATGTCGCTTTTATGAAGCTCAAATGCCTCTCTGATTGCATATTTTAAAAGTTCTTTTTTGTTTATCTCTTCATTTGTAATATTGTTTACAAAATGGCTCAGATAGAGAGTTAACTCTTTTTGCAGACATATTAAATCATCTTTGCCGTTGTAATCATATTGAATAAAATTTTCATTTTCGTCTATAATATCAATAATCGCATCTATGTTTATGCTATCTTTTGGCTCTATTTTATATGGAAAAATTTTAATACGAAGTTGAGTTTGCGACATTTTAAATAAAATATAGCCTACTGATTCAAAGTGCTCCTTAAAAGCTTGTTTAATTTTTGCTTGAGTTTCTATATTTGAAAGAGATATATCTTTGAAGTGTTCATTTAAGTATGAAAAAATTTTTTGATTACGCTCCTCGGTCCATATAAAATCTACCGATGGAGTTTCAATAATTGTTTTTAAATAAATTTTTAATTTTTGCAATATCATTTTACAATACTGACTTATGGGATTTTAAATTTTTAGATAGCTGTAACATTGTTTTCCTAACAATATAATAAGCCATTAGCGGAAAAAACAAGTTGCAATTCGACCATCTTACAGCTGTAAGATTCGTAACTTTCCGTCCTTACCTCACGATAAGTTTAGCTTTATACTTAATAAGCCTCATTTTACTATATGATTTTTAAGAAAAGCTAAAATTAATTTTCTATATAGTTTTTTTGTTGATTTGCTTCATTTAAAATTGTAGCAATTTCTACATATCCATTTTCAATGGCAAGCATAAGCGGCGTTTTTCCATCCAAATCTTTAACATCTGTCTCTGCCCCGTTATCAATCAATAGTTTCGCAATCTCATAAAAGCCATTTTTAACAGCTAAATGCAAAGCGCATGTTCCAAGCGAGTTTTTAAAATTTACATTACTTCCATGCTCTATTAGCAGTTTAACAAGCTTGTAATCTCCACAGCATGCACTTGGAAGCAGCATTGTGTATCTATTTTCAAAAACTTCATCAGGATTCTGCTTGTTGTTTAAATAGTGCAAAATAGTTTGATATTGCGATGTATTTGTTTTTCTACAATATTTTGAATTTTTATTTGCAAGTTTTTTACATACTTGGTTTAATACAATATGTCTATCATGCTCTTGCAGTATGTTTTTGTTAAATTCTATAACTTCATCATCTTTAAATAAAAAATATGAAATCAGCACTATAGAGTGGATAAAAAATGGCAAAAGAAAGAGAATATACCAGTAAGATTTAAGCTCTTGATTTATGAAAAAATAGGCACCGATAGTAATCAAAAACAGAAGTAAAATAGCAACAAAAACCATAATAAAACTATTTTTTACTTCAAACGGCACTCTTGGAAGAAATTTTTTTAAACTCTCATCTTCTGATCTTATATAAGCCGTGTTTTCTATGCCGGCAGAAAAAGATGATGCAATAATTTCTCCCAGAACAAGAAGCATAATGGAGTATATTTTGTTTAGATTCCAAAAAAATTCCATCTCTAACATCTTGTTGATTATAAAACCAATTGTTGCCAATCCAATAAAGAGAGATAAATAGATGGCAGTCGGCGAGATGTAAGCTGCGCCATTTAAATCTTTGAGTTGCGATAATTTTAAAACAGTTTTGAAAAGATAGTAAGAGTTTAAAAGAAGTAAAATAAGCAAAAAAGTATCAAGCAAAATAGAGTCAAATTTAGTATGAAAAAATAGATATATCAAACTAAGAACAGAAGAGATAATTAAAAGATTTTTTTCTTTTACTAGGTTATCTCTCATTTCATCCAACTTTTCCTTTTCTTAATGATACATAAAAATATCTTTTTTTGCTTATGATGTCTTTATAATTGACGGAGGAAATGTTGAAAAAGCTCTTTTAAATGCGTTTGCTCTTACATCTTTAAATTTCCCGCCTGCAATCGGCGGCAAAAAATATGCAAGCTCTTGGCTCTCAGCAGCATCATAGTTGTTGTCATGCATAAATGCTACGGTTTTACCGAGTTTTGCTACCTGTGCGGAAATATTTCTGGCATAAGCGATAATGCTTTTATGATGTCTGTCAAACTTGTTTCCAGAACCAAAAAATACAAACTTGCCGCTTAGGCGGATATTTAAGTAGTCTTGATAGTTAAGCTGTTTGTCATATCTTGTCAATTGATTGCTTGCGTATTTGTCCAAATCAGCATCAAACTCTTCCAAAACAGCTGTCGGCTCAATGTTTGGTCTGTTTAGGTTAAAGAGGTATTTTATCTCTATAAGTTTGCCTCTGTAGTTTTGTTCTTTTATAGCTGAAGCAAAGAGGTTGCAGTTGTTGTCAAAATTAATTTCACAAAACTTGCCGTCAAATTCATAACCCTGAGCCGCAAGTTTTGTGTTTGTGTTGTACCCAATCGGAGATATTGCCGGATTGTATAAAAATATCGTACCTATCACGGTTTTACGCTTTTTCTCCAGCATCTCTTCTAGCTGTTCTATGGTTATAATTTCGCTCTCTTTTGGTATATAAATATACTGCTCTGCTACATACTCAATATCTAAACTTGTTGAAAATTTTCCAAATGCCTGCAAATTAAATCCTCTAATATTTATTGCAATTATACTATAATTCATCACTTAGGGGAAAACATTGGAATTTTGTGGAGCGTATTGAAGAAATAAATTCAAAAAAAGAAAACTTTTTGTTTTGTTTGTATAATATACATATAGAATTTGGTGTGTTTTACTCACCCGTGTAAGGAAGTTTTTGAATGTATAGTAGTTTTAAATTCGGGTTTTTATTTTTTATTTTTTTTATTGTTGTTGGTAAAATCGGTGCAGTAGAAGCCATGAAAGTAGATGATAAAACAAAAAAGATAAATCTCTCCATGAACTCTGAACTTTTTATTGATGCGCAAAATCATTTTTCGTACGAGGGAGTTAGAGATAACTCTTTTAGCGATAACTTCAAGCCCGCAAGTCTGCAATCAATATCTAACGGTTACACAAATAGCACTATATGGATGCGATTTAGCATAAAAAATGAGGGTAATGCAGACTTTGGCGGCAAAATAGAGATGCCTATACCATGGATGGATAAGATAGATGTCTATATGCAATCCGGCGAAGGATTGAGTGTTGCAAATTTTGGTTCAACGCTGGCGTTTGATGAACGAAAAATTAATGTTAGGTCATTTTTTCTTCCAATATCAATCAAGCCATTAGAAACTACTACAATCTATATAAAAACAAAAGGTGCCGATGCTATTGTTCTTGCTCCTTGGCTCTACTCTGAAAAAGAAGCAGCAGAACGCTTGACAGACATCGCTATGTTTGACGGTGCGCTGATTGGCATTATATTTATTATGATTTTATATAACTTAAGTAATTATCTAATGCTAAGAGATAAAAACTATCTCTTCTACCTTTCCTACTTGGTTGGATTGTTGTTTTTACTGGGCACATACTATGGTTATAACTATCAACTTTTTTGGAAAGAGAGCCCGACATTTAACGCCACCGCTTCTCCGTTAACGGTGGCTTTTAGTTTTATTACGGCTCTGCTGTTTACTAGAAGTTTTTTAAATGTTAATATGAATTTTGCAAAAAGTGATAATTATCTGATTTCTCTTATTGTTTTATCTGCCGTATTTGGAATTTTTAGTTTAATTGTAGATAGCAAGCCGGTCATAATGTATTTTTCAGTAGTTTTAGGAGCACTGGTTTTCTTATTTTTACTCTACATATCTGCTCTATCTATGAAAAAGAAGCTCTCCGGAAGCAACTATTTGCTTCTGGCATGGTTCTCTTTGGCTCTTGGCGAGTTGGTCTCTTTTATAATGACTTTGGGTTATGTAAGCTATAGCGATAATATGTATGACTTTTTTGCTCTTATGGCTGTGTTAAATATTCTTATGATTTCATTTGCGCTGGTTGCTCGTGTTAAAGATGTAGAGATGCAGTGTGAGTTTGAGGTTAAAAAAGAGCATGAAATAGCGGACAGGCTCAATATGTCAAAAAAAGAGTTAAGAGAGTTAAATGAAAAGCTTCAACGAAAGGTTGATAGGCAAGAGCATGAGTTTTTATTGAAAAATATAGAGTATGAAAAATTGTCAATAAAAGATGATGTTACGGGGCTCTATAACCAAGCTAAACTTGAAGAGATATTGTCAAATGAGCTTCATAGAACAAAAAGATATGATTATATATTCAGTTTAATAATCATTAATATTGATGGTTTGAAAAATATAAATGATACCCATGGCTTTGAAGTCGGTAATTCTGTTATGAAAGAGATGGCCGATTTGTTTATGCGTCATATACGCTATTTGGATACTGTCGGTCGCTGGAGTGATACCGAGTATCTTGTGATTTGTCCGGAAACAAATGCTGATAATGCATTAATTGCAGCACAGCATCTTCAAAAATTGGTAGAAAAAAATAAGTTCTTTTTTGTAGGAACTGCATCAGCTAGTTTTGGTGTGACTTCTGCTCGCCCCGGTGATACTTTGCAAGACATAATGAAAAGAGCTTATGAAGCACTCTCTGTAGCCAAAGAGAGCGGAAGAGGTAAAGCAGAAGCGCTGTAATTGGCTCTATTAAATGTAAGCAGACTCTTTTAGGTATCTGTTTACGGTAAGTTTTGAAAATTTATCAAGATAGTGCCAAAAATCGTCTTTTATATTTTCATCAATATTTAACTCTTTTAGCACTTCTCTAAAAGTACCGAGCCACTCATCTCTTGATTTTTCATATATCGAGAAGTTTTTATGTATATCTATCATATATTGGTCAAGCTCTTTTCCTCTCATCTCTTCGTCATATATGGATGGACCGCCGCATATTTGAATAAAAAATTTTGTATTTTTTTTCTTAACCTCTTCAAACTCGGCAGGGTCTTGAGGAAAAAAATGTGCAATATTACTCTCATAAATATGGTCGTAAAATTTATACATAAGCTCTTTCATACCCTCATAACCGAGAGCTTCATAAAATGCCGGATTTGGATTTTTAAACTTTACATCTTCGCCTTGAGTGGCTTTTGTAATCTTATAGCTCATGTGTTATGTACTCTATCTTTAAAATTGTCAAAATATTAGCAAAAAATAGTTAATATTTAATTTTGGCTAAGTAGAGTCCGTTGCTCTTCGCTGGTTTTATTTTATATTTTTTTTTGCATGCAAGCTGCTCTATTATTTCGCTAGAGTTTAGAGTAAGAAGCGCTCCGACCATCAGCCTTATTTGGCTTCTTAAAAAACCGTTTGCCTCAAAGTTTAAGATTATAAAACCTTTGTGTTTATATGCAAAAGCTCTATATATAACCCTTGTGGTGCTTTTTATATCACTCCCGCTTTTCATAAAAAATTTAAAATCAAATTCTCCGCAAAATAGTTTTATCTTATTTTGTATCTCATAAAAATCAACATCATCCAAAAATGTTACAAAACTATCTTCAAAAGGGTTGCTTTCTCCCTCTTTTATAATGTATCTGTAAACTCTTTTTTTAGCGCTGTATCTTGCGTGAAAATCGTCATCTACGGCTTTGATTTTTTTTACATGTATTGATGGAGGAAGCATACCCTTTAGCGCACATTTAAGCTTCTCAAAATCGCTCCAAAACTCAGGCAACTCTATATGACAAACTTGTCCGGTGGCATGGACGCCTCTGTCTGTACGACCGCTGGCTATCACCTTAAAGTTTATATTTAGCTGATGCAGCACATGTTCGAGTTGCCCAAGAACTGTATTTTTAGAGCTTTTTTGCGTTTGTGAGCCAAGAAAATTTGCACCGTTGTAGGCGATAGTTAAAGCACATCTCATCTAAAATTTAGCAACGATAATCTTTTTGTACAATATATATGTGGCAATTAACCATCCAAAAACTAAAACCGGCAGAGCGTAAGAAGATATTACAAGCTGAAGCGCTATCGCAAGGGTGTAATAGACGGTAATTCCCAAGAAGAGAAATAGGAAAATCTTTCCTTTTTGATGTCTTGTGTGAACTATACCTATGCTGGCCGCTAAAAAGAGACTAAGCACTGGAAAAAGACTAAATAAAATATTTGCTATTAGCATTTTTTTCTTTTTGGGAGATGGTATCTTTGGTAGCCAATATTCCATCGGTGTCTCATATCTATCCAAATCTGTTTTCATGGTGTCGTTAATAAACATGGTTTCAAAATCAATCTGCGTAAACTTATCTTTGGAGTAGCTATACCCCTCTCCAGAGGTAAGTTTAAGTCTTAAGATGCCTGAATCATTTATAATTTCAGCTTTTTTGGCTCCAATTAGAACCTCTTCATTCTGTTTTTTATTAAACAAAATAACATCAGAGTATGTTTCATTTTGGTTATCCGCTCCTATATACAGAAGCCATTCACCAAATTTATGTCCGAACTCTGAAGCCGAGAGATTAAACTTTGCTTCACTTCTTTTATAGGATAAAAAGTTGTTAGACAAAATTTTAGCATGCGGAAACAGAACAAAAAAATCAAATAGAAGAATTAAAGATAGAAAAAGAGAAGGGATAAAGAGCGTTTTTAAAATAAATTTAGGACGAATACCAAGTGAAAAAATAACAACGATTTCATTATCGTTTGAGAGCTTAAATAGGGCTAATGTTATTGCTACAAAAAATGATAAAGGCAATGTATAAAAGAGAAGCTCCGGCAACATAAAGAAAAACAGTTTAGCCATCTCCCATATAGACAACTGAATTATTGCCGTATAAGTAGCCAGTTTTATTAAAAAAACTATTGAAGCTATTGAAAAAAGCGGTAAAAATATAGACAAAAAGAGAATTGAGAGAGAGTGTCTTATGTAATTTCTAAGAATTTTCATTAGTAGTTTGCCTCAATGTATGACAAAATAGGGCTGTCAAATATATAGACAATAAATGTAGCTATTGCCAAAAAAGGTACGAAAGGAACTCTTTGCTCCTCTTTTGATTTTTTCATAACAAAAAGCATTACAGGCAGTGCTAAAAGTGCCGAGAAAAAAATGGCTACAAGCGTAAGCTTAACTCCAAGAAGCGCTCCCATTGTAGCGCCAACCATTATATCGCCTTCGCCCATAGCCTCTATAAAAGGGTATGTATGATAATTTTTACTCCATGATGTTACGGTTTTTTTGGCATGTCTGTGGGCAGATGATGTCAACATATAAGAGATGGCAAATCTAAGCAGAGTAAACCCACCTGCAAAGAGCAGGGCATTTTGAAAATTTGTAGCAATACCGCTTAAGCCCCACGCGCCAAAAATTGCAAATGTCAAAGCTAAAAGGTTTAAAGAGTCAGGAACCATTTTATATCTGAAATCTATCATTGAGAGCCCAAGGAGTGTTAAGAAACTAAACGCAATCAAAATCATAGGAAAACTAAATCCGAATTTTAGTGCTAAAACTAAAAAAATTATACCCGACAGAAGCTCAACTATCGGATATTGAGCTGAAATTTTAGCTTTACAAAAAGAGCATTTTCCTCCTAAAAAAAGCCATGAAAATATAGGAATATTGTGCCAAGGTTTTAAACTGTTTTGGCAACTGGTACAGTGTGAGCCGCCAAATATTATGCTCTCATCTTTTGGAAGCCGTAAAATAACCACATTTAAAAATGAACCGATAAGTACGCCAAATATGAAAGGAGTTAAAAATTCCACTACTTCAGCCCTCCAAATTTTCTCTCAATTTTTGTAAAATCTTTTATTATTCTTTCCAACTCAGTTGTTGTAAAGTCAGGCCAAAGCGTATCTGTGAAAAAAAGTTCCGCATATGCTGCCTGCCAAAGTAAAAAGTTTGAGAGTCTATGGTCTCCGCCTGTTCTTATAAGCAAATCAACATCGTGTTTGCAGTCAAGCGCATTTGAGAGCATCGCTTGGGTTATGTCGTCTTCACATTTTTTGATTCTATTTATAGCTCTTAATATCTCATCATGGGCGCCGTAGTTAAGTGCGAGCGACTGAACTAAACCGTCGCAGTGGGCAGTTTTTTCTTTGACATCTTTAATTGTTTTTTGAAGAGATGTGGAAAATGCTCTTAAATCGCCTATCGGTTCAAAACGGATATTGTTTTTAAGATATGTTTCTAGTTCGCTATCTAAATATTTTTGCAAAAGCTTCATTAGATACTCAACTTCAAGTCTAGGTCTTTTCCAGTTTTCAGTAGAAAAAGCGTAAAGAGTCAACCTCTCTATGTCATTATCGGCTGCACAAAACTCTGTAATGGCTCTTACAACCTTTGCGCCTACTTCATGACCTTTGACTCTTTTTTGTCCCTTAAGTTCAGCCCATCGACCGTTACCATCCATTATAATGGCTATATGTTTTGCTCTATTCATAAATTTTTTGCATGCTCTAAAATCTCAAAGGCGACCGTGAGCTTATCATTCAAAGGGATACTCTCTTTTTTATCTTTGAGTATAAAATCTATCTTGTTTGTGTCTGTACCAAAGCTTGACGAATCTTTTAAAATGTTTAAACAAACTGCATCAACTCCCTTGTTCTCTATCATTTTTAGGGCGTTTATAACTGCATTTTTTTCATCCATTTCAGCTTTAAAACCTACTGTTACGATGTCGCTCTTATCAATAGAGTTTAAAATATCAACATTTTGTTTAAGTTTTAAATTCCACTCATCACCCAAAGACTCTTTTTTTAGTTTTCCGATTTGTGCATAGCTTGGAATGTAATCGCTAACCGCCGCCGCCATAAAAAGATAAGGTTTTTTTTGTATAAGATGAATCTGCTCATCTCTCATAAGCGTGGCTTTTGAGAGTTTTCCTTTTTTAGCGATGCGGATAGAATCTTTTAGATATTCAAGCATCTCATCTGAGCTCTCTACTTTTATAGTGTACAAATCAAGTGGCAAATCTTTGTCAAATTTTGTAGATATTAAGTTTACATCTGCACCTCTGCAATATAGCGCGGCAGCCATAGCAGAAGCCATTTTTCCGCTTGAGAAGTTGGATAAATATCTTACATCATCAATTTTTTCAACAGTTGCGCCACCGGTTACAATAACTCTTCTATTGCTCCAAAATTCATCTCTAAGCAGAGCTTTCGCACAGTGCCAAAAAATCTCAATCGGCTCCGCCATAGCGCCGTCCCCTACTGTTTTACACGCGAGCTCTTTTGTTTGCGTATCTATAATCTCATAGTTTGCGATAGCGAGCATTTT
>MIBZ01000013.1 GCA_001829675.1 Sulfurimonas sp. RIFCSPLOWO2_12_36_12 | reverse complement strand
TCTTCAAATACATTGGTCGCTAAAACCGACAACTATAAAAAATGAAGATTTTTTTGAAGTTTACTCCCGTGATGGAGAGGTCATAGAAGAGGATATATTAGAAATAGGCTCTTCACCGATATATATTTTTAAGATATTTAATTAAAATTAAACCATTCTGCTTATTTTTTGAATTGTCTTTGTTGTACTTTTTCCATCTACAAAATCAACAAGCTTCAACTCTCCGGCAAACTCCGTTCCGACTACACTTTTACCTTCATAATCTCCGCCTTTTACAAGAGTATCTGGTTTTATCATCTCAATAAGCGCATAAGGGGTATCTTCTTCAAATGGCACAACAAAATCAACAGCTTCAAGAGCCGCCAACAAATAAGCTCTATCTTCTACAATATTTACAGGTCTTGCAGGACCTTTAAGCCGCGAAACTGACGCGTCAGAGTTTAATCCGACTATCAAGATATCTCCGAAGCTTTTAGCCTCTTGAAGGTACTTTACATGTCCTACATGCAAGATGTCAAAACAACCATTTGTAAAGACAATTTTTTTGCTATTTGCACGGTAACGCTCTACAACTGCTTTTATTTCATCAAAGTTTTTTATGTGCGCTTCGGATGTACTTTTGTGTAGTGTTGCTTTGTACTCCTCTATTTCATCTAGCGTAACAGTAGCAGATCCGATTTTTCCAACAACAACCCCTGCGGCAAGGTTTGCAAATTTACAAGTCTCTTCTATACTCTTGTTGGCACTGATTGCAAAGGCGATTGAAGCGATAACGGTATCTCCGGCACCCGTTACATCAAAAATTTCTTTTGCAACAGTTGGAAAAATCTTCATCTCATCCTCAAATGTAGCGATTCCGTCTTCTGAGAGCGTAATAAGAGATATGCCCAAATTACACTCTTTTTTCATTTTTAAAAGTGCTTCTTTTAGGCTTGCTTTGTCTTTGATTTCAATTTTTGTAGCTAACATCGCCTCTTTTTTATTTGGAGTTAAAAGATATGCGCCGCTATATTTGCCGTAATCGCTTCCTTTTGGGTCAACTAAAACTTTTATGTTGTTTTTATTACACAGTTTTATGATTTTTTGGCACAGCTCATTTGTTAAAACACCTTTGCCGTAATCCGACAAAACAACAGCATCGTAATCGCAAATCGTGTCACTTAAAGAGTTCACTATTTTCTCTACAAAAGAGCTTGGAATATCATGTTTGCTCTCATTGTCATATCTTAGAATTTGTTGTGAAGTAGCTATAATACGGCTTTTTTTAGATGTTTTTCTGCCATTTTGGGTTATTACTCTATTTGTATCAACTCCTATTTTTTTTAACATTTCAATTAATTCTACCCCGTTGTCGTCACTGCCTATAACACTGCTTACACTGACTTTTGCACCGAGGGCTTTAAGATTGTTTATAACATTTCCGGCACCACCAAGAACAGTTGTCTCTTTGGCAATATCAACTATTTGCACCGGAGCTTCCGGTGAAATTCTTTCGCAACTTCCCCATAAATAGTGATCTATCATCAAATCACCGACAACCAAAATTTTTGGGGTAAAATTTTTAAAATTTTTCATCTTTTCACTTCTAAATCGTTATTTATATCTCTCATTTATGTACCATAGCCTGCAAAGTTTAACAAAATAATAACAGATAATCTATTAACAAGTATTTAAGAGTTATGTCACTATAATTTGCCCGAAATTCAAAATCAAAGGGTTTAAAAATGAATAAAATAGTTATGTCAATTGTTGCTTTAACTGCAACTACTGCTTTAATGGCTGCCGTGGAAGCTGGTGCTTGCCAAGGGTGTCATGGTCAGGACTGGACTAAAATAGCTCTAGGAAAATCTAAAAATGTTTCAATAATGACTCATGCAGACATCGCTACTGCACTAAAAGGCTATAAAGCCGGTACTTACGGTGGACCTATGGCTGGCTTAATGAAAGGCCAAGTAGCTAAATATTCTGACGCTGAATTAGAAGCATTTTCAAAAACTATCGGTAAATAATCTATTTGAATTGCCTCTTTAGGCAATTCTCTTTCACACACAAAAACCTCTAAAATTTGACAAAAAAATATCATTTAAGTTATTAATTTTGATTTAAGATTAAAGTCATTATAATTTGCTCGAAATTAAAATCAAAGGGTGTTAAAATGAAAAAAATAGTTATGTCGATTGTTGCTCTAACTGCAACTACTGCTTTAATGGCTGCTGTAAATGCTAGTGCGTGTGTTGCTTGTCATGCTGCTGACTGGACAAAAGTTGATATGGGGAACAAGAATGTTTCTGCAATGAGCAAAGCGGATATCGCTGCTGCACTTAAAGGTTACAAAGCTGGTACTTATGGTGCAGCTAAAAAAGCTCTTATGGTTGGTCAAGTTTCTAAATATACAAATGAAGAATTAGACGCTTTCGCACAAACTATCGGTAAGTAATTTACCAGAATTGCCCATCTGGGCAATTCAACTCTCTCCCTAAAATCAAAATCTTTTTTTATTCTGGCTTGTAATTTTTTTTCAAACTGGCTTTTTTTTGCTCCTGTTTTAGAGCATCATTTAACTCATCTTCGCCATCAAATTTTGCAGCATTTAAAAATTTCTCTTCATCATCAAACTGACCATTTTTTATTGCCCACAAAAATGCAAAGAGGGCAACCGCACCCAAAAATATAGATACGCCAAGCATCATTGCAATTACCCAATTATCCAAAATCTAATCCTTATTCCATTTATGTCGAATTCGCATAGAGTTACCGACAACTAAAAGCGAGCTAGTCGACATTGAGATGGCTGCTACTAAAGGTATAACATATCCAGCCATTGCCAATGGAATTGTCAGAGCATTATAGGCCAATGATATAAGAAGATTTTGCTTAATCAGACTAAAAGTCGTACTGCTTATTTTAAAAGCGTCTTCTAATGATTTTATAGAATTATTTAAAAGAACAACATCACCTACTTCAACAGCTATATCACTTCCGCTTCCCATAACTATTCCTATATCCGCCGATGCAAGAGCTAATATATCATTAACGCCGTCTCCGACCATTACAACGCTTTTGCTCTCACTATGAAGTTCGTTTATATACTCTGCTTTACTCTGCGGTGTTTGCTCATAAAGAACATTTTCAATACCAACCTTTAATGCAACTTTTCTTGCTGCGCTCTCGTTATCTCCGGTTAGCATAACTACATCAATATTCATTTTTTTCATTGTTTTAGCCAGCTCTTTGATACCATCTTTTATCTTGTCTTCCAGTTCATATATGGCTACTACTCTTTGGTTTACTACAAAATAAAAAAGTGTCTCTTGGCTAAAAAAATCTATTCTTACGCCATACTCATCAAGAAGTTTTTTATTGCCGCCAAGCAACTCAATATCTCTTAATTTAGCTCTGATGCCCTGTGCCGGAATTTGAGTAAACTCGTCAAAAACAGTATCAGCAATATTTTCATTCTCTTCTTTGATGAACTTTGCTACTCCTTTTGCTACAGGATGATTAGATGATTTAACAAGTGAATAGAGCAGTTTTTTATCAAAAGATTCAAAAATATGCTCTTTTATAACTTCTGGCTTCCCAACGGTAATAGTTCCTGTCTTGTCCAGAACAAGAGTATCTATCTTAGCCATAATCTCAAGTCCGGCTGCTTCTTTAAAAAGCACTCCTCTTGAAGCACCAAGTCCAAGCCCGACCAGAGTTGCAACAGGAGTAGCAAGAGCCAATGCGCACGGACAAGCTATAATTATAACAGAGACTGCTACCATCAAAGATGTTTCAAAACTATGCGGCCAAAAGAACCATGCTAAAAATGTCAAAAGGGAAAGCGTTAAAATAACTGATGAAAAATGTTCAGACAACCTGTTTGCCATCTGCTGGATTTTTGGTTTTTTATTTATAGCAGACTCTAAAAGTTTTACTATATTGGATAGAGTTGAATGTTTAAAATCTTTAGCAGCTCTAAAGTGTATATCAGCGTCAATACTAAGTGTACCGCTTATTACACTCATTCCCTCACTCTTATATACGGGCTCACTTTCGCCTGTTAAATTTGATTCATCAAATGAACCGCTCCCTTTGATTATCTCGCCATCAAGCAAAATTCTCTCCCCAGAAGCGACAACTACAATATCTCCTGCTTGAACATCGTCAAGTTTACATGCAACTATCTTACTGTTTTTAACAACTTTAACTTCGCTAGGAATACTATTTGCGATTTTATCAAGCATATCGGCAGCATTCTTCTTACTTAAAATCTCTAAGAACTTGCCGATTAATACAAAAGTGATAATCATGCTTACAGAGTCAAAATATGCTTCACCCTTTTGAATAACTGTTATATACAAAGAGTAAATGTAGGTTAGTGTTGCTCCTGTTGCTACAAGCAAATCCATGTTTATGACTTTTGCCCTTAGTCCGTAATAGCCGCCTCTAAAAAAGACCCATCCGCTATAAAAAAGTACAGGCGTTGCCAAAATACCCTCAGCAATATTGAGTATAGTTTTTACATCTTGTTTAATGCCGCTAAAATATCCTGCGTATTGTGCAACTGCTATCCACATGATATTCATAGATGCAAATATCGCAACCGCCATCTTTAAGTAGTAAGCTCTTCTCTCTCTGTTAGCGTGCGTTTCCTGTGCCAAAGAGTCGTAGGCGAATGCATTGTAGCCGATAGAACGAATTGTATCTATAACGGCTGACAACTTTACAACATCATCAGCCCAAACAATTGTTGCTTTATTGTTTGTAAAATTTATATTCGCCTCGATTACTCCATCCATCTTATGCAAAACTTTTTCATTTAGCCATACACATGCTGAACAGTGAATTCCCTCTATAATCAGGGAGACTTCACAAAAGCCGTCCCTGTTTATTTTTACAAATTTATCATAAAAAGATTGGCTGTTAAAACTAGAAGAGTCTTCAAAATTTTGAGATGGAGGAGAGAGTGTTGTGTTTTTGCTTTTTTCATAAAAGCTTTCAAGTCCTTCATCTTTAAGCAGATGAAAAACTCCTTTACAGCCAGTGCAGCAGAAGTAGTGATTTTCATCTTTAATCATTACGGATTTGTTAAATTCTAAATGACAGTGAGAGCAAGGAACTTTAGAGGACAACTTCAAACTTTCCAAATTTTGTATTTTTGTGAATTTTATTCCATTGCTCTACATGTCCGCTCATACAGACATAAACGCCGTTTTCACAGACAGCCTTTGCAAATCCTATCGCCATGCCTAAATTTAAGCTAGCTTCTATATTGTCTATCTCAAACGGCTTCATTGCACCGACAAAAACAATTTTTCTATCTTCAAATATCTCAGATAAAAATTCTGCGCTTAAATGCATAGTATCCGTTCCATGAACGATTACAAATGTATTATCTTTTGACTCCATGATAATATTTGCGATTCTCTTTCTGTCATCCATTGTCATCTCTAAGCTGTCTTTATAAACAACACCTGCCAAATCATACTTAAAGTCAACACTTTTTAAAATCTCTTCTATTGCACTATTGTTATACGGAACTTCAAGCTCTCCGTTTAATGGATTGTATTTTTTATTAAAAGTACCGCCGCTATTTAAAATCAGCATTATAAATTTCTCCTAATTTTGAAACTATTTTTGTAGCTTTTGATTTATTATAAATTTTATTCTCATCAAAAAGATATGTCTCTTTTATTCCGGCAGAAATTGCCGCTTCAATATCGCTCTCTTTATCACCGACTAAAATTGATTTTTTTAAATCTATATTGAACTCTTTTTGGGCTTCTAAAAGCATTCCGGAACTTGGTTTTCTACAATTACATATACCAGAAATATCCGGATGATGCGGACAAAAATAAACTTTTTTTATCTCAATTCCACGCTTAGCAAACTCTTCTATCATCCATAAAGTTAAAATATTAAAATCGTCTTCATTATAATATCCTCTGTCTATGCCGGATTGATTTGTAACAATAAATATAAGATAACCCATATTTTGATAATGGTTGCAAAGTTCAAATATACCATCTATAAACTCAAAATTTTCAATTTTATAAAGATAGTTTATTTCAACATTAACAACACCGTCACGGTCTAAAAAGAGTGCTTTATGCATAAAAATTAACTAACACCATCGCCAAAAATCTCTTTTTCTATGATATCACAAATAATATGACCAATAAGTATATGAGACTCTTGTATTCTAGGAGTGGAGTCAGATGGCACAACCAAAGCTATATCAGCCATTTTAGCCATTTCTCCACCATCTCGACCAACCAAAGCAACAGTAGTTATACCTTTTTCTTTTGCGCTAATAAATGCATTAATGATGTTTTTTGAATTTCCGGAGGTAGAGATACCTATAAATATATCTCCGCTTTGCCCCATACCCTCTAATTGACGAGAAAATATTTTTTCATACCCATAATCATTGCCAATAGCAGTAAGACAAGATGTGTCTGTCGTAAGGGCAAGAGATGGGATAGAAGGCCTATCAAATCCGTACCTGCCGACAAGTTCAGCTGCTATATGTTGTGCATCAGCCGCACTTCCGCCGTTACCTGCAAGTATGGTTTTATTTTTGCCTCTATACAACTCTACACATAATTTAGAAACCTGCTCTATTTTATTTATTAAATTCTCATCTTGATAAACAGCTTGTTTTGTTTCATATGATTTTTTTATTTGATCTTTTATATAATTTTTCACATAACGCCCTAAAATAGTATATAAAATAATACCATATAATCAATTGTTAAAGTTTCAAGAATAGATAAAAATATTGATAAAAATTTATAATATTATTATTTTAATTTCAGTCGGATAGTAATTTAATTGTGTGATTGTGTGATTGTTTGATTTGTAAAAGGAGTAAAAAAAGAGAGTAAGTAAATAAGAAATGATCAACTAGGCAGCGACCTACATTTCCACACCTGACAGATGCAGTATTATCAGCGATGAGAGGCTTAGCTTCTGGGT
>MIBZ01000012.1:336-32032 GCA_001829675.1 Sulfurimonas sp. RIFCSPLOWO2_12_36_12 | reverse complement strand
CATAAACTTTGCCATCCTGCAGACCAACTCCATAAGGCTTAACGATGTTTGACTCTTTTTTTTCACTCTTTTTTTCACCTAAAAAAGTATCCAGCGCGCTGCCTTTATCTTCGGTTGCACCGCCTCTATATGTAGCAAGATAGACTATCTTTGGTTCTTCCGGATATGATGGAAAGACTATTGTTGGCTCTACTTCAACCTCTTTGGTTGCACAAGCTTGGAAAAAAAGCATAACAAGAATTTGGATGATAAAGAAGATGGTTTTCATAAAAGACTCCGACTTTGATATAATTGTAAAATATTATAACAAAGAAAATATAACGAGGGCAAGCAGAAAGAGAACTTCTCTCTCCGCTTGTAATATAACACTATTTATTATGACAACCTAAACAAAGCTTACTTGCAGTATTACTATGACGAAGAAAGTTAACCTCCGTAGAAGTTCCTTGAGTGTTTCCACCATTGTGCGGGTCATGACAGCTTCCACACTCTACTTTAGTACTACGAAGTAGATTCGCGATAGTAGTAGCACCAACCCATGAAGTTGTCGTAATAGTTGTTAATATAGTATCAGTCGCTCTAAGTCCGGCTCTGCCCTCTGTATAAACAATCGACACTGGGTGGTCATTTGCTAAGTTAGGATTGCCACCTGTAGCAACACCAGGAGCTCCACCTATATTACCGCCGTAGGTAGTACCAACTCCATTAACTATGTTTTTAGTGCCTGCAGAAAATGCACCCATTCCCGATCCCGGAGCATTTACGATAGAATCTATCGCACTCGCACCATCATGACAACTCAGACATGCTAATGACGGACTAGCCGGAGTCGCATCCCCTGTTGTTCCTGCAATAGTAGTACCATACATTGTAAATGTTCCACTAGGAGTTGCTTTATTCCAAAGCGGAGCACCTGCAAAAGCAGTGTTTGCCGCGTGTGGCGTATGACAATATACACATATCTCACCGTTGTCAGCAGCAGCAACACCGCCAAGAACTATAGTATTACCAGATAAATCGTGCGGACTACCACTTATAGAACCCGCAAACAAGTACGCCGAACAGATGACTGAAGCCGTTACTAAGACTTTGATTTTATTACTAATCATTTTGTCCCCTTTCACAATAGTATATAAATTTTTCTAATACTATTTCTAATCTCAGTATAACAAATTATTAACTAAGTATTATTGAAGGACATCATTTTGCAGCATATATTTACTTAATGTTACTTTTTGTAACATTAAGATTACAAAATGGTTACGATGTGATATTTTTGTGATGCAGCTTGCTATATGTTTACTTTTTGTGGCATCTCTGACAAACACCATAAGTCATGGTGCCTTTCATTCTCAGCAGAAATATACCGGTTGAACCGTGCGGGTCGTGGCATCCGCTGCAAGTAAGCTCTCTTCCTGGACGAACAGGGTCTTTCTTTCCTTTTGTCGGATGACCGCCGTCTTTTGTTGGTGCTCCAAAACCTATGGCAGGTATTACATGTTGTCCGCTGGCTTTTTCTGCGTGACAGGTTGTACACAGCTCCCAAATATTTTTACGAAGAAAGAACTCGTTGTTTGAGCCGTGCGGGTTGTGGCATCTTTCACATCTTCCGTCATTTACAGGTCCGTGCCCAAACTTGCTTTTTTGCCACCCATCAACAGTATCATGACAGCTTCCGCAGGTTTTTGCTACAGGGTCGGCTACTAGATACTTTGAGGCGCCTTTATCAGCCATATTGTACTCGCCGAATTTACCGTCATGACAATCAAGACAGAGCCAGTTTGCAGCCGGTGCATGCGTATTTTTAGTATTTATCATACCGGCATGGCAGGCATAACATGTTGTTTTAGTTACATCTTGGAGTGCTTCGTTGTTTGTCGGAATGTTTGATTTCATATTGTGACAAGAGGTGCACTTTTTCTCTTTTTCATCATTATGAAAAAATCTTACTTTATAATTTTCTGCATCCTCTTCATTAACACCCTCAAAAAGCTCTGATAAAAAATAGAGCTCTCTGTCACTTTTGCTTACCAGCTTGGAGTCTTTGTATAAACTTACAGATACTATATTTACTCCGGGTTTAAGTTCGATTGTTTTGCAGTATGTGTTTCTTTCCGGTTTTACTTTAAGTGTGGCAGTTATATTGTTATCTCTTTTTATAACAATTGTGTCAGCTTCTTTAAATGTAGTATCAATTACAAAAGTACTGCCCTCGCCGACATAACGGCTTTTATCTTGCGGCTGAACAATTGCAACTGATGGAGATACCTCTTTTGCACCGCCACAAATTGAGACTAATAGCAAAAGAAGTATATATATTCGTTTCAAATCAACTACTTAAGGTTGACTTTTGGTGTTACTTTGTCATAGTGACGACGAGCATGACACGCTGGAGCACATGAACCGCCATTTTCACTCTCTATAAAACGGATTGGGAAGTTAATCTTACCAAACTGCGTCTTTGCTCTTAAGTGGTGCGGGTACTCTTTTGTGCCGTGGAAATCATGACATGCACGGCAAGAACGACCTTTTTCTTTATTAACATGTATAAAGTGCATGTTCACATCACCGTTTCTAAAGTTAGTTGCGGTTGATGTTTTTTCATCCATAATTTTCTCTTTTTCATGACACTGAAAACAGATATAGTTATCTTCATCAAAAGCTTCATAGAAAGTTCTTGGAAACGGTTTATTTAACATTCTTAAGTTATTTGAACCGTGCGGATTGTGACAAGCTGCACAATCACCCCAAAGAATCGGACCATGCCAATCAGGATTGTTTTCAAGATGTTTTCCGATATCCATAAGCTTCTCACCTGTTTCATCTGTTGTTACAGGCTGGCTATGACATGTCAGACATAACTCTTTTGAAGTATCTTTAATTAAGAACTTCGGATTTGAAGAACCATGCGGATCATGACACTCAAGACATTTTCTAGGTCTGTTCAGCGCACCGTGCTTATCTGTTACTGTTTTTGTCCAAACTTCTTTCTCAACATGGCACATAACACACAAATCTTTTTTACCATCAGCTTTTAACTGAAAGAGATGATCTTCTGTGTGCGGATCATGACAGTTAGTACACTGGTCTTTTACCGGAGGGTGAATATTTGCAGTTTTGCGTAAAAACTCATCCTTGTCCTGATGACATGATACACAAAGCTCATTTATGCTTGATGCTACTAAAAGCTTTGCATTATCCGACTCATGAGGGTTGTGACATGATGTACAAGCGCCCGCTGCAACCGGTCCATGGATAAACTTTTTACCATCTTTGGCTTCATGACACATAGCGCACAACTCAGGAGGGTCCATAACTAAACCTTTCTCTCCCTTTGCATCTTTGTGACAAACAGTACAGTCACCCCATGCATACGGCGGATGCACAACTTTTTTTGATGATTTAAGCTCAGTTCCATAAAACTTTTGAGCATCAGTCAGCGGCGTATCTTTTGTACTTTTAGCAACCACCGGAGCTGCTACCGGAGCAGCAGCTTTGGCAGCCGCAAAAACAGTTGTCAGCGTAAGAACTAAAGCAATTATTATTTTTGATATAAAAAAATGGTTGTATTTCATTTTTCCCTTTCCCTTTTTTTTTAACTATTTAAAACGGTCTATCATTTACTGAAATCATATATGTCGCAACGGCTTGCATCTCTGGATCAAAAAGCATTCTAATCTTTACTAGCTGCGGATTCATCACGGACGCACGGGCAGGGTCAACAATCGCCGGACCTTGACCTCTTAAGTATGATATAAGCTCTATCTCTCTTCCAAGATATGCTCTGGCAATGGTAGCGAGTGATGGTCCGATTGTGTCCATATCTTTTTTGTGACAAACAGCGCAACCCTTTGCTTCAAAAATTCCTTTGCCTTTTTCGGCACTGATGTCCTGCGCCAAAACAGTAGAGACAAACAGCACTGATACGGCTAAACCTGATACTAATTTTTTCATCTTTGAGACCCCTTATTTTTAACAGTTGTCGATTATATCATAACTTTTTCTAATTTTTATACGAATTTTTCATCTTTTATATTTGCTTTTTTATACTTTTTTTTAAAGATTTTTGCGGCAATTCCATCTCCGTAAAAAAGCACTTCTTTGCCCTGATTTAGGATAGGAGTCGTTCCCAGTCCGCAACTTGGCGATTTTGATTTTAGTACTATTTCATCAACTTTTGGATTTAAATTTATAAAAAAATTTATTTCATCTTCTAGTAATTTTGTAACATCTCTGTTTGTCTCATCTGTTATAATTTTATTTTCACCATCAACCTCAATGACATTTATTCTCTCTCTTGGAGTACCAAAGATAGGTACTTCAGGACAAAATGGAATAACTTCATAATCAGAATATCTCTCTATAATCCCGCTATCCTCTTTTGTTAAGCCATCATAACGGCAACACTCACCCAGCAAACAGGCGCTTATGATTACCTTTTTCTTACCCATTTAACATATTACTACGCTCTTGATTTCGGTCATCTCTTCGATGGCAAAACGGGGTCCTTCGCGCCCTACTCCGCTGAGTTTTACACCGCCATAAGGCTGAATATCAAACCTTAGCGTAGGCATATCGTTTATTACAATACCGCCGGCATCAAGCTCCTCTATTGCTCTTTGCGTTAGTTTTAAATCATTTGTAAAAATTGAAAACTGCAATCCATAAGGCGAATCATTCATCAAAGCCAGAGCTTCATCAAAATTATTTACTTTTATCAGTGAGACAATTGGGGCAAAAACCTCTTCGCACACAATTTTCATATCTTGAGTTACATCAGTCATTACGCAAGGGTAAAACATTCTGCCGTCAACTTTAGGAGCAAGAAGAGGAGTGGCACCCTCTTTTATGGCACTCTCTACCCAGTTCATAGCTCTCGCACACGCTTCATCATCAATAAGTGGACCCATAAAAGTGTCATCACTGTATGGCGAACCGACAACTAATTTTTTACTCTCAATCGCCATTTTAGAGGCAAACTCATCATAAATTTCTGCATCTACATAGATGCGTTGAAGAGAGATGCAGACTTGTCCGGAGTTTACAAAAGCACCGATTGCACATCTAGCAGCAGCAAGCTCCAAATCTGCACTCTTATCTATAAATGTCGCTGCATTACCGCCAAGCTCCAACGAGACTTTTTTAATACCTGCATTTTTTGTGATGATGTTACCAACCGTAACGCTTCCGGTAAAACTAATCACTCGAGGAATATCACTTGTAACGAGAGCATTTCCAACCTCGGCATCACCGTAAACAACACTCAACGCATCTTTTATGGCAAACTCGCTCTCAATGAAAAGTTTTGCAAACTTATAAGCGGTTAGAGGAGCTTCGGGAGTCGGTTTTAAAACAACAGCATTTCCTGCTACAAGAGCCGGAGCTAATTTATGTGCCACGAGATTTAGCGGAAAATTAAAAGGAGTAATTGCAACAACAACACCGGATGGCACTCTGCTAAAAAATGCCATAGTTTTTTTACCGCTGTTCATGGCGTCTGTATTTATAGTTTCGCCATGCATTGTTCGCATAACCTCTGCCGAGAGCGTAACTGTCTCAATACATCTATCTACTTCAATCTTCGAAAACATAATAGGTTTTCCGACTTCGTCAGTTATAGTTTTAGCCAAATCTTCTCTATTTTCTTTTAACTTTTTTGCAACATCCAACAGCCAGTTACATCTCTGCGCAATCGTTGTCTTTTTCGCCTCTTTTGCCGCCTCTTGTGCAATATTAAGCGCTCTTTTTGCATCATTTGCATCACAAACAGCCACTTTTGAAACTATTTCACCGCTATAAGGGCTTACTCTAGATAAGTACTCCTCTTTTTTCGTTTCTTGTGAGCCAAAATATATATTTGCTTTCATAAAATTCTCCAACTTATATTATTTTTTTATTTTCTGTTTTTTATTTTTGTGATATTATAGTACAAAAGGAAGAAGGAGTGGATTATGGAAGTAACTCGCTATATATTTCAATCGCCTTATTCAAGTCAAGTTCAGATTGGCAGACCTGAATCAGGTACAAACACAAACAGCTCTAAAACAGATACAGGAAGCAATCCTGTGGCAAATATTACATCGCTTGATGCAAAAGTTGAACAAGATAGCGAAATTGCCGCAAATCCAAGCAAAATATTAGATATTTATGCATGAAAAAGAGTTATGAAGAGGGAGTGTTTTTTACCTAGACTTTATCTCTTCTAGTGAAATATTTAGGATAGTGCAGACTTCGATGAAAAGAGTGTTCGTAAAGTCTAAGACTATTTTTATTTCATCTCTTGACGGAAGTTTTCTGTCTTTTGGAGGATATGAGCCTTTGATATGATAGGCTGTTGCTAAGCGCAATAGTTCTTTTTCATCTTCATTGAAATCTATGAAGCGCAAAAGATGACTATGTAGTTCTAGTAGATTGTGAGTTTTAATAATCTGCTTGTTTTCATATGCTAGAAAAGATTTTAAGATAACTTCAATAGCATAATGCAAATCTACAGAAATAACATCTGTATAATGATTTGCTTCATACAATAACTTCCCAGAGCTATAGTGATGCCAAGCTTTAGTAAGCCACTCTCTAGCTGCTGTTTCGTTCATAGAGCACTTTCCCGTTTTGTAAGATATCAACTTTATAAAAATAATCTTCCTTTTGATTTAAGTAGCTACTAGAAGCAGATAACAAGTCAAACCCAGTTTTATATTTATATATCAAATCCGTTATATAACGACTGGCTTTTAACTCATATTCATCAAAACCGTCCACAGTTAAATCATCTTTAACCAAAAACAAATCAATATCGCTATCTTCATTAGGAGTACCATAAGCATAAGAACCAAAGAGAATTATCTTATCAGGGTCAAGAGGCTTAAGACATTCTACGATTTCATGTTTTAAAATTTCTATATCTACCATATCAACCCTCCTATTTGCAACTCAGATTATTATACACAAAAGTAGATAAAGCAAACAAGCAGACACAAAAACAATTCCATCCTTCGACAAGCTAAGGACGAACGAGAGTTATATCGTTATATTCTCCAAATACCAAATCTTTTGGGGCGTTACTATGAGAGCATCGTACATATAGTCCACATTCAGAGCATTTTTTTTCAAATATACATAACCGGTTTTTATAAGGCGGGATAGTTTTGTTTTTGTTATATTTTGAATAGCACTCTCGTAGTCGAGTCCGCTTTTTACCTCTACAAAATGAATAACTTTATCTTTTATGGCGATGATATCTATCTCTCCAAAGCGGGAGTAGAAGTTTCGCTCTATTATGAGAAAGCCGTTTTCCAAGAGAAACGCGCAAGCTCTATCTTCTGCTACATCTCCCTTGGCTCTGCTCATTTAAGTGTTAATCACTTCAACTTTTATTGATTTAAAAGCCGCAGTTAAAATCAACTCATCGCTCTTATCTCCAAAAAGTGCATTAATCTTAGAACTTGCATGGTGGAATGTTACAAATAGAGTTTTTGGCTCTACCTTATCTGTAAATTTAACGCTAAGCGGTGTTGTCTGCCCAAACTCCGTTTTTAGGATTACTCTCTCGCTCGTAAAATCGTGCGCATCATTTTCATGAACTAAAAGTATATCCTCGCTATATCTATCCATCAAACTCGGTGTCTGCTTTGTTTGAGCGGCATTGTTGTACATAGCCATCGTTCTGCCGGTTGTAAGATAGTAGCCGGTTAAATTTTTACAAACTATCTCTTCAACCATACCGCGAAGCTTGTATTGGTGGTAATGGAACTCGCCTAGACCATCTTCCGTTCTAAAATCCAGTTGATGTAAAATAGGAGTATCTTCCGTATGAACAGGCCACTGAAGACCTCGTTTTCTATGACGCTCTAAACGAATATAACTAGCACCGCTAAATCGACGGTATGCCACCTCGCGAACCTCATCCCATATCTCGTTTGAGTTTTTATACTTGTAAGAGCCGCCCATTTTATTGTCAAGAAGTTGAATAACCTCCCAATCATCGGGCAACTCTGACTTTACAAGCGGTTGTGAGAGATGCAATCTTCTCATCGCATTTACATAAACACCCGTCTTCTCATAAGCCGATTTTACACCTATGATAATGTCCGCTTTTGCCGTAATATCCGTTACAAAAAGCTCTTGAACCATAATCAGTTCCAGATTTTCAAGCGCTCTATCTATCTTGTTTAGGTTTGGATGAATATGCGTTAAATCTTCGCCTATATTTAAAATCGCTTTTACTCTGCCTTCTAACATCTCATCGACTAATTGCGGTGTCATCAAACCAATCTCTTTTGGAACTTGATAATCCGGAGCAAAATATGGAAGCATTCCCATGTCACACGCACCCTGAACATTATTTTGTCCTCTAAGAGGCATAAGTCCCGCACCCTCTTTGCCGATATTTCCGGTCATAAGAGCCAGATGCGTTATTGCCATAACCGCATAAGAGCCGTCTATATGTTCAGTAATTCCAAGTCCCCAAAAAATCATAGACTTTTTAAGCGCATACTCTCTTGCCACTTTTGGAATTATCTTGGAGAGTTGCTCATAACCCTCTATTTGTTCAAAATATTTTGGATTTGCAAATGGGTCATTTAAAATCTTCTCTTTAAACTCTGCAAAACCTTTTGTACGCTCCGCTATAAAGTTATCAGCATAAAGTTCTTCGCTTATAATTACATACGCCAGCATATTTAAAACAAGAAGATTTGCTTCATGTGGAATTATTGCTTTATATTTTGCAAATTTATTTAGTTTTATATCCCTAACATCAAAAACAGCCAAATTGTCATGTTTTTGAGCCACATCGACTATTCTGTTTGCAATAATTGGATGAGCCTCTGTTGTGTTTGAGCCGATTACTATCATAAATTCGCAGTTATATATGTCGTTATATGGATTTGTGGCAGCTCCCTCGCCGATGGTAGTGCGCATCCCTTTTAAGCTTGGTGAGTGACAAACTCTGGCGCAATTATCTACATGCGGAGAGTTTAGAGTGTGGCGAGTGAATTTTTGGAAGAGGTAAACACTCTCACATGATGTTCTAGCTCCCCCGATTGAACAAACACTTTTTCTACCGTATTTTGCTTGAACTTCTTTAAGCTTCATCGCAGCTGCTGTTGTTGCACTATCCAAATCACTCTCATACCAAACATCGTCAAAATCTTTTAGAGAAGAGGCTATCGCCTCTTTTATAGTAGGATTTTTCTCTAAAAAGCTCTTCTTGATTCTTGGAATTCGAAGTCGCTCTTTTGAGTCGACAAAGTCAAATCCATACTTGCCTTTTATACAAAGTTTCCCTTGTGAAACAACACCATCTTTATGAGCAAAAATCTTTTGAATTTTGTTATCTTTTACATGCGCCGCAATATCACAACCGACACCGCAATAAGTACAAACGCTATCTATTGTTTGAGTATTTTCCATAAAAGTCCTAAAAATTATATTTACTTCTGACGCTTAATGCGTCAAGCTTCAATGCCAAAGCTTTTAAAGCAGTGAGTTTACAATCTTATCTCTTAAAAATTGCGGAAGCATGTTTAAAAGCGAAATGATTAAATAAAATCTAAGAGGAAATGGATAAAACCTTCTCTCTTTGGCAATTGCATTATAAATTCTTTTTGCACCTGTATCCGTATCAAGCAAAAATGGCATTTTAAAACTGTTCTTATCAGTCATCTCGCTTTTTATAAACCCCGGCAATATATTTATAACTTTTATTCCATGCTTTTTATACTTATATCTAATGCCCTCTGCATAGGCATTCATCGCTCTTTTTGAGGAGCTGTAAGCAACTGAAGTCGGCATACTTATGAGTGAAGCCAGAGATGATATAAAGACTATTTTTCCGTTTTTTTTGGCTTCAAATTGCGGCAGTAAAACTTCTAATATTGCGTGATTGGCCAATAAATTCACATCATATAAATTTTTAAAATCATCAAACGGGGTAATTTCTAGCGAGTGTCCAAGCGAGATGCCGGCATTTAATATAACCATATCAACACTCTCAAGGAGTCTTATTTTTTCTTGCAGTTCATCAAACTTACCAACATCCGCAATGAGTATCTCAACGCTTTTGGCATTTGCAAGTTGTGATTTTAACAGTTGCAATCTATCTTCTCTGCGAGCCAATAGAACAAGCTCGTTTTCTTTTGTGGCATAGAGTTTTGAGAGCTCCTGCCCTATTCCGCTACTTGCACCGGTGATTAAAATTTTCACCGCTTCTTACACTATCCTAATCATTACGGGTCTAAAATTTACAAACTCTAACTTCTCAAGAGAGGAGATAAGGTTTTGTATATCATATTCATAAGCTTTATGAGTGGAAATTAGAAGATTTGCACTGTCGTGAGAGGATTGTCTTTGAAGAATAGACTCTATTGAAATACTGTTTTCTTCAAATATTTTGGTAATTCTAGCTAAGACGCCTATCTTATCAGAGACATTTATACGAAGATAATATTTTGACTCAATGTCAGCAGGAGCTTTTAGGGTAAGTTTGCCCTCCATCGGTTTATCAAAACCAAGCATAGGTCTGCTTTTTCCGCTTCTTGCTATGTCAATTATATTTGCAACAACCGCACTTGCAGTAGCATTTCCGCCGGCACCTGCTCCATAATAGAGCGTTTCGCCGACTTTATCGCCGACTACGCTGATGCCGTTCATAACACCGTCAATTTTTGCTATCATCTCTTCTTTTTTTATCAAGCAGGCGTGAACTCTAAGCTCAACCTTATTGCCGTCTTTTTTAGCAATTCCAAGAAGTTTTATGGCATAACCGAACTCTTTTGCAAAGGAGATATCCTCTTGTGAAATATTTTGTATTCCCTCTATAAGAATATCTTCGGGCTTTGCATCAATTCCATAAGCGATGCTTGCAAGTATTAGAAGTTTGTGTGCCGTGTCAAATCCGCCGACATCAAAGGTAGGGTCAGCCTCTGCATAGCCAAGCTTTTGAGCCTCTTTTAAAATCTCGTCATACGCAACACCATCGTTTGTCATCTTTGTCAACATATAGTTACATGTGCCATTCATAATGCCTCTGATAGACTCAATATGATTTGCAGACAGTCCATCACGAAGGGCATTTATAATAGGAATACCGCCGGCAACACTAGCCTCATACTCAAAAGCTATATCTTTTGCTATCTCTTGAAGCTCATAACGATGGTATGCCAAAAGTGCTTTGTTTGCGGTAACTACGGCTTTGCCGCTTTTAAGTGCGCGTTTAACAACTTCAAACGCCTCCTCAACACCGCCCATAAGCTCAACAACAATATCGATTTCACTATCGTTTAAAATATCATCAACATTGTCTGTGATTTTAATACCTAAAGAGCTTCTATCTTTGTTTAGATTTTTAACCACACCGCTTTTTGCTACTATATCAACACCGGCACGAGCAGAAATAACATCCGCATTCTCTTTTAAGATATTTATAACACTCGCTCCAACAGTGCCAACACCAATGATTCCAACTTTTATCATGCTATTTTTTTTCGTCTTGAAATTGTTTTAAAAACTCTTTAATATTTCTAGCCGCTTGGCGGATACGGTTATCATTTTCAATAAGTGCTATACGAACATAATCATCCCCGTACACACCAAAGCCAATTCCCGGTGCAACCGCAACATCAGCCTCTCTTAAAAGTCTTTTTGAAAACTCTAATGAACCTAAATGCGCACAACACTCCGGAATTTTTGCCCAAACAAACATGCTTGCCTGATTTTTTCTTATGTGCCAGCCTGCTCTGTCAAATGCATCCAGCAGAACTTCTTGACGGTGGTTATATTTTTCCACTATATCTTTTACACACTGCTGATCCCCGTTAAGCGCTATTGTAGCAGCAACTTGAATCGGGGTAAACATACCGTAATCCAACCATGATTTAATTTTTTGAAGAGCACCGATTAGTTTTTTGTTTCCTACAAAGAAACCTACACGCCACCCTGCCATATTGTAGCTTTTTGAAAGCGTAAAACTCTCGACCGCAACATCTTTTGCCCCCGGTACACTCATAATAGAAGGCGTCACATATCCGTCAAAAGTTATGTCACCGTATGCAATATCGCTGATAACATAAAATCTTTTCTCTTTTGCCATCGCAACAAGACGAACATAAAAATCCTGTGTTACCGTTGCAGTTGTAGGATTGTGGGGAAAGTTTACTAAAACATACTTTGGTTTTGGAGAACTCTCTTTAAAAACTCTATCCAAATCTTCAAAAAATTTATCTTCATTGAGCTTATAATCTTCATCAAACTCAATTGCAAATTTTGCAACATTTCCGCCGGCCAAGATGAAAGAGTACTCATGAATCGGATAGGTTGGATCAGGAACGATAGCGACATCACCGGGATTTGTAATAGCATAAGCCAAGTGAGCATAGCCCTCTTTAGAACCCATAACGGCAACGCACTCGGTTGATGGGTCTAAATCGCAGTCATATCTTCTTTTGTACCAATCGGCAATGGCAGATAAAAGTTTTGGAATACCTTTTGATACTGAATACCCATGAGTTTTGGTTTTTTGCGCCGACTCGATAAGCTTCTCTCTAATGTGCTCGGGAGTGTCTCCGTCCGGATTTCCCATAGAAAAATCTATAACATCGGCGCCAGCTCTGCGCTGCGCCATTTTAAGCTCATTTACCTCAGCAAAAACATACTTAGGCAATCTCTTCATTCTATCAAATTGTATCTCGTCAAACATCAATATTCCTGATTAAATAATTAGTGACATTCTATCGAAAAAAATTTACAATTAGTTTATTTTTTTGGCTGTCGGGCTTAAAACCAAATCGTCTTTAATATTTTTTAAAGTATATATGTCTGAAATTTTTATGTAGTGGGTATCTTCTTTAATATCAAGAGTAATATTTGTTTTTTTTGTATCTATTTTATTGACTCTTAATAATTTTAGAGATTTGTCATAATATGCAATATGAGGATACCAATCATTTCTAGAAGAGCTAGATATTTCTATTTTTTCCATGTTTGAAACATTAAGCCAGTATGCGTAGAGTGATCTCTTTAGTTTGAGTTCAACCCCATCTTCAACTTTGGGAACATCGAGTTTAGCATTTTTCATATCGACGATATATGTCCAGTCTGTATCGTTCTCTTTTATAACATCAATAATTTTGCAGTTGCTTTTTTTCAATTCTTGACTGACTATAATTGGGTCTGCGGCATACTCTGAAATTAAATTTATTTTCCATGTAAACTCTGAATCGTTAAAACCGGACTCTTTTGTCATATATTTGTAATAACCGATATTTTGCAAAGAATCACTCATTATTTTTATAAAAAGCAGAGGTGCGCCTTTTGTTTTAAAACTTATGTTTATATCGCGTGGTTTTTTAAAAAAAAGATTTAAAATGCCATTATCTTTAAGCGTTTTAATAACTTTAATAGAATCAACTCTTCCATCTTCCTCATAAAAATCTTTTTTTGGAGAGAAGATGGTATCTATATAAGCTTTGTCTTTAGCAAATGTAGCCGGACTGATGAGACTTTGAATTTTTTTAATCAATAAATCTTCTGCGCTTGAAAAAGAGACAAGAAGAGTAAGGATTAAAAATATTTTTACCATGCTTTACCGCTATTTAGATTTTTAAACTCTTTTGAATCTATCTCTTTTAGCTCTGAGTTTTTATATAAAAATCTCATGCTATTTTTATTATTAAAGCTTGTGGTTACTCCGTTTATCTCTATGTTCATTTGCCCATGTCCAATGAAGAGTAGCCACTCTTTTGCAGGGTCCAACAAAAGTTCATCAGAAAATATTTTTTGATTTCTTGCGCCGGTAGCTAAATCGATATAACCCATCCATACTTTAGAATTTGGCATAATTTTAAAAGAGGGTGCTTGAATAGCTGCTTTTGGGGCTGCTGCCTCCGGATTTACTACCTCTATCGGCACCGGTGATGATGATGGCTCTTCTAGCTTTTCTTCATCTAAAGTGCTGTTTTTATCAACAACAGTACTGTTTTGTTCACTCTGTGCCACCGATATGTTACTCTGAGCACTCTCTATAACACTATTGTCAACTTTAACAACATCATCAGATGACGAGCTTATAATAAAAATCGCAATTAACCCGACAAAAGCAACCCCTGAAATTATATAGGTTAGCGTCAATCTCTTTTTTTTCTTGTGTGCAAGAAAAACATTAACCGCTTTTGCTTTTTTAACAGAGTGTGAGCTATTTTTAAAATGCTCTTTAGCTTTATTTTTCAATTCACTCAAATCAACAGAGTACTCTCTCTCAAGAATAGAGATAAAACCTGCCAATTGAACGCTGTTCATATCTTCAAAATTCTCTTGCAATATCCCCTGAATATGTGCTCTTGATATATGAGTAGCCTCATGAATTTTTTGAACACCAATACTTTTTAATTTTTCAAAACCACTGCTCATACTCTCATCCTATCCATTAAAATAGCTCCGGCCACACCAACATTTAAAGAATCAAACTCATGTGACATTTTTATACTTACAATCTCATCTAACTTTGAAATAACTCTCGCACTTAGTCCTTCACCCTCGCTCCCTAAAAATAGAGCTCTTTTCTTTCGGACTTTAACATCTCTTATATCTTTACCGCCCATATCTGCACCATAAGTTGTAAAACCTGACATTTTAAGGTCGTTCATAACATCGTGAATATTTGCCTCTATCGCAAACGGCATATCAAAAAGTGCACCGGTGCTTGTTCTTGTTACTGCTTCAAGAGGCAGTGATTTCACTCCGCATGCGATGACTCCATCAACTCCAAGTGCATAAGCACTTCTGATGATTGCGCCAATATTTCCGACATCAGTCAAACCTGAGAGAACAAGAACAAACTCATAATTTAAAAATGTTTTATAATCACGAAGTTCATACTCATCAACTTCTGCCAATATTCCCTGATGAGAAGCATTTTTGCACATTATCCCTGCTGCGTCTGAGGGAATTCTTTTTATCTCAAAATTCATTTTCATAAGTTTTGAGTACTCTTTTTTATCCATCTCTTTTGCAAGATACAAAATCTTGATTTTATTAGGATGGTTCTTTATAATATAATTGATTGGTTGTTTTGCATAAATTAACATGTGGGCATTTTATCCAAAAAAATTAAAATATAGTACATTTAAAGCTTTAATAATCTCTCATAACACGCTTTTGTATTTTCGCCTGTTATTTTACTGATAAGTTTTGCTTGAACTTTTTTTGGCAAATCAAGCTCTAAAATATCGTTTTGACTTATAGCGCTGCTGTTTTGAGCCTCTTTGGCCTCAATTACTACAACCCACTCGCCCCTAAGGTTTATATCTACCTTTTGCTTAACCTCATCGGCAGTTCCAAAATAGTACTTTTGGTACCTTTTAGTAAGCTCTTTTGCTAAAAATATCTTGCGTGAAGGCTCCTCAATGGACAACTCGCCCAAAAGCTTATCAAGTCTGTGCGGCGATTCATAAAGAATAGTCGCATATCCGCTATTTAAAGCTCCCAAGAGCGAAGCTGTTCTATCCTTGCCTTTATGTGGCAAAAATCCCCAAAAAAGCATTTTGGTTTCAACAAATCCACTTGCTACAAAAGCCGTCAAAAGCGCATTTGCACCGGGCAGAACATCATATTTTAAATTATTATTTTGGCAATATTTAACCAGCATCTGCCCTGGGTCACTGATACCCGGCATACCCGCATCACTGACATAGATAACATCTTGTTCAAAAAAAGAGGGCTCTAATTTTTCTATAAACTCTTTTTCATTATGAGAATGAAGTGAAATAAAATTTTGTTCGGATTTAAAGAGGGTGTTATAACGCTCTTTGAGGATATGAATAAGTTTTTTAGTAACGCGAGTATCTTCGCACAAAAGCACATCGGCGCCACTTAGAGCTTCAATAGCTCTAAGCGATATATCGCCTATGTTTCCAATGGGAGTCGGGACTAATACTAACATTTCTCACACAATCTGAACAAGTCCAGATTGTGTTCAGTCACTGAAGCTTCGCCTTTGGCGAGAAATATCATATTAGTATCTTTCCTAGTTTTTAGCGTAACGCTTATTGAATTTATCAATTCTTCCTGCAGTATCTATCATTCTCTCAGAACCTGTGAAGAACGGGTGACACTCATTACAGATGTCAATTCTCATCTCATCTTTTTGACTCTCTGTTACGAAAGTGTTTCCACATGAACAAGTTACTGTACAAGCTACTAATTTTGGGTGAAGATCTTTTTTCATTTTTTTGCCTTTTGATACTCGGTAGTGTGCGAATATCTATATATTTTTTAAATCCGTATGGGGGCGGATTTTTTACGAAACGGATTTTACCTAAAATTATCTTAAAGGACTATTTTACTTGCAATTGCCAAAACGGCACTCTCGGAGCGTAAAACCATCGGCGTATCCAGTCTAAATCTATCCAATGATGAGAGAAACTCCTTCTCTTTGGAGGAGAAACCTCCCTCACACCCGACCAAAATAGTTTTTATATCACTGTAATCCTGCAAAATTTGCTCACAAAAATCAAACACCTTTGTATCTGGGTACTTATCTACAAACTCTTTTATGTTTTTACATGTATTAAACTCGATGTATGTACTTCTGCCGCACTGCTGCATCGAAGCCTCTACTATTCTCTCAAACCTTTTAAAATCAAGTTTAAAGTTTTTTTGGCTTCTCTCACAAGATATGAAAGATATTTTTTCAACACCTATTTCACAAAGCGAAGGAAGTGCTTTTTCTATCGAGTTTGAGTCTATTATGCACCAACCTATATGCAATGATTTTTTACTCTTTACCTCATATACGCTTGAGGAGATTAACGACAACTCCGCACTTCTTGGCTCAACACTCTCAACTCTGTATCTGTGCAGTAGTTCAATGTTTTTTCTCGCTCTAAAACAGAGCTCATCGCCCTCACAATGGCGACGGATTTTGATTAGGTATTTGTGCAAATCGCCTCTTACATGCAGAGTTTCTAACCCCGCTTCATCATCAAGTATATATATCAAAGCCACATCCATAAAGAGATACTAAGAATTACCAAAATCTCTAAAATAAAAATTTTTAGCGCATATGATTTGTAGTTTTTAAATGCGTTTTCTTCTTTTTTATTGAGGCGTTTTAATCCCAAAGAGCGTTTAACTTCTAGATAAATTAGAATTATGGCAAAAATTATCATAACAATATTTTGCGCCGTAAAATCCAGATGCTTTGCCGCCATCATTACCACGCCTGTAAAAATAACTATACCGATAGTCGTTCCAACAATTGGCGTAAACAGAGAGAGCGCTCTTGTGTATTTTGCTAAATTTTTTATACCAAAAAGCATAAAAATATTTATAAAAATCACGCCCAAAACCGACATAACACCCCAGTTGTGTGTTACAATACTCATATCATACATTTCATTCATAGTGAAATTTTACTATAATTATCATAATTTTTTAACAAAAGGCGTTGTATGGCTGTTACCATAGAAGAAGCACTCAAATATATTTACCAAAACGCTACACTAAAATCACTCAAAATATTGCCGCTGGAACAAGCTTTAGGATATATCTTAGCAGAGGAGATTAGGGCATCGCACAACCTTCCTCCTTTTGACAACTCTGCCATGGACGGATATGCCGTAAAAGTCGAAGATGCCGGCAGAGAAGTTACGGTAAATCATACGATTTTTGCAGGGGACAACTCAAATGAGGAGTTAAAGGGCGGATTTGCGATTAAAATAATGACGGGGGCAAAAATTCCATTAGGCTGCGAGGCTATCGTTCCGATAGAGGAGGTTACAGCTCTTGATAATGGGGTTAAACTTCCGAATAACCTAAAGAGAGGTAAACATATTCGTTTATGCGGCGAAGATATTAAAAGCGGGGCAACGCTACTAAATAGAGGTCAAAAGATTTATGCGCACCACATTACGCTTTTAGCCTCGCAGGGAAGAAGCCATATCAAAGTTTACAAAAAACCAAAGGTGGCTATTTTTGCTTCCGGAAATGAGCTTAAGATGCATTATGAGAGTGTTGAGTCGTATCAACTCTACAACACAAACACTCCGACCTTTTTTGCCAGAGCACAGGAACTTGGCTGCGATGTTGATTTTATCGGAACTGCCGGCGATTCGCTTGAAGAAATACACGAGCATATTAAAAGTGCACTTAATAGCGATTTGATTATAACATCCGGCGGAGTAAGTGTAGGCGATGCGGACTTTACAAAAGAGGCATTTGGAGCTTTTGGATGTGATGTGTTTTTTGATCATGTCGAGATTAAACCCGGAAAACCGACAACTTTTGGTCGAATAAAAGATACTTTGGTTTTAAATCTTCCGGGAAACCCGCTTGCCGCGGCACTCAACTTTGAACTATTTGCCCAGAGTATCATTCTAGCTCTTAGCGGAGATGAGGCAAAATATATAGCGCCGATAGAGACAAAAATGGCAAATAATTATGTTATAAAAGGGGGCAGGAGAACGCTTATTCCCGGATTTTTTGACGGCGCCTCATTTACACCCTATGAAAATTTCTCACCCGGAATGATATCACCGCTAGCAGTCTCAAACTCATATATTATAGTTGATGAAAATTGTGAATTATTAAAAAAAGACGGCAGCGTTAAGATAATTTCTACAAGATTTAGCTTTAACTCAAAAGAAAAGAGTGATTTAATTACCAAATAAAAGTTTAAACACTCTTTGGGTTTACAAAGTTTTTGCTATTTTTTATCTTTTCAAACAGCTTGCCGTCTTTCCAACTATTTTGAATCTCATCGCTAAAAATAATCTCATCTAGGTTGATAGTGCCCATATTTTTTGAGTAGGCATCCTCTTTAAACGCTTGTGCATAGCCCGTATCTGTTTCATGAACTATTACGCTGTGAAGCTTTACCTCTTTTTCTCCGTTTATGGTGGTAGTAAGTGCTAAAAGTTTATCGATTAAGACAAAAATAAGGCGGGAAAACTGCTCTGCCGAGGGAGAAATAGGCAAAAGCACCCATCTTGCAGAGTGTTTTTTCATATCACTTATATACTCTGCCTCATCACCGTTCCAGATGGCAATAGAGTGATCAAAACACTCAATTATATCTTTCATATTCTGCTTCATAAGCCCAAAATCATAAACCATCTGCCCATTATCCAAAAAGTTTGAAGAGAAGAGAAGTTCTACTTTGTATGAGTGCCCATGAATAGAACTTCTGCACTTTATTGTTGAGCATCCTCTTACAACATGTGCATTTTCAAATTTAAAAAGTTTTCTTATAATCATCAGACACCTCTGTTTTGATCCCATATTCTAATATGAAGTCTATCGCTAAAATTGTACCCTTTTACTTTACAAAACTCTATAAGCGGCTCTGTATTTGCTTCTACCTCTTTTTTGTTTCCGCCAAGAGGCATACAATAAACCAAAGTCTTTGGTGCGTACGAAATTATCTCTAAAATTTCATCTTCAAGCCCTAGGTTTATAGAATCCGCATCGATTGAAAATTTAAAAAAAGCCTCTTTTGCATTTAGAGCTATTGAGTTTATGATTTCGCCTCTGACTCTTTTGCTAAAAGGCTCATTTGAGTTTGAAAGCTTAACGGAGAGAGCAAAAACAGACTCTTTGTAGATGGGGTATCGCTCAAAATCAACCCCTAAAGAGCCGTTTGTCTCAAAAGTAATCCTATGTCCGTTTGCATGCAGAGCTTTTAAAAACTCAATGAAAATTGGCTCATTTGCGTATATTAACGGCTCTCCGCCGGTTAATACAATATCTACACTGTTTGGCAACTCATAAAGATTTAAGACATTCAAAAGTTCTGGCGCGCTTTTTATCGGTATCCAATTTTGCAAAAAGTGTTCTCTGTTTACCGCATACACGGTATCGCAACCCAAAACTTTTGTGCCATCATCTGCTGTCTCTTGACAGCCAAATCCTTCACACTTCATATTGCAGCCGCCAAAACGGAAAAAAAGTGATGGCGTGCCGGTGTAGCGACCTTCGCCTTGAATACTGTAAAAATGTTCAACTAAATATATCATCAACCGCCCGTCTCATAAAAAGCTCTTGTTGAAACTTCGCCGTCTTCGCCGCCCCAGCGATTTTTTTCAGGTTTATTTTTCACAACCTCTCTTAAAACCTCGGCCGCACCCTCAATATCGCCCTCTTTTATGGCCTTGCCTATACTTAGAGCCTCATCAAAATAGAGGCAAGGTATAAGCTGACCTTCCGCCGTTAAACGGATACGGTTACACTGTTTACAAAAATCATCCCCGTAAGGCTCAATAATCCCAAACCGATACCCGTCTTTCATTTTATAGTAGTGAGATGGCGATGAGCCGTCAAACCCCTCATCAATGAACTCATAGCGCTCTCTTAATATCTCTAAAAGCTCATCAGATTTGAGTCCGCTTATCTCTTTTGCTGCAAATCGGTTCTCCATATACTCTATAAATCTTATAGACATATCTCGTTCTTTGCAGTACTCTAAAACATCTACAATCTCGTTCGCATTCATATTTTTCATAGGAACCATATTTACTTTTACTTTAAGACCTACTGCTCTAGCCTCATCAACACCCTCTAAAACATTTTTTAAAACATCTTTGCCCGCAATAGCAAGGGCGACTTCCGGTTTTAGGGTATCAATACTTACATTTAGGCGTTTTAACCCTGCGTCTTTTAACTTTTGTGCGGTTGATTTTAGCAGATATGCGTTTGTCGTCATAGCAAGGTCGATATCTGGAGCATAGTCGTATATCATCTTGATAAATTTATCCAGATCTTCTCTCAAAAGCGGTTCTCCGCCGGTAATTCGAATCTTTTTTATCCCCTCATCTATCGCCACTTTTACAAACAGGAAAAGCTCTTCAAATGTGAGCAGATTCTCTTTTGGCACCCATGAAAAAGGTTTCTCCGGCATACAGTACTGACATCTAAAGTTGCATCGCTCCGTTACGGAGATGCGAAGATAGTCAACTACTCTATGGTAGCTATCTATTAGCATAATAATTCCTAAACTATTTTATATGTTTGTATTATATCTTTTGGAGGTAAAAAGTAGGTTAAATAACGAAGAGGTTTCAAGCCACAAAGAGTGACTTGAAAATTTTAACTATTTTGTAGTGAATTTATAATCTAACATTGCCCAGAATTTTGTAGTGTCAGTTCTTAGAGCAGCAGTTGGAGCTTCTGTTTCTCCATTATAATCAGCAAATTTTAACATACCAGTAAGATTGTTAACATTTGGGATTGCTCTTGTGTAGATTACATCAAGCTCTGTTCCGAAATCAACACTTCCAACATAACTTGAATAGTCATGGTAGATTGCTTTTAAAAGACCTAAATCTTTTGAAGTATATCCAACCCAAAGGCTCATATCTTCAAGACCGGCAGTTGGAGTTGCTAAGAACATATCTGCCCAACCGTTATGTGCATGTAGTGTTGCTAAAGGAGTTGAAAATGCAGTATTTCCATCTGTTCCATTTGTACCGCTTAACACTTCATACTGAGCGCCGACTAAAATACCTGACATATTTGCACCAAGCTCAAAGTTCATATAATCAGCATCTACATTTGCACTCGTGTCTACACCTGAATTTTCCATACTAGCATCTGTTTGTTTAGCATACTCTGCACGGTAGTTTAACTTAAGTGCATCAGAAACTGCCACATCGCCAGTAAGCGCTATACCATAAGTATCGCTTCCACCTGCAGTTGTAGTTACGCCAGTTCCAGCTCCAATCATATAGTCATAAGCAGTAACTTTAAGTTCCGGCATAACTTTATATGAAGCATTTAAAAGAAGTGTTCTAGTATCCCAGTTTCCTGTTGCTAAATCTTCATGAAATACTTTATTAATTTGAGTAACATAAGATGCGAATAGATTTAGGTTCTCAACAGTGTTGTCTGTAAGAGTATATGCATCAAAAGTTTGAGGCATTTGTCTCCAATCAACAGTACCGACAAATCTCATGTTGTCAAGATTTAAACCTTGGCGACCAATACGAAGCTTTGTTTTGCCTTTTTTCATATCAATATATGCTTGAGTTACGCGAGTCTGCTCTGAATCTACAACTGCATTATGAGCTGTTTCTCCATTTACACCACTGTTGTAGTTATCGTTAAGATTACGAACATCAGTCATTTCAGCATAAGCAGATAACCAATCAGTTCCCAATAAATCAGCACCAACGCCTAAAGTTAAACGGTTTGTGAATGCGTTTGCATTTTTAACAGTGTTATCTGTATCTACCATCTCATAACGAGCTCTTACTTGTCCGTTTGCTTTAATATTAGTTAAGATGTCTGTTCCCTCAGCTTGAGCAGAAACTGCACCAACACCCATCATCATAACCGCAGCCATTGACATTTTAATCATTTTTCTCATTTAATTCTCCTGTTTTGTCTCTTAAATCACCTACAATGAAGTGATGTAAAAGTGATTTTATTATCACTTATACATCACTTCTAGTTATGCGATATATTAGGACTTCGCATATTCTACACCGCCAATTTTTAAATTTAGTTTAAATTTTACCTTTTATTCTCAATTTGTTTACTTATTGTTGTTAATTGTACAAATTAAGCAATATTTTATATAGTAGAGCGTTTAAAATGCTTTTTTTATCTGTTATAATGGCACCATGAGATTTAGAAATATTAAAAAAAACGCTAAAACAGCAGAAACAAAAGAGAGTCCTAAATATGTTTATGCTCCTTACGCCAAAAGAGTAAAAGCTTTTATAACAGACATGTTTATGATATACGCTCCGATACTTTATGTCATAGCTTATGTTGTTATGAGCGGCAAAGATGATTTTCAATCATCCAATGTTGCCCCGTTTATCGGCGTAACTATTTATGGATTTATTTACGCAATACTTTTAAGTAAATTTGGACAAACTCCCGGTAAAAAAGCTTATGAGATTAAAGTTGTAGATGATAAAAGCGGTGAGTATATTGGGGTTTTTAGAGCTCTTTTTAGATTTTTTGCATTTTTATTCAGTGCAACAACACTTTTGGGGCTTTTTCTTCCTTTTTACAGGAGAGACAAAAAAGCGCTTCATGATATTCTCTGCAAAACTATTGTGGTTGAGCAGAAATTATAAGCGGATTAAATGCTTTGCTTGAGAGAACTACTCTTGAGCCTATCTTCAGATTTTGCACCTCTTTTCTGCCGGCTACCGCCTTTACTACCTCATTATCAACCAAAACGCTCACAACATACAAAATATCGCTTTTTGTAATGGCTACAACTTCACCGTTGAATTTGAACTTTCCGCTTATTCCCACTCCGCCAAAAATTTCGCTTGGCGTTCCTCTGTTTAAAACTTTGCCCTCTTGTAGCTCGTAAACAAAATCTGCCAACTTATAAACTTCGGATATATCGTGAGTAACTAACAAAGTAGTAGTTTTTAGCTTGTGTTGAATATTTAGAAATTCATCTTGGAGTTTTGCGCGCATCGCAAAATCAAGTGCTGAGAGAGGCTCATCAAGAAGCAAAATCTTTGGTTTTCGCACCAATGCCCTTGCGACCGCCGCGCGCTGCTGCTGTCCGCCTGAGAGTAGCTGCGGCTTTACATCTTTTAATGAGGTTAGCTCTGTTAGCTCTAAAATCTCATAAACTAGTTTTTTGTCACTTTTGTCACTTAGCGCATATAAGAGATTTTCTAAAACACTCATATTTGGAAAAAGTGCATAATCTTGAAAAACAAAGCCTATGCTTCTTTTTTGTGGAGGCAAATCTATTTTTTTGCTGCTGCTAAACCACACTTCATCATCAACTATTATCTCTCCGCTGTCAGGCTTTATGAGTCCAGCTAAAATCCCTAAAATAGTGCTTTTCCCCGCCCCGCTTTTTCCAAAAAGAATTGATAACCTCTCTTTTGGTATCTCTTCGTTTATGGTTAAATCAAAAGAGCCCTCTGAGCCTAATAGTTTTTTACTGAAATTTAGTTTTATCATTTAATCTCTGCTCGCATAAAGTGTCTATTTATGGCATAAACGAAAAGCAAGATAGCAAACGAGATGATAAAAAGCGTCATGGCATATTGATTTGCTATATCATAGTTAAGCGCTTCAACTTCATCATAAATAGCAATACTTGCCACCCTTGTCTCTCCTGCTATATTTCCGCCCATCATCAAAACTACGCCAAACTCGCCTATGGTGTGGGCAAAAGAGATGACTATGCCAGTCAAAAGTGAAGAGCGGATATTTGGAAGTAAAACAAAAAAGAGAGTATTTAGCCTGCTTTTGCCAAGAGTATAAGCCGCAAGAGAGAGATTTTTTGGCAGTGCACTTAAACCGCTTTGAATCGGATGAACCATAAAAGGGAGGCTGAATATAACGGATGCGACAATAAGTCCTTCAAAACTAAAGACAAGCCTCAAATCAAAATTTGCCTCAAGCCATGAGCCAAAACTGTTTTTCGGACTAAAAGCAAGCAGAAGATAAAATCCCAAAACAGATGGGGGAAGAACTAGCGGCAAAGAGACTACCGCCTCAATAACAGGTTTAAAAGCCCATTTTGTTTGAGATAAAAAGTAGGCGATAGGAATTGCTATAAAAAGGAGTATCAAAGTTGTAATCGCAGCCAACTCAAATGTCAGCTTCATTGTTTGAAAAAAGCTATCTTCCACTATTGTCTCCCATTCCAATGGTTACTTCATTTGATTTTACAAACCAGATAAACTCACTGCCCTCGCTGCACCCAAGCTCTTCGCATGAGTGTCTTGTAATTACGGAGCTAATCTCTTTGCCCTCAAAATCAAAAATCACATTTGCAAAAAGCTCTCCCGTCTCAATCTCTTTTATCCTTGAGACAAAAGCGTTTCTGGCACTTATTTTTGATGAGAGTGTGGCTATCATAACCTCCATCTCTTTAAAGATAATATTTGCACTTTGCCCTGTTTGCATCCACGATAAAGCATCACTATAGAGTACTACGGCAAAAAAGTTTTTATCTCCAACCAAAATATTTAAAGATAAAAATTCATCAACTTTTTCTATTGATACTATTTTGCCGTCTAAGATATTCATTTTACTTCAAATCCGTATTTTTTTAAAATCTCTTTCGCCTCGCTTGAGCCTATGAAATCATAAAACTCTCTAGCTAGGAGGCTCTGTGCAGCATATTTTGTTATTGAGTAGCCCTGAAGCAGTGGTTTGTGAAGTTTACTGTCTATTAAAAAGTAATCTGGATTACTTCCTTTTGAGATACTTGGTGCAAGTGCAAGAGATAGAGCAATTACGCCGATATCAGCTGCCCCGCTCTCAATAAACTGTGTAGTTTGCGAAATATTTTCACCTAAAACAAGTTTTGATTCAAGATTTTCATACATTTTTAAACTCAAAAGCGTCTGTTTTGCTTTTTCACCATAGGGTGCATGTGAAGGGTTGGCAATGGCGATTTTTTTCACCCATGGCTCTTTTAGATTTTCAAACCCTTTTTTCGAGTTAAAATTTTTATTTTTTGACCAAAGTACAACTCTTCCTTGTGCGTAGAGTTTTGACGGCTCTATAACGAAGCCTTTTTTGTAAAGCTTCTCTACAAAATCTTCATTTGCACTAAAAAATAGATGATAAGGCGCACCATTTTCTATTTGATGCATCCCTTTGCCTGATGAGCCGTAAATTGTTTCTATCTTATTATTTGGATTTGTTTTTAAAAAAACCTCTTTTACTTCATCAAGTGCAAATCTCAAATCTGATGCAGCAAATAGTGTTATAGTATCAGCATAAAGAGTATTGGTAAAACATAAAGATAACAATAATGCAGCTATTTTTTTCACTCTCATTTGACCATTTTCCTTTGTTTTTCGTTATATTTATTTATATACAACGAAATATTTGAAAAGTTTATCGTTATATATCTTAAGAGCTAATTATGATTGATTTTTGAAGGTAAATCCTTGGAAAATTCCAAGGATTTAGAAAGAGAATTGAGCTTTAAAGCAGCCCTTAGAGTCTTAGTGTAAATCTCTCCACACTTGTTTTTTCCAAAGAAGAGCAAAGATAGCAAAGATTATAATGAAAATCATTACATTTTTACCAACTGACTCTCTCTCGTGTCTTTTTGTATCACCAGCATCAGCCATGTGCTCTATAACTTTATGAGCAGCTTCAGCAGTAACACCGACTCTAGGCATTGCCGTACCAGCTAACTGGCTTTGAGGGTTCTCAATAAAAGTACTTAAGAAGTGCTCATTACGAGAACGGAAATACATACTTAAATCCGGAGGCAGTTTACCCATATATTTTGTAAGAGCCTCTTGGTACTCTAGCACTTTTATATCGTATGCCAAAGACTCTTTTTCAAACTTATACTCAGGTTTTGTACCGATTTGAGTCCAATTTTCATACTTCATAGAGTGACATCTTCCGCAAGCTTCTTCAAATGCCATTTTAGGAGTAAGTTCACCAGCTTTTACAGCAATTGATTGTAAATATGCAACCATATCTGCAACTTCTTGGTCAACATCTCCACCAGCTCCGGCAAAAGCAATCATTGGATGCATTTGACCTTTAGCGGCATCAAATTTATGCGCAACATTTAGAGCATGAGCAGGATTTTTAATCAAATCTGCTAAGAATTTAGCATCATATATAACGCCTGCATTGCTTAAATCCGGTGGATTTACACCGTAACTCCCAGCAGCAGTTACAGCGTCCATTCCAGCAGGAATACCATCTTTAGTGATAGAGTGACATCCTATACAAGCAGCAGCACCGGTAACCAATACTTTACCGTTTGCAGCATCTCCGCTTTTTGTAAGAGCCGGTAAATCTGCATAAGCAAAGTTTTCGCTCTCTACATGCTTGTGCATTACAGAGTGTGCGTATGGCTCAACTAACCAATATGTTAGGAGAGTAAAAGCAACAACAACAACCAATATTAAAGGTTCTTTATTTTTCATCCAATTCCCCTTACGCTTTTTTTTCGTTCATAGTTATAAATGGAAGTGCAACCCATAAAACTATAAATGCTAATGCAGCAACTAAACCGATAGTACTAAACATACCCTCTGGAGGCAGTTTACCCATAGCTGTTAATACAATCATATCGATAAGCAGTAACCAGAACCAAACAGCAAACGCTCCACGACGAGATGCCGGAACAGCATTTGGACTTCTGTCTAACCATGGTAACAACATAAATATAACTTGTGCAAAACCAAATGCCATTAAACCGATGTTTACAGAAAACGGTCTAAGAATCTCGTACGACCATAAGAAATACCACTCAGGGTAGATATGCGCCGGAGTTTTAAGTCCATCTGCTGGGTCAAAGTTTACAGGGTCAAGTGCAAATCCATATTGAAAAAATACAAGATAAAAGAAGAAGATTAAGTAGATACCTACAACCATCATATCTTTACTCATAAAGTCATTAGCAAAACGCATAACTTTTGAACCGGCTTTGTCACCAGCTAAATATTTTTTGCTCTCTGCGTCAAAATCAATCTCTTCACCATCTTGATTGTTAACATGCGGAAGACGAAGAGCTGCAAAGTGAAGCCCGATAAGTCCCATAATAGCTAACGGTAAAAGAAGCACATGAAGCATAAAGAAACGAGCTAGGAAAGCTTGTGCAGGAACATAATCCCCACGAATCCACTCAACTAAACCGTCCATATGTAATCCACCAAGACTAAAGATGTTAGTAATAACCATACCAGCCCAGTAGCTCATCTGTCCCCAAGGAAGCATATAACCGCTAAACGCTTCAGCTGAGAAAGTTACAAATAGAAGCATTCCTGAAATCCAAATCATCTCACGACCCTTTTTATAAGAACCGTAATAGATACCTGTAAACATGTGAATGTAGATAATCAAGAAAACAACTGACGCGGCTACACCGTGTACATGTCTCCATAACCAACCAAAATCAACATCTCTCATAATAGTGTAATTTACACTGTAAAATGCATCTTTAACATCCGGTTGATAATACATCAACAAGAATATACCTGAAACTAAAAGTAGTGCGAATGTGATTGCTAAAACCATACCCATCGCCCACAAGAAGTTAATGTTTTTTGGAATCCAATACTCAGATGCCATAACTTTTTCAACTTTTTCAACTGCTAATCGTTGGTTTAACCAATCTTTAACACTGGTTGCTTTTGTAAAATGTGCCATATTTTTCCCTCCTTAAAGCGTAATGCCGCTATCTTTCATAGCTTGATATTCAGGTCCTGCTTCACCAAGAATCATTTTGTTACCCTCAATTTTAAATGGAGGAATGTCAAATGCGCGCGGAGGCGGAACTTTAGTTACTTCACCAGCCCAGTTAAACATACCACCGTGACATGCGCACAGAAATGATTTCTCTGCAGCGTTGTATCCAGGAATACATCCCAAGTGTGTACATAAACCGATAGCTATCATAAAATGAGAATCACCGACAACGACATCTCTTTTCTTTTGACTCTCTGTCTGGCTAGCAATCATCTCAGCAGTTTTTTTCAAAACAAAGATTGGCTTACCTCTCCATTTTTCTGTTATTAGCTCACCCTCTGGATATATTGTCATATCAAGCGTTGTAAAACCGGCAGCTTTAACACTTGGAAGCGGATCCCAAGTCTTTTTCATTGCAACCAATGAACCAACAACACCGACACCTGCAACGGCGCCAAATGCTTTACCCATAAAACCTCTACGGCTACTGTTATGCATGTTTGCTCTCTTTCTTATAAATTAAATGCTGATTATATACTAAAATATATTTAAGCAATTATAAATTTAAGTTTTCTTTTATAAAATTTGCAATTTTGTTACTAGAATGTTCCATTTTGAAATAGTTATTGTTATTTATTGAACTTATAATATCAATAAGATGCGCTTTATCATAATTTTTAACAATCGGTATATTTAGAGTTTTAAACAGCTCTAAAAAATCTGTAGTATGGTCATCTCTTTGCACATATATGGGCTTTGCTCCGGACGCAAGATTTTCCAACACCGCTTGCGGAGATGCTGTTATTAAAATTTGTGATTTTTTGATTACCTCATCATACTCTTCAAACTCATGATGATTTTTGAACTTTTTTCTTAAAAAATCTTCGTAATCTAAAAAGTAGTAAAAACCCAGCAGTAAATCGGGATTCAAATCCTCAATAAATCCTAAATTTTTCTCCAAATCTTTCTCGTAATCATCGTCTCCAAAAAAGTATGAGAGCTTGATTGTTTTCTCTTCGTTTTGAAAATATTTATCATCAACTACAATAGCGTTACAGATACCCTCTCCGCTTAAATACGGGGAGATTAGAAACTCATTATCTGCTTTGCACTCATTTTTATTATCGCTTATACGAATGAAAGCGGAGAAATATTTTCGCATATCCTCAAGCATAATCGGGTTTGCCTCATCCGAATCAAAGATGATTTTATCGCCGTAATTTGCAATTTTTGGAATATTTCTAACAACATCTATGCCGACACTTTTACTAATTCCAAAGTGCTTTGCCTCAGAAGCAATACGAAAATCAGAACAAAGAAGAGTGATGTCAACATCTCCCAAAGCTCTAATAATAGTACATGCTCTTCTAAATCTGTCAAGCCCTGTGCGGTGCCCTGTATGTACATAGTAGTAGATTTTCAAATTATCTCTTTCTCTGCTCAATTTTTATATATATATGCAAAATCTCGATTGCGGCAGGCGTTATACCGCTGATTTGAGATGCGGCTTGGAGTGTCGGAGGATTGAAAGTTTCCAATTTTTCAACTATCTCTTTGCTTAAACCGCTAATTGAGCGGAAGTCAAAACTTTGAGGGATTTCAACTTTTAGATATTTTTTCATCTTTTGTATCTCTTCGCTCTGCTTTAGGACATAACGGGCATATTTTCCCTCTACTAAAATCTCTTCTAATATGTATGGCTCGTATTTGGCCAGTTCCGGAACAAGTTTTACCATCTTCTCTACATCAAAACTTTTTCTCGCAACTATCTGTTGAGCGGTTATGGTATCGCTTATTTTGTCTTCGCCGATAGACTCTAAAAATGCTATAAACTCTTTATTTGGCGTAAAGATTGTCTCATTTAATAGTTTTGCCCCCTCCTGAATCTGCTCATCTTTTAGCACAACTCTCTCGTAAACATCATCACTTATCAGACCTATTTCATGACCGTAACCGCTAAGTCTGGTATCTGCGGACTCTTCACGCAAAAGAAGCCTGTACTCTGCACGGGAAGTAAACATTCTGTAAGGCTCTTTTGTCCCCTTTGTAACCAAATCATCTATCAAAACACCGATGTAAGCCTCATCACGGCGAAGAACCAACGGCTCTTTGTTTTGAAAACTAAGGGAGGCATTAATGCCTGCCATAAGTCCTTGTGCCGCCGCCTCTTCATAACCCGTAGTTCCGTTAATCTGTCCGGCAAGATAAAGCCCTTTAATTTTTTTTGTCTCAAGCGAGTGTTTTAACTCTCTTGGGTCTACAAAATCATACTCGATAGCATATCCGTAACGGACTATCTTCGCGTTTTCCATCCCTTTTACAGAGTGAATCATATCTTGCTGAACATCAGGCGGCAGCGATGTGCTCATACCGTTTATGTAGTACTCTGTTGCCTCCATCGTTTGCGGCTCTAAAAAAAGATGATGACGCTCTTTGTCACGAAAACGGTTTATCTTATCCTCTATGCTTGGGCAGTATCTAGGTCCTGTTCCCTCGATTTGTCCCGTAAAAAGCGGTGCACGGTAGAAGTTGCTCTCGATAATATCGTGAGTATTTTGGTTTGTATATGCTATAAAACATGGGATTTGCTTTTTAGTTTCTCTAAACTCTTCGCGCGGTGTTCTGAAGCTAAAAGGGCTTGGAGTCTCATCGCCGTCTTGTATCTCCATAACAGAAAAGTCAACAGAAGAGGCGTCTATCCTTGCACATGTACCTGTTTTTAGCCTGCCCATCTCTAAACCGCACTCTCGTAGCGAATGACTCAATCCCTCGCTGCTCTGCTCGCCGAATCTTCCGCCGACTTGCTTTATCTCGCCGACATGTATAACGCCTCGCAAAAACGTACCGCTGGTAATAACTACTTTTTTAGCTTTGTACTCATTTAGGAGGTTTGTTTTAACACCCTTTACCTCGCCATCTTCTATGATAAGCGACTCTGCCATCTCTTGAACCAAATCAAGGTTTGGAGTAGTAAGAACTTTGTTTCTAGCAATAACGCGGTATCTGTCCATATCTATCTGCGCACGGCTTCCGCGCACGGCAGGACCTTTTGTCTCATTTAGTATACGAAACTGTATGCCTGCTTCATCCGTTATAAGAGCCATCTCTCCGCCAAGCGCGTCTATCTCACGGACTAGGTGACCTTTCGCCAAACCGCCGATTGCTGGATTACAGCTTGTTGCTCCGACATTTTCGGCAAGCATAGAGACAAGGAGGGTTTTAGCTCCCATTCTAGCACATGAGAGAGAGGCTTCAACTCCGGCATGTCCGCCGCCGACTACTATTACATCATAATTCATATGTTTTCCATTATTTTCTTTAGCCGAATTTTATCATTTTTGAGTATCATTTGAACAATATATTATAAATATGGTTTAAGCGAATGATAAAAAAAGCACACGAAGCGTATAACAATAAAGATTTTAAAACTGCCCTTACACTCTACACGGAGCTTGCAAACAGCGGTGATGCCGATGCTATGACATCTTTAGGCTACATGTACCAAAATGCGCAGGGGTGCCAAAAAGACGAAGCAAAAGCTCTTGAA
>MIBZ01000012.1:0-294 GCA_001829675.1 Sulfurimonas sp. RIFCSPLOWO2_12_36_12 | reverse complement strand
TTTAATCTGGCAATTTTATATATGAACGGGCTTAACGGAATACTACACGACCAGTTTAAGGCTCATGAGCTTTTTATGGAAGCCGCTGTTAGAGAGGTTCCGCCTGCCATGTATGAGGTAGCGCTTATGCTTGAGCGCGGCTTGGGCTGTCTGCAAAACTACTCGGAGGCTGCTTTTTGGTATGAAGAAGGAGCAAAACGCGGACACCCTGAGTCTTTTAACAACCTCGGTGTTCTTTACAAAGAGGGTCACGGCGTTGCAATGGACGAAGCCAGATGTTTTATCTGTTTTTCT
>MIBZ01000011.1:16317-24031 GCA_001829675.1 Sulfurimonas sp. RIFCSPLOWO2_12_36_12 | reverse complement strand
AAAATCATAGGCGCCATGACGGTTAGCGCTACACAACACAATCAACTTGGCGAGGAAGAGGAAGCTCTGCTGATAGAAATGTCCGGAGATCTCGCTTTTGGCATCAAAAAACTGCGTGATAATACGGAGCGTATTAATACCCTTGAAAAGCTTGAGGGAAGCTTGGACAATGCTGTTACCGCCATAGCCGCTACGGTTGAGATGAGAGACCCATATACGGCAGGACACCAGAGAAGAGTTGCCAAGCTAGCCGCCGCAATTGCGTCGGAAATAGGGCTTCCGGCCAAGCAGATTGAGGGCATTCGCATTGCAGGAACAGTTCATGATATCGGCAAAATCCATGTTCCCGCAGAAATTCTCTCCAATCCCTCAAAGCTTAGCGATGCGGAGTTTTCTATTATCAAGACACATTGCCAAGCCGGCTACGACATTCTCCGCACTATTGATTTTCCTTGGCCTGTTGCACAGATGATTCTTCAGCACCATGAAAAAATGGACGGTTCAGGATATCCAAACGGACTAAAGGGAGAAGATATTTTGATTGAATCTCGAATCCTTTGTGTAGCCGATGTTGTAGAGGCGATGGCTTCTCACCGTCCGTATCGACCCGGTTTTGGAATTTTTCCTGCTCTGCAGGAGATTTCACGCAATAAAGGGCGGTTGTATGATCAGAATGTTGTTAAAGCCGTGATGACACTGTTTCTAGACAAAGGGTATGAGCTGTAAAAGGAGTAAACTCCGTTCGCCCTGAGCCCGTCGAAGGATTGAACGGCAAAGTGTTACTAAAGTAAACATTTTTAAAATAAAATAGACGGCTATTGTTTCTTTTTGTAACACAGCACTTTTGGTGTTTCTTTATTTAGTTATAATCCAATTAAATTTTATATACAGGAAAAATAATGGCATTTATTGAAGAGTATAAAGCGCATATAGCTGAACGAGAGACACTTGGTGTTCCACCATTACCTCTTAATGCCCAGCAGACTGTTGCATTGGTTGAGATGATTAAAGCGGGCAATGGAGATATGGCTCAAAATATTGACCTTCTTACAAATAGAGTTTCTCCGGGTGTTGATGATGCTGCTTATGTAAAAGCTGCATTTTTAAACGATGTTGCTTCTGAAAAAATCAGTGTAGCCGCAATTGCTCCTGCTAAAGCAGTTGAGATTATGGGTATGATGCTAGGCGGATACAATGTTAAACCTATGGTTGATTCTCTTACTTCAAAAAACAGTGAAGTAGTTGCTGCAGCTAAAGAAGCATTAAAGCATACTCTTCTTGTATATGATGCATTTAATGATGTAGAAGAGCTATACAAAGCCGGTAATGCGGCAGCAGTGGAGGTTATGAACTCTTGGGCAAATGCTGAGTGGTTTACATCAAAACCTGCGCTTAGCGAGAAAATGACACTAACCGTATTTAAAGTTCCCGGTGAAACAAACACAGACGACCTTTCACCCGCTTCTGAGGCATTTACTCGTTCAGACATTCCTCTTCATGCTAACTCTATGCTTGTCGCTAGAATGAATGATCCGATTAACACTATCAAAAAACTTAAAGAAAAAGGCAATCCTATCGCTTATGTCGGCGATGTTGTGGGAACTGGAAGCTCAAGAAAATCCGGCGTTAACTCTGTTCAGTGGCACATGGGCGATGATATCCCAGGCGTACCGAACAAGCGTACAGGCGGTGTTGTTCTTGGCGGAATCATCGCTCCTATATTCTTTGCTACTTGTGAAGATTCCGGTGCTCTGCCGTTAGAGCTTGATGTTTCTCAGATGGAAACCGGCGATGAGATTACTGTTTACCCATATAAAGGTGAAGCTCACAAAGATGGTAAATGTATCGCTACATTTAAATTAAATCCAAATACTATAACAGATGAAGTTCGTGCCGGCGGGCGTATCCCGTTAATTATCGGTCGTGGTTTAACTGCTAAAGCACGCGGTGTATTAAACATGGGAGTATCTGATATCTTCCTAACCGCAGAGCAGCCTGCTGATACGGGTAAAGGTTATACTTTAGCTCAAAAAATGGTAGGTCGCGCTTGTGGTATGACCGGTGTTCGCCCAAATATGTATGTTGAGCCTGTGACTTCAACAGTCGGTTCTCAAGATACAACTGGACCGATGACGAGAGATGAAGTTGTAGAGCTTGCAGCGCTTGGTTTTAGTGCTGATTTAGTTATGCAGTCATTTTGCCACACAGCCGCATATCCAAAGCCTTCTGATATTGTTATGCATCACACTCTTCCTGAGTTTATCTCTAAGCGTTCAGGTGTTGCTCTTCGTCCGGGTGATGGAGTAATCCACTCTTGGTTAAATAGAATGGTTCTTCCGGACACAGTCGGAACCGGAGCTGATAGTCATACTCGTTTTCCAATCGGTATATCTTTTCCAGGCGGTTCAGGTATAGTTGCATTTGCAGCCGTTACAGGCTCTATGCCGTTAACTATGCCGGAGTCGGTTCTTGTGCGTTTTAGCGGAGAGCTTCAACCGGGTATCACTCTTCGTGACTTAGTTAACGCTATTCCTCATCAAGCTATCAAAGAGGGACATTTAACTGTTGCTAAAAAAGATAAGAAAAATATCTTTAACGGCCGTATTTTAGAGATTGAGGGCTTGCCAAACCTTAAGGCTGAGCAGGCGTTTGAGCTTTCAGATGCGTCGGCAGAGAGAAGTGCAGCTGCATGTACCGTTCTTTTAAATGAAGAGCCTGTAATCGAGTATTTAAAATCAAATGTCGTTTTATTAGAGCAGATGATAGTTGCAGGATATGAAGATAAGCGTACACTGCAACGCCGTATTGACAAGATGAATGAGTGGTTGGCAAATCCGTCACTTATGAAACCTGATGCTGACGCAGAGTACGCAGCGGTAATCAACATAGACTTAAACCAGATTAAAGAGCCAATTTTGGCTTGTCCGAATGATCCTGATGATGTTGCAACTCTAAGCGAAGTGTTGGCATCTGAGCGTCCTACAAAGATTGACGAAGTATTTGTAGGTTCATGTATGACAAATATCGGTCACTATCGTGCACTTGGTGAAGTTTTAAGAGGCGAGGGTGCTGTTCCTACTCGTTTATGGGTTTGCCCTCCTACAAAAATGGATGAAAAACAACTGACAGAAGAGGGCTACTACGCTATTTTTGGTGAATCTGGTGCTAGAACTGAAATTCCGGGATGTTCACTTTGTATGGGTAACCAAGCTCGTGTTGCAGATGGTGCTGTTGTATTTTCAACTTCAACCCGTAACTTCGACAACCGTTTAGGCAAAGATACAAAAGTCTATTTAGGTTCTGCCGAACTTGCTGCCGTATGTGCAAAACTTGGTCGTTTGCCGAGTGCAGCGGAGTACAATGAAATAGTGCCTAAGAAAATAGCCGGCAAAGAGGCTAAGATTTATAAATATCTAAACTTCAATCTTATAAAAGATTATAAGTTATAATAACTGCGTAACATCAGATAATAATAGAATTCTTGCACAACTGCAAGAACTCTATTACCCCTAATCAATCCCGTTACTCACAACCGCTGTTACATTGTTAATATTTTATTTTCTTTTGATAGAATGTCTAAAATTTAATAATTAGGTCAAACTTAATGCAAAAAATATATAAATTTGCCGTACTAATTCTATTTTTAATCGGCGGAACGCTATTTTTATTCAATAATTTTGTAGCTAACTATAATGAGCAGATAGAAAAAACAAAATATAAAATTGATGGTGTCGAATTTGCACAAAAAATTCAAAAATTTATATTAAAAATTCAAAAATTAAGAGGTTATAGTCAGTTTGATGAGATCTCTATCGGTCAATCGAACTATAATAATATAAAAAACAGCGTTGAATTAATAAAAGCAGATGTTAGTAAAGATATTGTAATTATTAAAAATTTCGACACGCTCTATCCAACTCTTTACGATAACGATTATAATCATATAATTAATGAGATTGAGGACCTGCTGCAAAAAAATCAAGAAGATAAAACTCTCTTATATCAAAAATATACATATATCATAGAGCAGTTAAAAGAGAAGATGTACTATCTTGGATTTAAGTCTAAATTATTGCTGGAATCTGATAGCGACAAATATTTTTTAATTGAAATTATGCTCAAGCATCTGCCAAATTTAATAGAAACTACGGGTAAAATTAGAGCTAAAACAACTAAAGCGATTTTAGATAATTCTACTGATGCTGAGCTAAGATATTCGATTCAAAGTAACTGCTTGCTTTGTGAAGAGCACGCAAAACAGATATACAAAACTATAAATGAAATAAAGAATGATATAGAAAAAACAAGATTGTTATCTCTGCTTGAAAATGTTAATGACGAAACAAAAAAGATGCAGGAGTATGTTAAAAAAACTGTTATATCCGATAAAATTGATATTAATGCGTTAGAGTTCTTTGTAATATCTACAAATGTAATTGATAGAATGTTTGTGTTATACAGCACTAATGCAGAGTTTTTAAATCAAGAATTAAACAAAAAATTAGACACTTTAAAACAAGATAAGCTATATGGAATATTCATAGGCGCAATCGTTGTTTTATTTATATTTATAACTATTTTTTCAATGGTGAGAAGTTATATACTTTATGCCAGCAGTGAAAAGAAAATAAAAAATAATTTAACATCAATTATAAAACTAAAAAATGATTTAGAAAAATGCAAAACAATTGAGGAGATATCATCATCTTCACTCTTTTTTTTCGCCAATAAGTTTAATGTTGTTCAAGGGGCGATATATCTATTTAACGAAGAGAATAATAAGCTATACATTGCCTCTTCATATGCTACAAAAGAGATGAAGCCTATTGTCGAACTCGGAGAAGGTTTAATAGGAGAAGTCGCTGTCCAAAAGAAGCATATCTATACAGAAGTAAACAGTGATAAAAAAAACAATTTTAAAATAGAATCAATCACCGTGCAGCCATCAAATATATGCACTATTCCACTGATAAGCTATGATAAAATTTTTGGTGTTTTACAGCTTGGTTTTATACAAAAAAATGAGATTATTCAGAATGAGGATTTTCAATATTTTATAGATATGATTATAGGTTTTTTGCGTGATGCAAAATATTTAGATACCAATAAAAAATATATAGAACTGATAGATAAGTATGTAATTACGGCAAAAACAAATAAAAAAGGGATTATTACAGATGTAAGTGATGCGTTTACAAAAATTTCAGGCTATTCAAAAAAAGAGATTATAGGAAAATCACACTCATTTGTTTCCCATCCTGATACACCAAAAGAGTTATATAAAAATATGTGGGAAACTATTACAAGCGGAAAAATATTCAAAGGAGAGATTAAAAACTTAAATAAAAGCTCCAAAGAGTATTGGGTAGATGTAACGATAACTCCGCAGGTTGACAGATATGATAATATTTTAGGATTTTCTGCCATACTTCAAGATATAACCGATAAGAAAAAAATAGAAGAGTACTCAATAACCGATGCACTGACTGGACTCTATAACAGGCGCTTTTTTGATTTAAATTTTGCCAAAGAGCATAAAATCTCAAAACGAGAAAATAAAAATTTGGTTTTATTGATTATAGATATTGACTATTTTAAGCAGTATAACGACTTTTATGGGCATCAAAAGGGCGATGAAGTGTTAAAAACTATAGCTAGAGAGATGAAATTATTTTTTAAACGGGCAAACGATTATGTTTATCGATTGGGCGGAGAGGAGTTTGCTATATCTTTTTATTCTAATAACCAAAAAAATGCATTTGAGCGGGCTGTTTCTATGAAAAAAAGTATTGAAGAGCTAAAGATTGAGCATAGTGCAAGCAGTGTCTCAAAATATATCTCTATTTCAATAGGGCTCTCTTTTATACCAAGAGAGTGTTCAATGGAGATTGATGAGATATATAAGATGACAGACCAAGCATTATATAGAGCTAAAAACGGTGGACGAAACAGAGTGGAAATAGCAACTCTTAATCCCTGATAATGTCAAACTCTAAAGGAAAAAAAGGTCTAAAAACAGTTTCATTTATCTTTTGATTTTGCTTTTGATTTTTAAAAATTATTTTAACTCTGTTTTCAAACTCATCTAAATATGAGATTGATTCTATCAGTGCGCCTTTCTTGATTATTGTAAAATTTGAGTCTTTATAGTGTGCCAAATACTTGTTTTCTTCAATTTTTTTAGCATTGCTAATCATCTTAAAAAAGTCAAAATTTGATTCAATTTTTCTAATAATTACCTGTTCAATCTCAGGTTCAACAATTGTTACATCAAAATTATTTATATAAACCTCTTTTTTAACAGGTTTAAAATAACTCCATCTTGCATTTTGCGGTTTTGAAGCTACAATATGACCATTATAATTTATCGTTTTATTTTTTTCATCTGTTATGCTTTGTGTGAAGTCTGCTTCAAACGAAGTTATCTCTTCAAGTGATGCAAATAGTGCTATGTTTATTGACATAAGTAAGAAAAAATGTTTCACTTTTATCCTTTTTTTTTGAAAATTATATCTAAGGGATTGTTTACATATTATTTAGTATTGTTTTTTTAAAAAATCATTTTATAATTTATGCAAATTATTACTATATGTATGATAAAATAAAAACAATTTCAGTGACGGGTGTATCTAAAAGTGCACTTGTCTATACATAAGGTTGCGGATGCTACAAGCGTTATTAGGTCGTATATTTGGTACTACAAATGATCGAGAATTAAAAAGATATAATAAAATTGTTAATAATATAAATGGTTTAGAGAGCAAATATAAGGCTTTAAATGATGATGAGTTAAGAGCTGCGTTTGCAGAGCTTAAAAGTAGTGTTTTGTCCGGCAGCAAGAGTTTGGACGATGTTTTAGCAGACTCGTTTGCAATAACAAGAGAAGCTAGTGTTAGAACTCTAAATATGAGACATTTTGATGTTCAGTTAATAGGCGGAATTGTTCTGCATGAGGGAAAAATTGCCGAAATGAAAACAGGCGAGGGTAAAACACTTGTTGCTACTCTGCCGATTGTTCTAAACGCAATCAGCTCCAAAGGTGTACATCTTGTAACCGTAAATGACTATTTGGCTTCAAGAGACGGAAATGAGATGCGTCCTTTGTATGAGTTTTTGGGATTTAGCGTAGGTGTTATTTTGGATAGCATGCGTGATCCTTCCGAAAAAAGAGAAGTTTATAATGCTGATATAACTTATGGAACAAACAACGAGTTTGGATTTGATTACTTAAGAGACAATATGAGTTACTCTCGCGACAATATGGTTCAAAGAGGTCATAACTTCGTTATTGTTGATGAAGTTGACAGTATTTTAATTGATGAAGCTAGAACTCCGTTAATTATCTCTGGTCCAACAAACAGAACGCTTAGAGATTTTTCGGATGCAAACAGTATAGCTCTTACATTGGTTAGAGATGAGCACTTTAGCGTTGATGAAAAAGATAGAACGGTTTTGCTTACTGAAGACGGCATAACAAGGGCAGAGGAGCTGTTTAAGGTTGAAAATCTTTATAGCCCTGAAAATGCCTCACTTTCACATATTCTTGACCAAGCCCTAAAAGCAAACTATCTTTTTGAAAAAGATGTTGATTATGTTGTAAACAATGATGAAGTAGTAATTGTAGACGAGTTTACCGGTCGTTTGAGCGAAGGTCGCCGTTTTTCAGAGGGTCTGCATCAAGCACTTGAAGCAAAAGAGGGCGTTGACATAAAAG
>MIBZ01000011.1:0-16302 GCA_001829675.1 Sulfurimonas sp. RIFCSPLOWO2_12_36_12 | reverse complement strand
TAGCCGATATAACATTCCAAAACTATTTTAGAATGTATGATAAATTGGCCGGTATGACTGGAACTGCACAGACAGAAGCATCGGAATTCGCGCAAATATACTCTCTTGATGTTATCTCAATACCGACAAATATACCTATTTTAAGAAAAGATTTAAACGATTTGATTTACAAAACAGAAAAAGAGAAATTTGAAGCTGTTATAAATACAATAAAAAAACTCTCAACAACAGGACAGCCGGTTTTAATCGGTACTGCTTCAATCGAAAAATCAGAAATTTTGCACGAAGTGCTAAAAAAAGAGAAGATTGCTCACACTGTTTTAAATGCTAAAAATCACGCACAAGAGGGCGAGATTATTAAAAATGCCGGTTCCAAAGGTGCTGTAACAATTGCTACTAATATGGCCGGACGCGGTGTTGACATAAAAGTTAATGATGAAGTAAGAGCTCTTGGCGGTCTTTATATCGTAGGAACAGAGAGACATGAAAATCGACGAATTGACAATCAGCTCCGCGGACGAAGCGGGCGTCAAGGTGACACGGGAACAACCCAGTTTTACCTATCGCTTGAAGATAACCTTCTTCGAATTTTTGGAAGCGACAAGATTAAAAGCATTATGGAAAGACTTGGCGTTGAAGATGGCGAATACATAGAGTCAAAAATGGTTACAAGGGCTGTTGAAAAAGCTCAGAAAAAAGTTGAAAATATGCACTATGAGGGCAGAAAGCAGATTGTTGAGTATGATGATGTTGCAAATGAACAGAGAAAAATTGTTTATAAATTTAGAAATCAACTGCTTGATCCTGAATTTGATATTTCATCAAAAATTAATGAGATTAGAGCTGAATATATTGAGCATATTTTAAATAGTTCCGGTATTTTTAGTGGCGGAATAAAAGAGGATTTTAATTTAGATAAAGTTTTCAAACTGCTGCATGAAGAGATAAATTTAGAGTTAAATAGAGCTGATTTTTCTTCTTACGAGTATGAAGAGCTGCTAAGAGCAGTAATTGAAAATGTTAAAAAAGCTTACGACAGCAAGATGAGTGTGCTTGATGATGGTATAAGCAGTGAAATAGAGCGAGAACTCTACTTAAAAGAGCTTGATAGTGCTTGGAGAGAACATCTTTACGCAATGGATAATATGAAAACAGGAATTAGATTAAGAGCTTATAATCAAAAAGATCCACTGGTTGAATATAAGAAGGAGAGTTTTAACCTTTTCACGGAGTTGGTTGCAGATATTAAATTTAACACAATCAAAACACTTCAAATTATTCAATTTAGAGTTCAAAACCCTGAAGAAGAGGCTAAAAGAATTGCCGAACAATTAGATATACAGAGAAAAATTAATGAAGCTGCGATTCAGTTTAATCTTTATCAAAATGAAGAGAACAGTGCAACAAAAAAAGTTTCCAGAAATGATCTTTGTACATGCGGAAGCGGTAAAAAATATAAGCTTTGCTGCGGCAAAAGCGGTCCTAAAAAAGGTATTTTCGCTTCTTGAAAACATCAATTGTCCCATATTTAGTAAAAAGATTTTTACGATTTGATAAAGAGCAGCCATTTATATTTTTATCTGCGCTGTTGGCATTTTTAGGTATATCACTTGGTGTAATGGTGCTTTTAATCGCTATGGCGCTTATGAATGGCTTTGACAATGAGTTCAAAAAAAAATTGACTATAATGAACTATCCTCTAACTATTATTCCAAAATTTTATGGCTCTGTTGATGAAAATCTGCTCTTAACTCTTGAGTCAGAATTTCCAAAGCTAAATTTTAGCCCCTATGTCCAGTCGGCTATTATGGCAAGAAGCGGTTCAAAGCTCGAGGGCGGATATATATTCGGCGTTGATTTTGAGAGCGAAGCTAAGGTAAACAGTGTTTTAAATGAGACAATACAAAAAAATGAATTTAATAAATTTGATGTATTGATAGGTAAGACACTAAAAGAGGAGTTTGCTCTTTTTGATGATGACAAGCTGATGTATATATTTACGCATGTAGAGCCAGGCGGGATGAGCGTTACCCCAAAAATTAAAAGATTTAATGTTAAGGGCGTTTTTGACTCAGGACTCTCCGCTTATGATAAAGCTTACAGTTATACAACGCTCTCTTCGCTTCAAACAATGCTAAATCTGCCTAGTAACCAATATAGCGGAATTCATATTTTTTCTGCTGATCCTCAATCTGATATACTAAAAATAAAAAAGTTTCTTCCTGAGAGTGTATCTATAAAAGGGTGGTGGGAAGATAATGTAAACTTTTTTGCGGCGCTAGAGCTAGAAAAAGCGTCTCTTTTTATCGTGCTGATGCTTATAATTTTAATAGCGGCTATAAACATCATATCTTCACTTTTAATGACTGTAATGAATAGAAGAAGTGAGATAGCACTGCTTTTGTCTTTGGGTGCGACACCGGCAGAGATTAAAAAAGTTTTTTTATATCTTGGTATCGTTATAGGAACAAGCGGAATTTTGGCTGGAGTTGCTTTGGGTATGAGCGGTTTATGGATACTAAGCACATTTGATATAGTTCATTTGCCAAAAGATGTATATCCGACGGCATCTCTGCCTTTGGATTTGAGTGTTAAGGATTTTATATTTATTGTTTTTGGAGCGTTTGTGATAGTTATAATTTCATCTTTTTATCCGGCGAAAAAAGCGAGTGAAGTAGATATTTTAACAGTTCTTAGAAATGAGTAGAGTTATTTATCTTCACTTTTAAACAACTCAAACGGATACATAAGGGTTCTTTTTATTATATTAAACGGTGCTACGGCGATGTCTTTTGCTATCTGAGTATTTACATCAGGATTATCAAGAGCGCCTGTTACCGTCAATGTGGTAGAGATATTTTCTTTGCCCATCAAAATATGCCCTAGCAGCGGTATCTTTGAAAATGAACTTCCTATGCTTGTTCTTAAATTTAGATCCAAATCTATCGTGTTTCTTTCTATGCTAGCCTTCCCAAGTCCAACAATTTCTATCTCTTTTGATTTAAGATATATATCACTCAATTTATATACATCATCTTTAAATTTAAAATTAATATATGCATTTTTTGCCTCTATTCCATTCTTGCTGTATCCCGGAAGAGAAAATGTAACCAGCGACGGAACGGTATTAACAAAAGCAAGGATATTGTTTAAAATTTTATAATCAAGGATTATCGTATCCTTAACATAAACCATACCATCGTATTCATTGATTAAGCCGTTGATATAAAACTCTAAAAAGCCGCCTTTGAATTTAGAAAGAAAAAATAATTTTTCCATAAACTCGTCATTGAAATTTTCCCCGTAAAGATAAAATTTATCATCTTTTAGATTGAAAATTGCCCTACCGTCTTTGTGTGCGAGTTCGCCGGATAAAACCTCATTTATATATTTAAAATTAATTGTATCAGAGATAACATGTCTGTTTTCACTTAAGTATAAATAGCAATTTTTTGTCTCAATATAGACCTTGGTATCGCTTTTTTCTTCGTCTGTACTGTTTTTGTCATTAAAAAAGTTTTTAATCTCATCTATATTTATTCCTATGTCGTTTGCTTTGATTTTTACATCATCTTTTATCTCTACGCGCACTGAATCGTTTACATTGAAATGCACTTCTTTTGTTTTTGTATTAAACTCTCCATTTATCGCATAGCTCTCTATGGGATTGTTTTTTGTTGCAAGAATTTTATATTTATAATCAGTGTTAAGAGAGAATGTGATATTTTTTTCATCTTTGCTTTTCTTTAAACCTAAGTAACCATTTGTTAAGTTGTAATCTTGAAAAATTTTTGAATTTTTTGCTATTTTTTCTATTGAATTTATGTTGAATATCCACTCATCATCGCTCATTAAATACTCAAAATCAAACTCTTTGGAGTTAATAGAAGTTTTATTATTTTTGCTTTGAATGAAAAGCTCCATATTTCGACTATTTCTAAAAATTTCACCTATGTTTGTCTCCGCAAACTCTATATTTTGAAGATTTATAATGCCGGCAGAGTTTTTTAGATTATACTTTGAGCTAATTTTTGATTTTATAATGTTTTGAAAATTCAACGCTAAATCTTTTACTTCAATTAAATCCGGTGTGACATCGACGGCTATGTTCTCTAGATTTAGTTTATTGTCGTCTATCGTTAAACTTATAGAGTTTTTTGAAGATATAGCGAGCTTATCCTCCTCATATGCAAGGTTTAAAATCGGAGCAGGCTTATCTAGCTCAATATCTAAATACTCTATTTTTAACAATTTAATGGCAAGATTTGCTTTTTTAGATTTAAAAAGTATATCTCCTGAGATAATCGCTGATGCCAATTCCGGAGCTTCCACTCTAGTCGCAGGAATTTTAGCGGTAAGATTATTTATATCAAACGGTATGCTTGAGGCATTTACAGAGAGAGTCTGCTCTTTAAATTTCCATGTAGATTTATCTACTGTCAGATAGTCTTGATTTGGAGTGATTATATAAGCGGCAATCAGCGGTTTATCGTTATTTACAAGCAATAACTCATTCTCTTTTGATTCTATGGTGTCAAACTTAAAAGTAAGTTTTCCTCTCGATTCTTTTGCATGAAAATCCAAATCTACATGCGAAGAGGCTATATCTTTATATTTTGCAACCATATTCTGAACTTTTACATCAGAGTTTTTTATAAAAATATGTGCGTCAAATATATCTATATCAAGGTCTAAATAATTAATTTGTGCTTCTTTTGCGTAAAAATCCCCAATAGCCTCAACATCTGTTGTTATTAAATTTATATCTAATCTCAGGTTCGCATTTATCGAGCCTTTTGTCTGAATAAAAGGGAGTTTTATCCCATATCTATCAAGCAAATGCAGTAAATCTTTATTTGCTTGACCCTCAAAAAGCAAGTAAAGCGTTAAAAGCTCCTCTTTTTTTGAAAAATCAATCTTCAGCCAGCTTTTATCAAGAAAAAAATCATATGAGTACGCCTCTTGCGGTCTTATATATAACACACCGTCTTTAAATTCTAAATCAGTACTCTTGGTACGAACGGAGTCGACTTTTTCATCATAGGTATAGGTTAAATCATTTGCTACCGCTTTTACATGCATGTTTAGATATGCTTTATCAATGTTTTTATATTCAAGCCAGCCATAAAATGTGCCAATTGATAAACTTGACATCTTTATGGCATCATATATCCAATACTTGGCTTTTGGGTCAACACTAAACAAATCTACAATTTGCCTTGTATCTTTTATGCTTTCATTGGACTCTAATACATATAATAATTTCTCTTTATTGCTATGTGCGTATAGATTAAGTTTTGTATCGCTCCCTGTTTGTATGCCGAGTGCTGCTGTTAACTCCAATTCGTCTTTTATACTAAAGAGAATATCCCCGCCAATTTCTGTATTTTTATTTGTAATTGTAAATTTATCAATACTTAAATGAAATAGACCACTCTCTGAGTAGAGTGAACCATTTAAAATGAAATACGGCGAAGATACATTTATAAACCCTTTTTCGTCCTCAGCGTATTTAAAAGCACCTCTTATCTCTTTGTAAGATATTTTTTCAACCACTATCTCTTTAAACCATTTTGAGTATGTAAGGCTATTTTTAACCTTTTTGATAATTTTTTCATAATCTACATCTGGGTGGTTATCATTTTCTTTTTCTGCAACACCAATTTCTTCAATCAGTACGCTTATTTTTTCATCCCATTTAATGTATAATTTCTTAACTTTAATGTTTTGGAGCGAGATGTCTTCTATATATACCCCATTTTTTAAAAATATAAACATAGTCAACAGTATTAAAAATATGAATGATAGAACGCTGATGGTTATAAAATGGATTTTTGAAATTGCATTAATAATTATATTGTCGTTCATGTATTACCTAAATCAGCCTGTAAATTCCCCTAAAGTGATATACATTCCTGAAGGTTCTATAAGCAAGATTATAACACAATTGCATAATAAAAATTACAATGTAAGCAAACTTGATACATTCTTGCTAAGAATAATCGGTTCTCCTCAAAGCGGATGGATTAATATAGGAACAACACTAAACAGCAGAGGCGATTTTCTTTATAAACTTACAACCGCTAAAGCAGCTCTGCAAAGTATAACGCTAATACCCGGCGAAACAACCTATATTTTCTTTGATCAACTGGCACAGCAGCTCAAACTGGATAGAGATATATTGCAAAAAGAGTATGAGTTGCAGTCTAGCTGGCCAGAGGGGGCGTTTGTACCAAATACTTATATGTTGCCAATCGGCATAACTGAAAAAATGGTGATTAAAATTTTGTTGAAAGAATCACTATCTCAAATGATGAATGTATCTCAGAAAATTTTTGGAACATACAATGAAAAGAGATGGTTTCATTTTGTAACAGTTGCATCAATTATACAAAAGGAATCCGCATCAATAAAAGAGATGCCGTTGGTAAGTTCTGTTATACAAAACAGAATCAAAAAAGGTATGAAGCTGCAGATGGACGGAACTCTAAATTATGGGAAATATTCACATGTCAAAGTTACTTCAAGTATGATAAAAGAGGATAAGTCAACATACAATACATACCTGTACGGCGGTATTCCGCCGGCTCCGGTTTGTAATGTAAGCTTTGACGCGATAAGAGCCGCTATTTTTCCCGCAGAGAGTAATCATCTCTATTTTATGAAATCAAAGAATGGAAGCCATGATTTTGCATGTAACTATTCTACACATTTAACCAATATAAAGCGTGCTACCAAATGAAACATATGTAAAATAAAAGTGAATAGTTGAGCAATGTAATCGTATATTATTTATCTTAAGTGGTAATATACATTTTGTAAGTTTCTGCAATAAGGTAACATTTATTGCAGAAATATAAAATATTAACCAAGGACAAAAAGATGTCAAAAATTATTTGGTCAAAAATAGATGAAGCACCAGCTTTAGCAACTTATTCGCTTTTACCAATTGTAAATGCTTTCACCCAAGCAGCAGGCGTAGAAGTAGAGACAAGAGACATATCTCTTGCAGGTAGAGTTATTGCAACTTTTCCGGAATTCTTGACAGACGATCAAAAAATCGCTGACGAACTGGCTTACCTAGGCACTGTTGTACAACAACCGGATGGAAACATTATCAAATTACCAAATATTTCTGCTTCAGTTCCACAGCTTAAAGAGTGTATTGCTGAACTTCAAGCTCAAGGTTATAAACTGCCTGATTTTCCGGAAGCTCCAAAAAATGCCGAAGAAGAAGCAATCAAAGAGAAATACTCTACATGTTTAGGTTCTGCTGTTAATCCAGTGCTTCGTGAGGGTAATTCAGATAGAAGAGCAGCTCTTGCAGTTAAAAACTTCGCTAAGAAAAACCCACATAAATTAAGAGCGTTTTCTGAAAATTCTAAAGCGTATGTTGCTCACATGAGTGGCGGCGATTTTTATGCAAACGAACAATCGGTTGTTAAAAAAGGGGATGGCAAAGTAAGAATCGAGCTTAACGGCAAGCTTCTTAAAGAGATTAACGCGGTAGACAAAGAAGTTTTAGACGGTACTTTTATGTCTAAAAAAGCGTTAAGAACTTTCTTGGCTCAAACAATAGAAGAAGCAAAAGCAAAAGATGTTTTATGGTCTATTCACCTTAAAGCAACTATGATGAAGGTTTCAGACCCGATTATGTTTGGTCATGCTGTTGAAGTATTCTTCAAAGATGTATTTGCAAAATATGCGGCGGAGTTCAAAGAGATTGGATTTAACTCAAACTTGGGTCTTGGTGATTTGTATAAAAAGTTGGCAAAACTTCCAGCTGATAAAAAAGCTGAAATTGAAAAAGCAATCATGGATGTTTATGCTACTCAGCCAAACATTGCTATGGTTGACTCAGATAAAGGCATTACAAATCTACATGCTTCTAATGATGTAATTATTGATGCTTCTATGCCGGTTGTTGTAAGAGACGGCGGTAAAATGTGGAATGCTAAGGGTGAAGTTCAGGAGTGTGTTTCTGTAATTCCGGATAGATGTTATGCAACTATGTACAAAGAGTGCGTGGATGATTGTGTTAAGAACGGTCAATTTGATGTAACAACTATGGGTTCTGTGTCAAATGTTGGTCTTATGGCACAAAAAGCTGAAGAGTACGGTTCTCACCCTACAACTTTTGAAATAGCAGAAGATGGCGTTGTTAAAGTTCTTGACACTGATGGTTCAACTTTGATGGAATTCAATGTTGAAGCCGGTGATATTTGGAGAATGTCTAGAACAAAAGATATTCCTATCAAAGACTGGGTAAGACTAGCGGTTGAGAGAGCAAGATTGACAGGCGAGCCGGCAATATTCTGGTTAGATGAAAATCGTGCGCATGATGCAAATATGATTAAAAAAGTAAATGAATACCTTAAAGATTTTGACACTTCAGGTTTAACTATTGAAATTTTAGCTCCTGAAAAAGCTATGGCATACAGTCTTAAATTAGTAAGAAAAGGTCAAAATGCTATCTCTGTAACAGGAAATGTTTTAAGAGATTATTTAACTGACCTTTTCCCAATTTTAGAGCTTGGAACATCTGCAAAAATGCTTTCAATAGTTCCGTTGTTGGCTGGTGGCGGTCTGTTTGAAACAGGTGCCGGCGGATCAGCTCCTAAGCATGTTGACCAATTCTTAGCTGAAGGTCACCTAAGATGGGATTCTCTTGGTGAGTTCTTGGCACTTGCGGAGTCTTTAAGATTTATTGCACAAAAAAATAAATCTAAAGACCTTGAAGTTGTTACTGCAGCACTCGACGAGGCAAATAACGCGTACCTTGACAACAATAAAGAGCCCTCTAGAAAGGCCGGTGAGCCAGATAACAAAGCTTCTCACTTCTTTTTAGCTCAATTTTGGGCGGAAGCTCTTGCTACTCAAACTGACTCTCCTGCATTGGCTGCCAAGTTTGCACCGATAGCAAAAGCACTTAAGGAAAATGAAGCTAAAATTATTGAAGAATTACTTTCAATTGAAGGTAAACCTCAGGATATTGGCGGTTATTACCATCCAAATGATGCAAAAGCAGAAGCAGCGATGAGACCGTCTAAAACTCTAAATGCTATCATTGACAGCATCTAAACTATAATCTGCAAAGAGGATTTTCCTCTTTGCTTTTTCTTTTTTTATGTAACTGGTGAGTTCTATAAAAAAGGCAAAAATGTCTTTAAATATAATGTTTTATTTCAAGGAGTGCGTATGAATCAAGGAAAAAGAGTAGGGATAATCGGTGCTGGAAATGTTGGCGCAACAGTAGCATACTCCCTGGCAATGCTTGGTTCTTGTCATGAAATAATTCTTCGTGATAACAAGATTGATGTAGCTCGCGGTAAAGCACTTGATATGAGTCAAGCTGCGGCAGCCGTGAGAAGTCACACGATAGTAAGCGTTGCTGAAGATATGTCTGATTTTACTAACTGCGATGTAGTAGTCGTAACCGCAGGAAGTCCTAGACTTCCCGGTATGAGTCGCGATGATTTACTTATGATTAATGCAGAAATAACGAAAGAAGTTATAGAGGGTGTTGCTAAATATTCCCCTGATTCAATTATAATTATGGTTTCCAACCCTCTAGATGCAATGACTTATGTTGCACTAAAAGAGAGCGGATTTGAGCGAAGCCGTGTTATAGGAATGGCCGGAATACTTGACAGCTCGAGAATGGCTAGTTTTATTCAAGAAAAACTTGGATATGGCGGCGGTCAAATCCGTGCTTCGGTTATGGGCGGTCACGGTGATGATATGGTTCCGCTTCCGCGTTACTCTACGGTTGCCGGTGTTCCGCTTAGTAATGTTTTAACTACTGCCGAAATTAACGAAATTGTAGCACGCACTCGTAACGGCGGTGCAGAGATTGTAGGTCATCTTAAAACAGGCTCTGCATATTATGCACCTGCCAGATCTACTACAATAATGGTTGAAGCGATTTTAAAAGATACAAAACAGATTCATCCGTGTGCAGTCTATTTAGAGGGCGAGTACGGTTATTCTGATGTAGTATCCGGCGTACCTGTTATGCTGGGAGCCAATGGTGCTGAAAAAATTATTGAAGTAGCTTTGGACGATGCAGAAAAAGAGATGTTTAAAAACTCATGCGAGTCTGTTAGAACACTGATTGACACACTAAATAAAAATAATTTTTTTAACAAAGGAGAATAAATTGAATACGCGTATAGAAAAAGACACAATGGGTGAAATAGAGGTTCCAATAGATGCTTATTGGGCTGCACAGACCCAAAGATCAATAGAGAATTTCGCTATCGGCGAAGAGACGATGCCTTATGAGATAACTAGAGCTTTCTCATATCTTAAAAAAGCTGTAGCACTTGTAAATAAAGATTTAGGTAAATTGGATGCAAAAAAGGCTGATGCAATCGCACAGGCTTGTGATGATATGTTAGCCGGTAAACTTGACGGAAATTATCCGCTTGTTGTTTGGCAGACAGGTTCTGGCACACAATCAAACATGAACAACAACGAAGTCTTAGCTTCTCGTGCTACCGAAATTCTCGGCGGTGATTTTAGAGTAGAGAAGTTAGTTCATCCAAATGATGATGTAAATAAATCTCAAAGCTCAAACGATACTTATCCGACTGCTCTGCATGTAGCTTCTGTTATTTCTGTTGAAACGCGCGTTTTACCTGCTATTGCTAAGCTAAAAGCAACATTATCTGAAAAATCAGCTGAATTTGAATCTATTGTGAAAATAGGACGAACGCATCTTCAAGACGCAACACCTATAACTCTTGGTCAAGAGATTAGCGGTTGGGTAGAGATGTTAAATAAGTGTGAAAAAATGATTAAAGTTTCACTTGAAGCAGTTCGCGAGTTAGCACTTGGCGGTACTGCTGTCGGAACCGGTCTTAATGCTCATCCTGAGCTTGGCGAGAGAGTAGCTAAAAAACTAACAGAGCTAACCGGACACAATTTTATCACTGCTCCAAATAAATTTCATGCGCTAACATCACATGATGCTTTAGTATTTTCTCACGGCGCGCTAAAAGCACTTTCAGCTGATATGATGAAGATTGCAAATGATGTTCGCTGGCTGGCTTCAGGACCTCGCTGTGGAATAGGGGAGATTACTATCCCGGAAAATGAGCCAGGCTCTTCTATTATGCCGGGTAAAGTTAACCCTACTCAAGCCGAAGCAGTAACAATGGTTACATGTCAGGTGTTTGGTAATGATGTGGCTATTTCAATGGGTGCTTCACAAGGAAACTTTCAACTAAATGTTTTTAAACCTGTAATTGCATATAACTTTTTACAATCATGTCGCTTACTTGCCGACTCAATTGTATCGTTTAACGATCACTGCGCTGTTGGAATAGAGCCTGTTGCAGATAAGATAGATCACTATTTACATAATTCACTTATGTTGGTTACTGCACTTAACCCTTACATCGGTTATGAAAATGCAGCAAAAATAGCTAAAACAGCGCATAAAAACAATTCAACTCTAAAAGCAACAGCTATTGAGCTAGGGCTCTTAACTGCCGAAGAGTTCGACAGATATGTAATACCAGAAGATATGATATCGCCCAAGGCCTAAAGGACAGTGCAGAAAAAAACTAAATTTTTTTCTGTCAAAGCGTAACCAAATTTAAAAAAGGAAAAATTGAATGAATATACATGAATATCAGGCAAAGCAAATTTTTGCAAAGTATGGTGTGCCGACTCCAAAAGGTAAAATGGCACTAAGCGTAGAAGAAGCAGTTGAAAATGCAAAAGAGTTGGGCGGACCTGTTTGGGTTGTAAAAGCTCAAATACATGCTGGAGGTCGCGGACTTGGCGGCGGGGTTAAACTAGCTCGTTCAATAGAAGAGGTAGAAAAACTTTCTCGCGAAATTCTTGGTATGACTTTGATTACTCACCAAACCGGACCTGAGGGTAAACTTGTTCAAAAGCTTTACATCGAAGACGGTGCAGATATAAAAGATGAACTATACCTTGGTGTTGTTCTTGACCGCGCTCGTGAGATGCCTGTAATTATGGCTTCAACTGAGGGCGGTATGGCTATTGAAGATGTTGCACATGATTCTCCTGAAAAAATTATTAAAATCGCAGTAGACCCTGCTATCGGTTTTCAAGGTTTTCACGGTAGAGAGCTTGTTTTTGGACTTGGAATAACAGATCCGGATGAGCAGAAAAAACTTATCAGTTTTGCTTCAAAGCTGTATAAACTTTACATTGAAAATGATGCAGAGATGATAGAGATTAATCCTCTTGTAAAAACTGGGAGCGGTGAGTTTTTAGCGCTTGATGGAAAAATGGGATTTGATGATTCAGCTCTTGGACGCCACCCAGATATCGCAGCGATGAGAGATATCTCCGAAGAGGATGCTGATGAGCGTGAAGCTGCACAGTATGGTCTTTCTTATATCTCATTAGATGGTGAAATCGGCTGTATGGTTAACGGTGCCGGTCTTGCAATGGGTACTATGGATACTATTAACTATATGGGCGGAACACCTGCAAACTTTTTAGATGTTGGCGGCAGTGCAAATGCAGAGACGGTTGCTAAAGGTTTTGAGATAATTCTTAAAAATCCTAAAGTTAAAGCAATTTTTGTAAATATTTTTGGCGGAATCGTTAGATGTGACCGTATTGCAAACGGTATTTTAGAAGCTACAAAACTTGTAGATGTACATGTTCCGGTTATCGTGCGTCTTGATGGTACAAATGCGCCTGAAGCTGCTGAGATTTTAAGAAATGCAAATATTGCAAATGTTATAGCAGCTACAGACTTGGCTGATGGTGCTGCAAAAGCAGTAGCAGCTGCAAAACAAGCTAAGTAAGGAGGGGATTTTATGAGTATATTAGTAAATAAAGATACAAAAGTAATCGTTCAAGGTTTTACAGGAAAAGAGGGTTCTTTTCATGCTGAGCAGTGTATGGCATATGGAACTAAAATAGTTGGCGGAGTTACTCCAAACAAAGGGGGTACTGAGCATTTAGGCAAACCTGTATTTAACACTGTTAAAGAAGCTGTTAAATCTACAGGTGCTACTGTTTCTATGATTTTCGTTCCGCCTGCTTTTGTTGCGGATGCTGTTATGGAAGCTGCAGATGCAGGAATTGACCTTGCCGTTATCATAACAGAGGGCGCGCCGGTAAGAGATATGCAGGCAGCTAAAGCTTATGCTGTTAAGCACAACATGAAAACAATCGGACCAAACTGTCCCGGTATTATCACGGCAGAAGAGTGTAAAATCGGAATTATGCCTGGAATGATTTTCAAAAAAGGGAATGTTGGACTAATCTCAAAATCAGGTACTCTGACTTATGAGGGTGCTAACCAAGTTGTAAAACAAGGTTTTGGTATTTCTACTGCTGTCGGTATCGGCGGAGACCCGATTATTGGTCTTTCATACAAGCAGCTTCTTCCAATGTTTGAAGCGGACCCGGAGACTCACGCAATCGTTATGATTGGTGAAATCGGCGGAGATCTTGAAATTCAAGCAGCAGCGTTTATTAAAGAACATATTAAAAAACCTGTTGTTGCGTTTATTGCAGGTCAAACTGCACCACAAGGCAAAAGAATGGGTCACGCAGGTGCTATTGTTAGCGGTGGTGCCGGAACTGCAGCAGAAAAAATGGCAGCCTTAGAGGCGGCAGGTGTTAAAGTTGTAGTTTCTCCGGCAGATATAGGAAAAGCAATAGCTGAAGTGTTGGCTAGATAAATATTATATTTGTGCGAGCCTCATTAGGTAACATTATATGTTATTCATGGGGCGTTATCAGCACAATTCAGAGTTATATTAATTAAACTTAGTTAATCTGTTTATGAAAATTAAATTAATGTTAGTTGAAAAATAAACATTAAAAATAAGTACAAGCTTACTTAGTACTTTAAAATAAAGAGGAGAATAAATGGGAACTTTTAAGACTGAAAACCCTGGCAATCAGCCTGTATGGGTAAACACGAATAACTGTAAAGCATGTGATATTTGTGTTTCTGTATGTCCGGCTGGTGTGCTTGGAATGAGATATGACAACAAGTCTACCCTTGGTGCGATGATATCTATTGAACATCCAGAGTCTTGCATTGGCTGTATGGAGTGTGAATTGTCATGTCCGGACTTTGCTATATATGTAGCGGATAAAAAAGATTATAAATTTGCAAAATTAACTGATGACTCAAAAAATAGACAAGTAGCAGTTATTGCAAATAATTATATGTCACTTAGCGAACAAGGAGTTAAATAATGGCAAGAGAAGAAATCTCAACAGGTAATGAACTATGTTCAATGGCAGCAATTGATGCCGGTGCTAGATTTTTTAGCGGATACCCAATAACTCCTTCATCTGAAGTAATGCATGTTGCATCTGATCTTTTACCGGAAGTTGGCGGAAAATTTATTCAGATGGAAGATGAAATTGCCGGTATTTGTGCCGCACTAGGTGCGTCTATGACCGGTGTTAAATCATATACTGCGACTTCTGGTCCTGGTATTTCACTTAAAGCTGAGCAAATTGGTCTTGGTTTTATTGCAGAAATTCCATTAGTAATTGTAAATGTAATGCGTGGCGGTCCATCAACCGGTCTTCCGACTCGTGTGTCTCAAGCAGATATAGGTCAAGCGCAATACCCTACTCATGGTGATTTTGCTTCTATAACTCTATGTGCAGGCAGTTTAACAGAGTGTTACACTCAAACAGTTCGCGCGTTTAATTTAGCTGAAAAATATATGACTCCTGTTTTTATTCTTTTGGATGAAACAATCGGTCACATGCATGGCAAGGCTTTAATTCCAGATTTAGCAGAAGTTGAAGCTAGCATTGTAAATCGTGCTACATTTGATGGTGCTCCGGCTGATTACAAACCGTATGATGTTCCTATGAATAAACCGGCTGTATTAAACCCTATGTTTAAAGGGTATAAGTACCATATTACCGGATTACACCACGGTCATGAAGGTTTCCCGACTGAAGATGCAGTTCAATGTGAATTCAATATTGAGCGTCTAGTCGGTAAAATCAACACAGTTGCAAAAGAGAATGACGGTCTTGATGATTTACCGGACTATGAAGAGTACTTGTTAGATGATGCTGAAGTTTGTATTATTGCTTATGGCTCAATTGGTCTTGGTGCATATGAAGCAGTTAATAAACTTCGCGAACAGGGAATTAAAGCCGGTATGTTTAGACCGATTTTATTATGGCCTTCTCCAGCTAAAAGAATTGCTGAAATTGGCGCAAAGTTTAAAGATAAAATTTTTATTACAGAGCTTAATATGGGTCAATACTCTAAAGAGATTGAACGAATTATCAAAAGAGATGATTTTACTACACTGCTTAAAGCAAATGGTCGCCCAATCGCACCGTCTGAAATGGTAGCAAAAGTTAAGGAGATGATGTAATGGCATTTAATTATGATAAATTTTTACGCGTAAATAAAATGCCGACACTTTGGTGTTGGGGTTGTGGTGATGGAGTTATTTTAAAAGCAACTATTCGTGCTATTGAAAAAATGGGCTGGGATATGAACACGGAAGTGTGTGTTGTATCAGGAATCGGATGTTCAGGGCGTTTCAGTTCATACATAGATTGTAATACTGTTCACACGACTCATGGTCGTACAATTGCTTATGCTACCGGTATAAAGCTTGCAAATCCTAAAATAAATGTAATAGTTGTTGCCGGTGACGGTGATGGTCTTGCAATTGGCGGTAATCACACGATTCATGGTTGTCGTCGTAATATAAACCTTAACTTTATTCTTATAAATAACTTTATTTATGGTCTAACAAATTCACAGATTTCTCCTACTACTCCTCAGGGTATGTGGTGTGTATCTGCACAAAACGGCAATATTGACCCGACTTTTAATGTTGCAAATCTAGCTATCGGAGCTGGAGCTTCATTTGTTGCTCGTGAATCTATGATTGACCCTAAAAAACTAGAAAAAGTTCTGGTTAAAGGTTTTGAGCACAAAGGTTTCAGTTTTATAGAAGTTTTATCTAACTGCCATATTAACCTTGGCCGTAAAAATAAAATGGCTAACGCTATGGAAAACTTAAACTGGATTGACAGCATTACTGTTCCTAAGAAAAAGTGGGATGAACTTCCGCCTGAAGAGCAGATGAATAAACTTGCTACCGGTGTTTTAAGAGAAGTTGAGCAACCTGAATATACTGATATGTATGAAGAGGTTATAAAAGCTGCTCAAGGTAAGCGTGGTAAAATAACTCAAGACGATTTTGTGAAAAAGATATAGGGAGCTAATATGAGAAATTCTTTAAGATTTACTGGTGTTGGCGGTCAGGGTGTTTTACTAGCCGGTGAAATAATGGCGGCATG
>MIBZ01000010.1 GCA_001829675.1 Sulfurimonas sp. RIFCSPLOWO2_12_36_12 | reverse complement strand
GGTGAGTGCTTCAAAACTAAGAGGTGTTACAAACTTTTTTGCAGCTTCGCTCATTACTACTTTCACTTCTCCGCCGGCTTTTGTAAAAAGTCGAACCAGTTCAAGTGACTTATATGCAGCGATAGAGCCGGTTACTCCTAAAAGTATTTTTTTGCCTTTTAGTAAGTCTGGTGAAATAAGCATTGTAAACCTCGCTTGTTGTCTAAACATTTGAGCCGCATTTTAGCACGAAAAATCTTAGTAAAGTTTATTTTTTTGCTTTTAATATAAAATAAAATATGATTGCGATTGCTATAAGTACTATAGTTCTTATAGTTAATGAGGATAAATCTGTAGTGTCCATGATAATCTTTTATGAAGTGGATGGGGTGAAGGGATTCGAACCCCTGAATGCTGGTACCAAAAACCAGTGCCTTACCGCTTGGCGACACCCCAATAAAATAACGGTTGTTTTACTTTCTTTTAAAACGCTGGAATTATAAATATTATAGCCTTACAATACACTTAATTACAGATATTATTAGATGGTTAAGTTAATTAAAAAAATAACCAAAAAAAGAAGAAAAAGATGTATTATTTCGTTAATATATTATAAAAAAAGGATTTTAATGGGTAGTCTAACAGTTAATAAACAAAAATTAAAAAGATTTACAATAGCTACAAAACCTGTTATGGAAAAATATCTTTCAAAAATTGATGTAGATTTGAGCGATTATACTTTTGCCGCGAATTATATTTGGTTAGCAAACAGCAGCGGGTTCTATGCGGTTATAAATAAATGTTTTTGTCTCTTTATTATGACCGGCGGTGAGCTAACCATGCTATTGCCGCCTTTGGGAAAGAAAAAATATATAACTGATGCGATAATAAAGTGTTTTGAAATTATGAATGCAAACAATAGCTCGCCATACTACTCTCGCATTGATTATGTGCAAGAATTTATGATTGAAGAGTTTGTTCAATCTTCAGACGAAGCTGAGAGTATGTTTGAAATGCTGGAGTATTACATTATTGAAAAAAAATTAGTTGATTATGTTTATGAGGTAAATGCTCTGATAGACCTCCGTGGAAACAGTTATCACACTAAGAGAACAGAGATAAATAAATTTATGAAATTGTACCCTGATTATGTGGTTGAAGAGCTAGACAGCGTTAGACACAAGGATGAGATTATGCATCTTTTTGACAAATGGGTTTCAGACAGGGTTAAATATATGCCAAAAGAGGAGTCTGAAGTTTTCTTGGAGGGAATTCATCAAGAGAGAAACGCAATTAAACAGATGCTAAAGCATTATGAAATTCTTTCGCTTATAGGTCTTGTAATATATATAAAAGGTGAGCTTACAGGGTTTACCGTTGGAGAGCGCATAAACCAAGATACGGCAACTGTTATTATAGAGAAGACGGATTTTGAAATTCTTGGATGTGCGCAGTTTATTTTTAGAGAGTTTTCAAAAATGCTTAAAGAGCGCTACGGCGTATCTTACATAAATGTCGGTGATGATATGGGATTTGAGAATCTTCGTAAGGTTAAAATGTCTTACCGTCCGTTTAAGCTTGTTCCAAAATATACAATTTATCAAAAATGACAATCCGTAGAGCTTTAGGGAGTGATGTAAAAAAGCTCTATGAGCTGGAGAAAAAACTTTTTTCAAAAGAGAATTTCCCACTCTCGCAAAGCTCAATCAGGTATCACATTAAAAATAATTTACTCTATTTGTCAGAGTCAGATGGCAATATAGTCGGTTATATTTTAGTTCTCATAAAACGCAAAAATGCAAAGCTCTACTCAATCGGCGTAGATGAAACGCATCGTGGCAAAAAGATTGCCAAAAAACTTTTAGAGTTTATCTTTAAAGAGTTAGCATCATTAGGTTTTGAGAATCTTTTACTAGAAGTTCGTGTTGATAATGACGGGGCTATATCGTTATATAAAAAAACAGGTTTTGAGATAAAAAAAATACTCAAAGAGTTCTATGGTGATGGGTGTAATGCTTATCTTATGGAGTTAAATATGGTTGGATTTAAAGTAAATATTTAAATCCAACCTTTCTTTTTAAAAATCCAAATAGGCGTAATTGAGGATAAAATCATCAATCCTATTGAGAAAAGATAACCATACTCCCAGTGAAGTTCAGGCAGTAAGTCAAAGTTCATACCATAAATACTTGCAATAAGGGTTGGCGGTAAAAACACCACATTTACAATAGTAAACATTTTTATAACTTTGTTTTGTTCAATGCTCAAAATACCAATAAATATATTTTGTAGATAATCCAATCTTTCAAAATTAAAGTTGGTATATTCAATCAAAGATTTTATATCTTTAAGCATAATAGGTATTTTATTTTTATCATCATTGTATTTACTGGACTTTAAAAGCGTGCTTAAAATTCTCTGCTTATCTGTTAAATTTTCTCTGATTTTCATATTTAAATCTTCAAATGAGGAGATTTTTTCCAATATTTCCTCATCATCATTCGCATAATCAGTAAAGACATGCTTTCTAATTTTTGTTATCTCTTTTGACAAGTTTTCAATAATATCAGCATCTGCATCAATTCTAATATCAATAATCTCACAAAAAATAGAATATCCATTTTTAAACTCTCTTGGTGAATTTAATAATTTTCTTATAAAAGTATTGAAGCTTTCTAAATTTTTATATCTGATTGAAATAAGAAGATCATCTTGCAACACAAAAGAAACTGTTTCATTAAGGGCTGCATTATCATGATTAATAAGAAAATAACTATTAATCTCTATTCTGTTGTCTTCTTCCCAATATCTAGAACTTAGCTCAATCTCCTCACTCTCTTGCTTTGTCGGGAATTTTATATTAAATATTGACTCAACTGTTTTTACCTCTTCAATAGAAGGAGAAATCATATCAATCCAAATAATATTAGCTGTATCATTTTTTTCTTCCAAGATAGAAAAATTTTCAATGACTTCTAATTTTATATCTTTTTTTATAAAAGCATTTACCATAGGTATCCCTCCTCAATTAAAATGTCAGACAAAAAAACTTTTTTTATTTTAGCTATAATAATTTTTGTGATTATAGCTAAATAAAATTTTTAAGCATAACAAAGAAACAGTAATTATTAAAATATTTATTTGAATTTTTTTAGTTTTCTTGGACTTGCAACTATAATTTTATTGTAAAAGAAAAAAAATATTTTAAGAATTAAATAATATAATTTTAATAAATAAAATTTATAATATGGCGGTTAATATGAAATTTTCTTTATTTTTGTTTGTAATGCTTGGAGTTGTTTTTAATGGTCTCTCATATGCTGATGAAGCAGCGCCAAAGAGGGCATTAAAGGCTAACTATGTGGAAATTTACAATCAACAACCAAAATCAGTGAATAGTTTTTCAGAGATGTTTAAAGAGGGTATGGTTTATGGGAGGCTCCGTTCAAATACATTTTTCTTCAATTACGAAGAGGAGACTTCAACACAAAAAAATCATATAACAAGTGGTCTTGGCGGCTCATTGATTTATCAGAGCGCCATACTTAATGATTTTGACTTTAGAACAGGCTTTTATTATAGCTATGGATTTTTCAATATAAAAGATAATGATGTTTCAAGTTTAAAACCGGGTCAAGATGTATTAAGTCGTTTTAACTACATAAATAACGGTGATAAAGATATGAGTGTTTTGGGACAGGCGTATATTCGCTATTTGGGAATAAAAAAGAGCAAAATTAAGATAGGAAGACAACTTGTTAATACTTTTTATGCAAAATCAAATGACTCTAAGATGATTCCAAATACCTTTGATGCGGTTGTGGTTTCAACAAAAATTATACCTGACACAGAAGCAACTTTTGGATATTTAGCTTATCAAAAACTTCGTGGCCACACAAAAACAAGTTCAGTTTTAGTTTATGGGGACTCAAGCTCATCATCATCTTTATATCCTCAGTATAGCGAGAATGATGATTCTGCCATGCACAAAGGTTTGACATATACAGCTTTAAAAACAGCAGGCAAATCAACAGATGCTCCGTTGCTGGTTGCTGATATTCGCAATAATTCAGTTAAAAATTTAAAACTTGATGCTTCATTTTATAGTGTTCCGGAACTAATTTCTCAAGCTATGATGGAAGTAAACTATAAAATTTTTTCAAATGAAAATTTAACTATAACGCCGGCTATTAGGTATATTAAGCAGTTTGACAATGGTGCAGGAGCAATCGGAGGAGCGGCTATAAATGCAAATCCGATAAATTATAAAGATGAAAATTCTTTAGATTCTCAAATGATTGCTGCTAGATTGATAACAAAATATAAAAATTATGAGTTAAATATTGGATACTCTAATGTTTTTAATGAATCAGATCTTGTTACTCCGTGGAGAGCTTTTCCAACAGCAGGATATACCCGCTCAATGACTATAAGTAATTGGGTGGCAAATACAAAAAGTTACCGTGTGCAGTTAGCAATAAATCCAAATAAACTTGCCATATATAAAAATCTTTATATGGAGTTTTCGCTGCTGCATAATGATGCAGATGAAGCTAAAGGGCAGTATGATGATAACTACTATTATGCCGGGTTTATTAAAAATTTTGATTTTATAGAAAATTTGCAAGGACGCATTAGGGTTGGTCATGGTGACACAAAAAAAGTCGGTGCGGACTATACGGATACCAGGGTAGAGTTAAATTATCTATTTTAAAAATGTTTTGCTCTAATTAAAAAGGAAAAATATGAAAATATTTATATTGTTAGTATCTATTGCTTGTGCAATATGGGCTTCTTCGGTGGATACAAAACTGTATGAAGACACACAAAAGAAGAGCTATTATGAAGAGATTCAAAAGCAGCTCGATAGTGCTGAACATATCAAAAAACAGCCAAAAGATGTACTCCAAGAGGAGAGACTATATTTAACAAGAGTTCGTGATGCTTCATCACAGGATATTCAAATTGAACTATATGATTTGAAAATTTTATCAAAAAAATCAATAAGTTTTGAAATTTACTACAATGCTATCAATGAGGTGGCATTGTTGCGTGTAAAACAGGAGCAAAATCGTAAAATACTCCAAACTATTAACGAGAAATCTGCGTTTTCAAAAAATGCAATTGAAAATATTATTGAAGAGGAGAAAGCAAGGCTTTTGTCATACCAGCTGCAGCATGCCTATTATAAACTTCAAGAGAAAAATATAGAAGCAAAATTGCAACTAATGCAAGCCCATGAAAAGGAGATAATGGAGGCAATATTTGACTCTCTTGCACGAATAAAATGTGATTCTGTTGAAACTATTGATAAAAAAATAAAACATAGCGACAAAGAGATTGAAAAAATTTCTTTACAAAAAATTGCTTTGCAGATTGATTTGGAAAAAGCACTGATTGAAGACAGCGCTAGGATTGAATATCTTAAGGAGAGAATAAAATCTTCAGAAACACTCTATCAGCAACTGCTAAACAATAAAGTAGTGTTTCAGATAGAACAAGCCATGTATCTCTTAAGCAAGGAGCAAAATAAACTCTTTTTTAATAAAATTGATGAAATTGAAAAAAATATAAATAGTATATCCGGAGAGATGTCCCCGCTCTATAAAGAACAGCTAAATGTTATTAGAGAGATAGCCACAGAAGTATTCGGCTCTACAAAACTTTTTTTTAGCGGAAAATTTCATGAAGTCGTGGGGGTATTTACGCAGTTTAAAGAGTACTTTATCTCTCCGATATTTGTTTTTAGCGAACAGCCTATAAGTTTGGTTAGTTTGCTTAAAACGCTTCTGTTTATTATCGTTGGTTTTGTTATCGGAATGCTCTATAAACGATGGGTAAGAAGCATCTCTTTTAGATGGCCAAGCATGAGTCAAATGTCGATACGCTTAGCCTCAAATATAGGTTATTATCTAATTATTATTATCTCATTTATGATTGCAGTCGGTAGTTTGGGAATAGATATGACATCTATCTCTTTGATTGCAGGGGCATTGTCGATTGGTATCGGTTTTGGTCTTCAAACAGTTGTCTCAAACTTGATTGCAGGAATCATACTGATGTTTGAACGCACGATTCGCATCGGAGATACTATTGAAATAAGTGATACTCTGCGCGGTACAGTTACGGATATGCGTATTCGCTCGACTACAATAAAAACCGTTGACAACATTGACATTATAATCCCCAACTCATCATTTATACAAAACAATGTAATCAACTGGACACTTGAAGATACTTCAAAAAGACAGCATATAAGTTTTATTGTTGCATATGGAACGGATATTGAATATTTGAAAAAAGTAATATTAGACGAGCTTGAGCATAGCGATTTGAAATATATTAGAGATGACAGTAACAAGCAGCCTGAGGTGTGGATGAAGGCCATGAACAGCAGCAGTATTGATTTTGAGTTGCTTGTGTGGGTAGAGTGGGACAATAAGTTGCGTCCTAACTCATTAAAATCTGACTTCTTAATTTTAATTTATAATACGCTAAATAAGTATGGCATACAAATTCCATTTCCACAGTTGGATTTACATGTCAAACATACGCAAAAAGATACTGTTATTATTTGATTAAATGATATACTATTTTAACAGTAAAACAGCAAAGGAAAATAAAAATGAAAAAAATTATACTCGCGGCATTACTCTCCATAGGTACTCTGTTAGCGGCACCGCTTAACACGGGTGGTAAAGCCTCTGACATAACGGTAAAGATACAATCAGAGAAGGATTTATCTGTAGGGCAAAACAGTATTACAGTTAGCCTAGCCAAAGATACAAAGCCGTTTACTCCCAAATCCGTAGAACTCAAAGCGTTTATGGCTGCAATGCCGGGAATGCCGGAAATGAGTGATAAGGTGGAATTAAAAGGAAAGGACGGTATTTACAAAGGCTCTCTTAATTTTGTTATGAGTGGTACATGGCAAATTTCCGTGACGATAGTAGATACAGACGGTAAAAGAAAGCGATATAAAACTTCAGCAAGTTTCTAGCCATGAGCAAAATAGTTTTGCTAGTGATGTGTGCATGCGCTCTTAATGCACAGACTCTTGATGATTTCATAGGCAAGGTTCTAGTGCAAAATCCTGAAATAAGGGCACTTGAGGCCGGAGTAAGAGCTGTGCAAGAGGATGCAAAGATTGTCGGCAAGCTTGACAATCCACAACTGGATGTACAAGTTACAAACATAGACTTTACCAATCCTACAAAACGAAATATCGAATCAATGCAGCAGACAATGGTCGGCGTATCTCAAAATATCCCCTTAACAGCAAAACTAAACGCAAGAGAAGAAGCAAAAAACTCAAGTGCT
>MIBZ01000009.1 GCA_001829675.1 Sulfurimonas sp. RIFCSPLOWO2_12_36_12 | reverse complement strand
AAACCCTCATAGGTCAGATTGACAAGATTCTCTTTGAAGAGGAGGCTTTTTTTATAGCGGTTTTAAAGAGCGGCGAGAAGATTAGCGGTTCATACTACGAGAGCGACATATCACACATCAAAGGCTCTGCCGTTACGCTAAAAGGGCATTGGGAAGAGCATAAGAAGTATGGCAGAACTTTTAAGTTTGAGCATATAAAAGTAAATCAAAACGAGCTCTTTTTCTTTCTCAACAAAATCATAAAAGGGTTTACAAAAAAACTATCTGCCGAGCTAATCGAGCATTTTGGAAATGAAAAACTTATCGAGATTTTAGACAACGACATAGAAAAACTTTTAGAGTTTAGCGGCATAAAAGAGAAGCGCTTAAAAAAGATACAAACTTCATGGAAGAAGTTTCGCTCAATGCGTGAAATAGGGGAGTTCTTAAGCCCTTATGATGTCTCTCCCATTTTTTTAACCACCATCGCAACCGCCATGAGAGATGTTGAGGAGCCGTGCGCGAAGATAAAGAACAATCCCTATATTTTAACCTCTATAAACTCGGTAGGCTTCAAACGAGCCGATGAGCTGGCACTAAAAATGGGTGTAAAAAAAGATGACGATAACCGCATAAGTTCGGCTATGGATTTCGTTTTGCTCAACTACTGTGAACAGCAGGGCAACTCATGTGTGGCAAAAGAGATACTCTTTCGCGAGCTTAATGAGCTGCTAATGTTTAGTGATAAAAACCATCTTTACGAAGCAATACTTATAGAGCGCGTGGCAGAGCAAAGCATAGTTCTTATGAAAAATAACCGCGTCTCTCCGGCTCGTCTTTATGATGCGGAGAAATTTTTATATGATGAGTTTAAGAGAAGAGCAAAGTTGGACAACGGCGGGTTTGTGAAAGATTTGGATGAGTTTTTAAAAGATAAAGAACTAAAACTCGGCGAAGGGCAGAAAGGGGCTGTATCATGCATAAATAACGGCGCTTCCATACTTTTTTTAGTCGGATATGCGGGAACAGGTAAGAGCACGACTTCAAAGACTATACTTGATTTGCTCAATACAAAATATGATAAAAAAGAGATTATCACCTGTGCGCTCAGCGGTATTGCATCTCAGCGCATCGCCGACACGACCGGCTACGAGAGTGCGACCATCCAATCGCTGTTAGTCAAGTTTGAAGATAGAGATTATTTTCCATACTCTGTTGTTTTGATTGATGAAGCCTCGATGATAAACTCATCTCTTTTTGCAAGACTCGTTTCAAAAATAAGCAAAAACGCTATTTTGATTATTGTCGGTGATGATGCACAACTTCCTCCCATCGGTGCAGGAAATGTTTTAAGTGATGTTTTAAAGCTGGAGTTGGCACCCATCGTAAAACTTACAAAAATTTATAGGCAGAGTGAAGATAAAGCCATAACCGTCATAGCAAACGACATACGACTCGGTGTTGTGCCGGAGTATAAAAAAAGTTATGAGGATTTTGAGTTCATCGATATTTCCATGCAAAATTATTATGCTCTAAAAAACCAACTATCTCAAAAAGAGTTACAGGATTTTAGAGAGGAAAACTCTGCGCAGATAGTTGCCGAGATTGCTCATAAGGTCATAGAGTCAATTCCAAAAGCAAGGTACAGACTAAACAACAAGCAGATAAAAGAGTATCTAAACTATTTTCAGGTTATAACGCCCATGAAGGGCGGAACTCTTGGCTCAAACAACCTAAATATAGTTTTGCAGGAGTATTTTAACCCAAACCCTAAAAAGTGCGTAAAAAAGGGTGGCGTTGAGTTTAGGCTTATGGATAAAGTGGTTCACACTAAAAATGAAAATATGACTTCGTGGAGCGGCGATGGGTATAAAAATGGGGAAGATTCGGCGCAGAGACGGATATTTAACGGCATGAGCGGACTTCTGTTTAAAATAGAGGAGGAGGATGAACAGGTGTTCGTTTTTTATCCAAACGAAGATGTCGTGGTGCTTTACGAGTATGAGGAGTTAAAGTCGCATCTTATGCTCTCTTACGCCTTAACTGTTCACAAAGTTCAAGGGATGGAGTATGACATAGTCGTAATTCCAATGACATTTTCTCACTACATAATGCACAATACAAAGTTGATGTACACAGCCGTTACAAGAGCAAAGCATAAGTGTATTTTGATAGGCGAGAGCGGAGCCTTTGAGAGCGCATGCAAGAAGTTTGAAATTACTGCAAGAGATACCGTGCTTTTGGAGTTGTAGATTTTTTTGTAAGGATTTTTTTATTAACATCAATCTATAATCTACACAGATGAGTTTTGAGGAGTTTTAATTGTCAATAGGAAATAAGTTAAAAATTGCTATTTGCGGCAAAAGCGGTTTGGTCGGCTCAAAGCTCGATGAGTTGTTTGCTTCACAGTATAACAGCGTTATAGGCGTGAAGATTCGCGACAACACATCCGTAGAGGATGTGGCTGCACAGATAGATAAGTGCGATATTTTAATCAATTTAAGCGGCACGACTATTTTGGCTCGCTGGAGCGATGATTATAAAAAAAAGCTCTATAGCAGCCGCATAGATACAACAAGAAAATTAGTAAATGCCATGAAAATTTGCAACGAAAAGCCGAAACTTTTTTTAACATCTTCTGCTGTTGGCATATATGATTCTACTCACTCGCACGATGACAGCTCGGGGAATTTTGCAAATGATTTTTTATCTAAACTTTGCAGAGATTGGGAAGCTGAGGCGAAAAAAGCTGAGGAGTTGGGAATCAGAACGGTTGCAATGCGTTTTGGTGTTATATATTCAAAAGATGGCGGGGCAATGAGTAAAATATTGCCGCCCTTTAAGATGGGAGTCGGCGGAAAACTGGGGCGAGGAGACCAGATGGTATCGTGGATACATATAGAAGATTTGCTAAGAGCTATTTTGTTTATTATAAAAACACCTGCCATAGCCGGCTCTGTAAATTTCACGGCGCCATATCCTCTTTCAAATATTGAACAGACATATATTTTGGGTAAGGTTTTAAATCGTCCAACTTTTTTTGGTGTTCCTGCATTTATGATAAAATTGGTTTTTGGAGAAGGCGCTAGGGTGATACTTGATTCAAAAGAGGTTTATCCGACAAAGCTGTTGGAAAATGGATTTACTTTCAATTATGAAAAATTTGAAAATGCTATAAAAGAGATAGTAGAATAAATTTTTAAGATTTAATTAAGTTTTTTATAAAGCTCAAAGTTGTACAATAATTTGTTTGCTAAAAAAAGGAGTTGCTATGTTGGATTCTATTTTGCTCAGAATTGCTAAAAACTCTATACTTCATGAGTTTAACAGTTCATATACTTTTGATAAAAACAAGTTGATAGAGGAGTACCCTTTTTTAAAAAAAGAGGGAGCATCATTTGTAACATTAAAGTATGATGACCATCTACGCGGTTGCATAGGCTCCATAATCGCGCATCGCCCACTTCTTGATGATGTATCTTCAAATGCCGTATCTGCTGCATTTAAAGACCCAAGATTTCACCGCTTAAATGAAAATGAACTCTCTCATATTTTGGTTGAAGTTTCTGTTTTGAGTGAGCCGAAGCTTTTGGAGTATGAAGATTTTGATGATTTGCTTAAAAAAGTAGAGCCTGATATTGACGGACTTATTTTAAAACATAACGGGCATCAGGGAACTTTTTTGCCGCAAGTCTGGGAACAGCTCCGTTCGCCAAAAGAGTTTTTAGGACATCTTAGTATGAAGGCGGGTTTAAATCCATCTGTATATGCCGAGCATCCGACTATTTATAAATATAGAGTTGAGGCAATTGAGAGTAAATTTGATGAGATATTAGAGCTATAACAAAAAAATAGCTTTAAAATATAGAGAAGTTGTAGGAGTATAATTATGAAACGAAATATGAGTGTAGTCGGTACTTTTTATCCAAGAAGGGCAGTTGAACTGGAGAGGTATTTTGAGCACTTTAGCACTATATATAATGAGAGTTTTACCCTGCCGGATGTAAAAAGCAGAGCCGTTATAGTTCCTCATGCCGGATATATCTACTCTGGATATACGGCAAACATTGCATATAGGGTTCTGCAAAAAAGCGGAGTAAAAAAATTTGTCGTTATAGGACCATCACATAAAGTTGCTTTTAATGGGGTCAGTCTTTGTGAATTTAGCAGCTACGATACCCCGTTCGGAAAGATTAACGCCATAGCTGATCTGGTTCCAAAACTAAAAGATAAATTTTCTATCTCGTGCATCAGCGATGCTCATGCTGAACATAGCACCGAGGTTCAGTTTCCTTTTTTAAAGCACTACATAGAGGATGTAAGTATCGTTGAGCTGGTGTATAGCTACGCAAATGCGCATTATATATCTGAGATAATAGATTTTATTTTGGAGCACGAAGATATAGGAGTCGTCATCAGTACAGATTTGAGCCATTTTTACAATCTCAATGAAGCGCATAGACTTGATAATATCTGCCTAATAGCCATCGGAAAGCTTGATGTCGGGATGCTTCACAGCGGATGTGAAGCTTGTGGCAATATAGGTGTTGAAGCAATGATTCTTAGTGCAAAAAAACTTGGGTTAAGTGCTCATGTGCTTGATTATAGAACAAGTGCCGATGCTAGCGGCGACACAAACAGAGTTGTGGGCTACACAAGTGCCTATTTTTCATGAATAAATCAAATATATTTGACCTAATCCCTGCAACGCTAAAAGATGAGTTGTTTGAAGAGTTGATTTCAAAAGAGAGTTTGAAGATAGAGAGAATAATCTCTCGAGGACATACTACGCCGGAACATGAGTGGTATGACCAAAGAAGCAACGAGTGGGTTATTTTACTTCAGGGAGAGGCAATACTCTCTTTTTTAAATGAAAATGATGTGAGATTAAAAGCCGGAGATTACATAAATATACCGGCTCATAAAAAACATAAAGTCTCTTGGACAAAGCCCGATGAGGACACTGTCTGGTTGGCTGTGCATTATTAGTGTCGATAATATATAAAAATTAGGTAGAATTCCAAACTTATTTTAAAAGGATTAAAGTTTTGCAACATTTCAGATTCTCTTTTATTTTTACATTTATATGTTTGCTGATAGCAGGATGGTGGGGGTATAGTTTAGGCGGTTGGATAAACGCCGTTAACTTGATGCTTGTGGCACTGATTCTTGCGCTTATGGAAGTATCCCTCTCTTTTGATAACGCTGTCGTAAATGCTTCAATTCTCAAAACATGGGATGAGTATTGGAAAAAACTTTTCCTAACCGTCGGTATTTTAGTTGCAGTATTTGGAATGAGACTTCTTTTTCCTCTTGTAATTGTAGCTCAAACTGCTGATTTGGGATTAATAGAAGTTTGGGACTTGGCACTGAATAATCCAACTGAATATTCAAGTCATTTAATCGCTCATCATGCGGAAATATCTGCATTTGGAGGGATATTTTTACTGCTTGTTTTCCTTAATTTTATGCTTGATGAGAGCAAAGAAATTCACTGGTTTGAATATTTAGAAGAGAAATTGGGTCTGCTGGGCAAGATTGAAGCTATCTCTATTTTTATTGCTATCGTGACCTTAATGTTTTTTCTCTCTTTCGTCGAACAAGAGAACAAATTGGTTGTACTTATGGCAGGATTATGGGGAATTGTCATCTATGTAGGTGTTGATATTATCGGAGTTATTTTAGAAAAAGAAGAGAGCGACCCGCTGGTAACTGATGTAATCAAAAAAGGAAGCATCGGCGGCTTTTTATATCTGGAAGTTCTTGATGCGTCATTCTCTTTTGACGGTGTAATAGGCGCTTTTGCAATAACAAAAGATATAGTAATCATCATGATTGGACTTGGTATCGGAGCTATGTTCGTGAGATCTCTGACCATCTATCTGGTAGAAAAAGAGACTCTTGATTCGTATGTGTACTTGGAGCACGGTGCACACTATGCCATCGGTATTTTAGCTCTTATTATGCTTTTTGGTATGAAGTTTCATATACCTGAAATATTTACGGGACTTATCGGTATAGCCTTCATAGTGCTATCACTCTGGTCTTCGGTTAAAAAAAATAGGCTCCCTTCATAAGGACTCTGTTTTTTAGCAAGAGTTCAAGTAGTAACCTAATTATGATATACTTGCGTCCTAAAAAATTTATAAGGAATTTTATAATGATCCAAAGCGACCCCGACTCGCGTAGTTTTTCCCCTGTCACCGTAGGTACAACTATATGACACTACTGATAATTTATCTCTCAATAGCACTTTTTATATCGTTTATCTGTTCGATGCTTGAAGCAGTTTTACTCTCAAGTACCAACTCGTATGTTGAAAGCTTGTCTAAAGATCATAGTGAAAGTTTAGTCAATAAAATCAAAAAATTAAAAGCAGACATTGATAAGCCAATCTCTTCTATTTTGACTGTAAACACTTTCGCTCATACTATGGGTGCGGCAGGTGTAGGCGCTCAAGCTCAGATTGTTTTTGGAGATGAGTTGCAGACGCTTATTGCTTTCATAGTAACACTGCTAATTTTATATTTTTCAGAGATTATTCCTAAAACATACGGTGTCTTGTACTGGAAAAAATTGCTGATTCCGTCGGCACATATAATCTCTTTTTTAGTAACTATTACCACTCCTTTTACATGGATTTCGTCGTTTTTGACAAACTACATCTCAAAAAATAAAAAACATCAAAGCAATTTTTCTCGTGATGAGATTATGGCAGTTGTAGCAATGGGCGAAAAAGAGGGAACCATCCTTACTAAAGAGAGTGATTTGATTGAAAATCTCCTAAAGCTCAAAAACATAAAAGCAAAAGATATTATGACTCCAAGAAGTGTTGTTTTCGCTCTCTCTGCGGAAATGACGGTTGAAGAAGCCATTGAAGACGACCGTATGTACATTCACTCACGAATCCCAATTTTCAGAGAGACGCTTGATGATGTCGTAGGTATTGTTTTTAACCAAAAAATTCTTGAAGAGAGTAATGAGGATAATGACAGTATAACACTTGAGAGTATCTCGCATGAAGTGCATATGGTTTCTGAAAATCTTCCTGTTCCAAATCTTATTGACCAGTTTGTAAAACGAAAAACACATCTTTTTATAGTTTATGACAACTATGGGCAGACGGTCGGCGTTGTTACTCTTGAAGATGCGATTGAGACTCTTTTAGGAGTTGAGATTGTGGATGAGATGGACGAGATTGAAGATATGCAGGTTTTTGCAAAAGACAGAAGCAAAAAGTTTCAAGACCGCATGAAAGTTGAGAGAAAAAAACTTGAAAAAGCGAAAATCGTATAACTTTTTAAAATAAGGTAAATTATGGTTAAAGTAAGCGCAGTTCAGATGAGAATGAGCGAAGATAAAGTCTCAAATGTCGATAAAGCTGAAAAGTTAGCAAGAGAAGCCGCAAAAAACGGCGCTCAAATCATACTTTTGCCGGAACTCTTTGAGGGTTTTTATTTTTGTAAAGATATGGATGAGAAATATTTTTCATGGGCGGCTCCAAGAGAGGGCAATAAGCTTATAGAGCGATTTAGTAATTTGGCAAAAGAGCTGCATGTCGTTATTTTGATTAGCTATTTTGAGAAGAGCAGTGAGGGTTATTTTAACTCTTTAGTTGTCGCAGACGCTGATGGCAGGGTGATGGACAACTACCGAAAAACCCACATTCCAGATGGACCGGGCTATGAAGAGAAGTTCTACTTTAAACCGGGAAATACAGGTTTTAGGGTTTATGATACTGCATATGCAAAAATAGGTGTCGGCATCTGCTGGGATCAGTGGTTCTGTGAGACGGCAAGAGCCTTAACGCTTATGGGTGCGGAGATTATCTTCTATCCTACAGCAATCGGAAGCGAGCCGGAAATCCATCTTGATTCAAAAGAGCACTGGCAGAGAGTTCAGATGGGGCATGCCGCTACAAATACCGTGCCTGTCGTTGTTGCAAACCGTATCGGCGAAGAGAAGGGTGAAACCTGCACTCTAAATTTTTACGGCTCGTCATTCATAACTGATTACACGGGTGCTAAAATTGCAGAGGCCTCAAGAGACGAAGAGGAGATAATCTACGGCGAGTTTGACATAGAAGATAACCAAAAGCAGAGGCACTACTGGGGGCTTATAAGAGACAGACGGCCAGAGATGTACAAAAATATCTGCTAGTTTGGAACTATTTTTGCTTTAAATAGTAAAACAGTCCAATAAAGGTTAGAACATGGAGATTGTACTTCGCAATAATCTTATTCTTATCACTACGGAGTTCGATACATTAAATGCCCCTTGGATGAGAGAGTTTTTACACCATCATACAAGAGGGATGCTCTTTCTGCCAAAAGCCGTACTTGTTTTTAGAAATGAGACATTGACGCAAGTTAGGGAAGAGTTTTTAAGCCAACTTAGTCAGCATCACGCGGCAAAGCATGATTTTTCACATGAATTTTTTCTGCGTTCAATGCTAAAGTATGGCAATCAGCCCATAAAAATTGAGTTAAACAAGCTTCAAGAGCCTCAAAATATAAAAGTTAATCTCTATGCCTACGACAAAGATACCGTTCTAATCACGCTTGAGCGCCCAAACTCTTGGGTTATCAACTATCTTCGTTCTCAGCTTGAAGTTTATGTTGAGAGAGGCACTGATGTCTCTTTGGTTGTTGATGTTTCTGATTATAGAGCAAAAGCAAGACTTGAGAGAGCTCTGAACAAACGCCATATTTTGCACTATCAAATCAGCTACACATACGATAATCACTTTATAAGCAAACTTTACAGCGATTTTGCAAGTTATAGTTTTGGCAATCTTTTTGAAGAAGATGAAGATAGAGAGATGGGCTACTTTTACACTATTTTGGAGTGCCCGATAGGGGCTAGTCAAGATGCGCTTAGAAAGAGTTATAAGAAACTTGCAAAAGCTTACCATCCGGATAAGATTGAGCATGAATCCCCATATATGATAAAACACTACACTCAAAAGTTTCAACTTTTACAAGAGGCATACTCGGCACTTCGCGCTAGTTAAAAAAGCTTTCTATGAGTTCTTCTTGTTTTATATTTTTTAATAGTGCCTCAAAGTCTTGTGAGCTGTAGAGCGCTAATTTTTTGCTCTGTTGTCCAAGCAGCTCTTTAGAGAAACCTCTTTTTGAAAATAGAACTATCTGGGTTGGTTCTATGCCGAGTTTTTCACATTTATCTACTATCCTATGCCACTCGCTTTTGTTTATTTTATGGTTTGTCCATTTACACTCAGCCACATAAACTTTTTCATCCTGTGTAATTGTGAGTATGTCTATCTCGACATTAGCGTCCCAGTAACTGCCTGAACTTAAAATCTGCGAATCTCTAAGATTGTAGTTTAGCAACACCTCAGAGAGCTCTTCAAAAACCAGACTTGTGTAACTGTTTCGTCTTATTTCAAAATCTTTAAAAAAGTTATCATATTTATAATTTTTTATCTCTCTGGAGTGCGGAACGATGAAGTAGAACCAAAATCTTATGAACGGGTGTGTAAAGAGAATTTTGTGAGATATTCTGTGTCTTGCCACTTCTCTTTTTAGTTTGCCTTTTGGGTTTAAACTTCTAGCGGGCTCTTCTCTTGAGAACTCTATTTGAATCAAACCCTTTTCTTGCAGAAAGTTAAGCGCACTTCCGCCGTTTGCATTGTTTAATCCCGCTCTGTTAAATGCTGAAAAAATCTTTCTGTCTCCAACTGCCAAAGCATGGAGAAGCCTTAAATGGTCACTGTTTTCAAGCGTCAGCTTTTCTATTTTTTTATTTATCTCTTCGTATTTCTCGAGTATAAGTTCCGTGATTAGGAAGTTTATAGGTTTGCTTGTGTCTATCTCCCAGCCGAGTCCGCCAAAGAGTGCAAAATACTCAATCTGCATCTCCATATCATCTGGATAATTTCTTAAATAAAATGAACGGAACTGTTCCAAAAGTCTGTTTTTTAACATGTACTTATTCTATCATAATTCGCTTCCCCATTTCAACATGTCAATACCGTACTTCTCTCTTATCTCTTGAGAATGCTCTGTCAGTCTTCTCATCTTTTGCTCATCTGCAAAATTTATAAGCGATAACTCTTTTCTGCTCTCTCTTGTAAAGCTCGAACAGTTTATGCTTATGCCCCTGACCTGCAATCTTTTATAAATATCTGCTTCTCGAAAGAGAGCCAAACATAAAGAGTTAAACTTCTTTTCCGTAAAAATTTCGCACAGGCTTATGTTTTTATGCGATTTTTGATTCATCTCATAAACAACTCCTAGATGAAAAACGGTAGGAGTAACCTCAAGTTTTAAAATGGCAAAACTTAGATGACGGGCTAGAACATGAACTCTTCTTCTTAACTCATTTCTATCATACAGCGGGTCAAAAGTTCGTGATATTCCTATGGATTTTCGTATATGTGTTGTTTGGATGTCGCCATCGCTTATACCGCACACTCTGGCATATAACTCTTTTGCGTAAGGTCCCCACGACTCAAGCGTTCCTCTTCTTCTTTGAAGCTCTCCAAGTGTATGAATCTGCACACTCTGGAGCTTCTCTTTCATACTTTTTCCTATTCCCGCAAATGCGCCGACGGGAATTTTCTCGATAAAACTTTGCACTTCATGCGGATATACCACTTTAGAGCCAAAGGGTTTGGCGTTAGTTGTGGCAAGTTTTGCGATGTAGCGGGTTCGGGCAGCCCCGATTGAGACGGGGAGTTTTGTAACTTTTTTTATCTCATGGCGTAAATCGTCTATAAAGCGTGCAACATCTTCATCTTCAATCCAGCCGCTTAAATCTCCGTAAAATTCATCAATACTTGCCTGCTCGACTAGCGGAATTTTAGTTTGTAAAAATTCATGAAGCTCATGTGAGAGTTTTTGGTAGAGCGACATGTCGGGAGCTTTTATGATGAGCTGCGGACACAACGAGAGAGCCTCTTTAATGCTCATGGCTGTTTTTACGCCATAAGCTCTTGCCTCATAACTAGAAGTGGTAAGTATGCCTCGCACACGCCCGTCTTCATCCCTAAAGGCATCTATATCGTCATAGCCCAGGCTACCCTCTCTTGCTCCGCAATTCACCTTGTCTTTTTCTTCATACGCTTTGTAAAAAGTAGGTACAAAAGAGCCGGAGTTTTCAAAATTTACGGTCTGTTTTTTATCATCTTTGGAGAAAATCTTTGTATCGCTCCGTCCGCCGATGGCAACGGGTTTGCCCTCAAGTGATGGCTCTTTTATGCGAGTGGCACTTACAAAAAAGCAGTCTATATCTATATGTATTTTCATAAGTGTAATTGTAGGTAAATTTGAGAGTGGAGGTTAAAAATATGGCAAAATGACAAGATATTAGTTACTTGTTTATATTTTGCTATAATAGCTGCATGAAATATGAATTGACGCAACATGCTGTGGATGTAATGTTATCAAGAGGAATTCAGAAAGAGTGGATTGAATCAGCTTTAGAGCTTCCATCTTATCATGAAATAATCTCTGATACTGAGGAGCATTTTTTTAAAACAATAGATGAATTTTCAAATAGATGTTTGAAAGTTGTCGTTAATCCAACAAATTTAAAAATAGTGACTGCATATTTTGATAGAAATATGAGAAAGAAAGGATGTAAAAATGAAAATCAAGTATGATAAAGAGACCGATGCTATTTATGTAATATTGTCATCAGATAAAATAGTTGAAAGTGAAGAAAAACTAAAAGATGTCATTATTGACTATAACGACAGAGATGAAGTCGTCGCAATCGAGATTTTAAATGTAAAAGAAAACCAGCATGAAATTGACCTGCCTTTGATTTTAAAAAGTGCGTAATAACCTTTAAAATATTTATTAAAAGTGGAGATTTATTGATGGGGTGTAGCTCTAGAGCAGAGGTTTAAAATATGGCAAATTGCAAAGAGAAAATAGTGTAAGATACTTTTTAAAAGTGGAGATTCATTCACTGGGGTGTAATTTTAATAGAAGTAGGCATTCCACCTTGGGAAAGGTAACGAGAAAAAAATTGATTGTATATTCTTTTTTCATCTTTCCTCTTTTTGTTTTGTATTATAATATTTTCTAAATTCACTTTCTAATTGTTTTATATAATTACGCATATTTTGATTAAATTTTATGAGTGGTTCAAAGTCATTTTCTATTTTACATAAGTAATTATTGTCTTTATTTCGTATCTCACTAATAAAATTATTACCAAACTCTTTTTTTAAATCTTGTAAAATTTCTTTATTAATAACAAATTCATTAGAGCCGTGAGCAAACCTATTTCTAAGTTCATTCATTATTCTAAGCTGACGCCAGTAATCTACATCCAATTCTTTGATATTTATTGTCGTAATTTTTGTTATAGCACTTGCAGTTTTTCTTATATCTGAAAACTGTTTCTCTTTTTTGGTATCAATACATAATAAATTACAGATATATTTTTTTATGCCATTCTTTTTTATCTTGTCAATAAAAGAAAGTTGCTCACTTTCAGTTGCTCCATTTTTATCTTGAGCATATTTATAAAAGCTTTTTAAGAATTTTTCTATAACCGACACTTGCTTTACCAAGATAGACTGAATGATGTACCCAGAGATTGTATCATGTGTTTGATATTCTTCTTCTCGTGCATAGCTTAAATCTTCTAGTATCATCTCTGTTGGTAAATTTTTATTTGGATAATTATCATAAAAATCACTTTTGTAATCCTCTAAATATAATGAGTGATAACTATTATTGTAATCTTCTTCTAATTTTTCAAACTTATCGCTTAGTGATTGGTTTAAAAATTCAAGTGCATTTTCAATATATTCTAATTCTCTATCTACAGAGTAAAATATAGAAAAGATTTCTAAATCAAAATCTATTTCTGCTTGACTTCTCATTATTTAATTGCTCCATTTTTTATCAATTTTACTAGTTTGACTTTTCTTATATTTAAAAGGTTAAACTTTAAGAATTATCCATACCATCGATTGAGTGTTATAAATTAAAATTCCGAGGACAGTATACCGATTAATCTAAGTGTTCTCTTTCTCGTTTCCATCGTCCTTCGATGGGAATGCATACAAGAACTACAACTTGCTATAAAAATTACTAAGCTAAAATGCCAACTTTTTCAATTCTTTTTTTTAATGCTTCAATGCCGACTGAAATAATCAAGCAAATCCCGAGCAAGACCGTAAAAATAAGCAGAGGATTTTTAAAGCTGTAAATAAAATCAGGAAAGTAGTAGTAATAGATAAAAGTGTGAAACAAGAAGATATTAAACGAATGTACGCCTATGAACTCCAGCGCTTTTTTAGCACTGCTTGAAACCAAAACCAGTTCTGTCGTCCAAAGAATAAGCAATATCCCAAAAAAAGTATCTGCACGAACACTATCAAACAGATAGCCGTTTTGTCTGTAGCACGCTGCAAAGATAGTTAAACCAGCCAATATTAAAAATCTTAAATTACCTTGTTTTTGTAACCATCCAAATAGTCTTACAAAACCGTCTGTTTGTGAAAGATAAATACCGACGGCAAAAGGGAAAATCCAGTCATTTACAAGCGGAATCGGAACAAAAAGCAGCACGGCACAAAAGGCTAAAAACCACAACTTAAACTTTTGAGTAAGAGAAAAAACAAAAGGAAAAATAGCATAAAGAACGATAATAAGGCTCATAAACCACCAAGTGGCGTTGTACCCGTAGCCCACATCGGTAAACATATGGATGCCTATCATCTGAATAAAAAGGTCAAAATATGCATCCTTTCCAAAAACACTCTCCAAAGAACGCCCCATAAAAAGCGTCCCGATGGGAATAAATATAAGTGCAATAAGCCAATAATTCATATAAAGCTTTATCATTCTTTTTTTATAAAAAGCCAATATTTCTAACTTTTTTTTCTTAGATGATTCCGCTAAACCGTAGCCGCTGAGCAGCACATAGATGCCCACGCAAACTTTTGCCAAAAGTGCAGTTTGAAAAACAACCCATCCCATTTCAGGTTTTTCATAAAAAAGGTGATGCCAGAGAATAAGCATTAGTGCCATACCTTTGCTTGCGCTAGTAATGGAGATGTCAAATTTTTCTAAAGTCATAAAGACACCTTTTAAATCTCGAAAAACCTATTTTTAAAATCATATCAAAATTATTTCATATATAAATATGTTTTACGATTTGTAATCTTATATCGGTACAATTCGCTTTATGAAATATATATTACTTATCTTTACTCTTCTTTTTAGTGCGTGCAGTGTTAAAAATTATGAGCATACGCAGACAAAAATCATCACCATAAAATCACCCAAGATAAAGTTTTCCGATGCCGGGTATCTAAGAAACAGCGCTAAAATAATGGAGCTGGAGCTTTTCATGGCAGGCAAGTGCATAGAAAAAATCACAGTAAATCATCTTATCTGCACCAGTGAGGGGTGTATGAGCAAAAGCGGGTTTAACAAAGATTATCTAAACTCTGCCTATCCTGATGACACAATGGAGAACATGCTTCTCTCCCATGCCATTTACGGCGGAAAAAATTTGACAAAAACCGACGACGGATTTGAACAGCATATCAAAGATGAAACCGTAGACATAGTTTATAAAGTGGATTCGCATTCGGTGCAGTTTAGAGATACAAAAAACAGCATAATTTTCAAGATAAAGGATACGGATGAGTAAATTTGTAGGAGCGCATGTAAGTGCGAGCGGCGGCGTTTTTAATGCGGTTGCAAATGCAGTGGCAATCGGAGCAAAAGCGTTTGCGCTATTTACAAAAAACCAGAGACAGTGGAATGGCAAAGAGCTTGATGGCGAGACCATAGAGAAGTTTAAAAAAGCACTAGAGGCTAGCGGGATTTTACCCAAATATGTACTCCCACATGATTCGTACCTTATAAATCTAGGTCATCCTGAGAACGATGCGAGAGAAAAGTCAATGGACGCATTTTTGGACGAGGTTCAAAGGTGCTCTCTTTTAGGTCTTGACAGGTTGAATTTTCACCCGGGAAGCCACCTGAAAAAGATAAGCGAGGATGAGTGTTTAGCCAAAATTTCTGAAGCTATGAATATCACGCTTGATAAAACAAAGGGTGTCAGTCTGGTCATTGAAAATACCGCAGGGCAGGGAAGCAATCTTGGCTTTAAGTTTGAGCATCTGGCGCAGATTATCGATAAGGTTGAAGACAAAAGCCGTGTCGGCGTCTGCATAGATACATGTCATATGTTTAGTGCCGGTTACGACATACGAACAAAAGAGACTTATGATAAAAGCTGGAGCGAGTTTGATAAAATAGTAGGATTTAAGTATCTTATGGGGATGCACATAAACGACTCAAAGGCAAAATTTGGCTCGCATGTAGATAGACATAACTCGCTAGGCAAGGGCGAAATAGGGCTTGATGCGTTTAGATTTATCATGAATGATGAGCGTATGAATGACATTCCGCTTATACTTGAGACGATTGATGAGACAATTTGGAAAGATGAGATAGCGCTACTATATTCTTTTGAGTTCTTGCAGAACTCAATTTAAACGCCAAATGAGCAGAGCCCATTTGGCTGCGCTAGCCGCTATGGCACTAAAGTCTGCCTCTTACAAGGCAGCAGACACCTTGCCATTTTGCAAGATGTCTTTTTGTAAATTAAGCAAAGTTTATATAAAATCAACGACTGTTTAATTAAGTGGAGGGGATAGTGAAAAATATTATTTTATTGTTAATATTGAGTAGCAGTTTATTTGCCGGCGGTTACAAAATTCCGGAGACTTCGCTAAATTCAGTTGCTCTTGGTGCGGCGACCGTTGCACATGCTAGCGGTGCTGATGCGGCTTATTACAACCCTGCAAATATGGTTTTTATGAAAAATGAAGCCGTTATGGAAGCAAATTTAATCTATATCGGGCTTAGTGATGTGAACTATAAAAGTGATACTGCAGATATAGACTCTAAAAAAGAGAATTTTTTTGTTCCATCACTCCATTATGTCTCAGGAGATGTAAACGGTGCCCGTTTTGGACTAAGCATTGTCTCTCCTGCCGGACTTTCAAAGAGATGGGAAGATGCTCCCGCAATTTACTCTGCGGAGGAGTTTACACTTAAAACAGTTGAGATAAACCCTACCGTTGCACTTGCTATCGGCGATAAAGTTGCCGTCGCACTTGGACTTAGAGCAATCTACTCAGACGGGGTGGTAAAGAGTACTTCACCCATAGCTTCGCGTGATATGAGCGGAGATTCCATAGATTTCGGGTACAACTTGGCGCTCTCATATAAGCCGACGGCGGAGCTTGATTTGGCTTTGACATACCGCTCGAAAGTTGATTTGAGCATAGAGGGTGACGCTGCGCTTTTTTACAGAGATATGACAAATGCTTTTGGCGGCGGTGCAGGTGCTGCATACAGTTCCACAAGCTCTGCATCGGTAAGTGCGCCTGTTCCTGCACTATTAAATGTCGCGGTTGCTTATACTCTGCCGAGCGACACAACGCTGGAGTTTGTTTATGAGAGAAATTTTTGGCACTCATACGGCGAGCTTGATTTTAACTACGGCGGGGGTGTAAATGCCGTTACAAACATTGTATTTGGCGCGCCGATAGCAAAAAACTGGAAAGATACGGATGCTTTTCGTTTTGGCGTTACTCAAAAGTTAGATAAGCTTACTCTTATGGGCGGTTTAGTTATAGATGAATCGCCGGTGCCAAATAGTACGATGGGGTTTGAGCTGCCCGACTCTGACTCCGTGTCGGTATCGTTTGGTACAAAATATCAGATAAATGAGAGTTTAAATATAGGTTTGGCGGCACTCTACTCGATGAGAGAAGATAGAGCGGTTTCAAACAGCTCGCTGAATGGTGAATTTTCAAACTCAAATGTATTGATAATCTCATCTGCGATAGAATATAAATTTTAAGGATTTTTTTTGGAAACATTAATAGATTTTTTAGAGGCAAAAAATATAGAGAAATCTCTTATATTTGCACAACTAAAATGTACTAAAACAGAGGCACAATTACTGCAAGCACTCGCAAGAAGATATATGCGCGGGGAAGAGGATGTTTTAATCCTTGATTTGTTGCAGGAGATTTACGGCGATAAGAAATATGAGGGAATTAAACATTTAAATGAAGTAAAACTTCTTTTGGAACTGGGATGGCTGCATCAACAGAGCTTTACTCCGATGAAAATTTCTGAAGTAACGCCCTTAGAGCTTTTAAACAGTGCAGTTGGCTTGTCGCCTTCACTTTTAAAAATACTCCAAGACGGTGCCGTTGAGAGCGATTTGCCGGATATTAAGCCGTACTCTGACCATCTTGAGTATCTACAAGACCAGTTTTTGCGCATTGACCTTTATCAAAAAATGAGTGCAATTCGCCAAAATGTACATGAGCACTCGCTCGGAATCGATAGAACTCAAGCTAAATTGAAACTATTGGAAAAGCGCATAGAAGATAGAGTTGAACAGACATCCGGTAAGCTTGTGCTGGATAAATTTTTTAAACAAAAAAAGATGGACTCAAAAGAGCAGGTAATTTTTCTTGCACTTCTTAGAGAGGAGTATAGTGCTACCGATGCCTCTTTGCGTGAGATGAACACTCTTATTGAACTTATCTCGCTTGATGAGTATGAACGCATTAAAAACCGCTCACTTCTAGAGGATGGCTCACACCTT
>MIBZ01000008.1:0-11971 GCA_001829675.1 Sulfurimonas sp. RIFCSPLOWO2_12_36_12 | reverse complement strand
TACACCAGCAGTCCCCTCAGGACGAAGACAGACATCATTTTCGCCTTTGTCGATAAACTGATACATCTCTTTGCCGACAATATCGCTAGATTCGCCGACAGAACGCTTAAAAAGGGCAGTCTCTTCCAAAAGAGGAGTTTGGATAAAATGAAAACCGTATCTCTGGGCAATCTTTGTAGCGGTGCTTATAAAGTATGTAAACCTCTCATAATCTTCACTTAAAATATCATTCATTCCTCTTAGCGAACTAATCATCAGTTTCCTTGAATATATCTTTTATTTTTTTATGAAAGGATACCATTTTTTGCTTATAATTGATTTACTAGGTCTATTGTTTTTAAAAAAAACAGTAAGCAAGGGAGTAGATTGATTTTTTAAATAAAATTAAATAATAAAGTCCTATACTTAGCTTATAGTAAATTTAAATAAGCGAGGATGATAATATGATAGAGTTAAAGAAATTGCCTTTTGGCGAAAGCGCGCTTGAACCTTTTATTTCTGCAGAGACGATAGGGTATCATTACGGCAAACATCATACGGCTTATGTCAATAAATTGAATGAACTTATCAAAGAGACGGAGTTTGATAAAATGTCTCTTTCTGCCATTATCCGTGACTCGGAGGGAGCCATTTTTAACAATGCGGCACAAGTTTTTAATCACACTTTTTATTGGGACAGTCTCAGCAGTACAAAATCAGCTCCAAGCGGCAAGTTGCTGCTTAAAATAGATGATGATTTTGGTTCCGTGGATGCGCTAAAAAAAGAGTTTATTGAGGCAGGGGTGACGCTTTTTGGTTCTGGATGGGTATGGTTGGTAAGAGAACCAAAGGGCGGACTGAAGGTTTTAAAGACTGAGAATGCGCGTACACCGCTTAGTTCTCATTATGTGCCGCTGTTTGTGTGTGATGTATGGGAACATGCCTATTATATCGATTATAGAAATCTTCGTCTAAAATATTTAGAAGAGTTTTGGAATCATATCAACTGGGAATTTGCGCTAAGGGCGTATGATAAAACTGATAACGCTGTTTTTATCGGAACTGAGCCTTGCAATGATATACATGACCCGTTTTGTAAAATTTTAGATGAGCTTCAGAGCCTAGACAGAGTGACAAGCTAGATTATTTTAGCCTAATACCAATAGAGAGGATAGTGCCTTTTAGAGTTGCCTGACATGTTATTTATAATCAAAGCTACTATAAGCATCATAACTGCTCCCAGTGCTATCGGCGTTAATGGATATATCCAGCCAAGGGATTGAATCTGTTTGCTGCCTATAACATATATTAAGGCTGTTGCTCCTCCGGGAGGATGCATAGTAACAGTTAGATGCATAGCTAAAACAGAGAGCGAAACGCTAAGCGCGCAAAGCAGCTCAATATCCAATATGCCATCAAAAGTTTTAACCAAAAAAACTGAAATAAAAGCAGACAAAACATGTCCGCCTATTAAATTTCTAGGTTGAGAGAATGGCACCTCCGGCGCTCCGTAAATAAGAACTGCGGAAGCACCGAAAGATCCTAAGAGAAAAAAACTATCTTGTGTCGAAAAAGAGCTGCTGAAAATAGACATCATGTAAATGCCTATGAATGCGCCGACCGCCGACCATAATATTTTACTAATTGGTTTTCTTGCAGGACGAATATTTTTTGATTTCATTCTTTGAAAGTATCTTCTTAATCGCATCTCTTCCCCCTCTGAAAATATGTCGAATAATAAGTCTTTTTTAAATAGTATCTATTGATATGTGTCAACAAACAAAAAAAGCAAAATTTTTAAGTCAGTTTAATTGTTTATATTATTTAATATTTCATTTGTTATTTCATCTATGCTTTTTGTTGCATCAATTGTAATAAGCTCAAGATTCAGGAGTTTTGCGGCTGTTATATTAAACTTTCACTTTTAAGCTTTTTTAGTATTTTACTATGAATATCTTCTATACTTTTTAAGTTATTATTTTTATCTTGACATTTAACATTTAGCCATGATTTTTTAGCTGACATTTTTTTGAATATATCATAAACATCTAGCAAGTAAGAATTGTCGCTTTCATGTAAATCTTTTTTCTTATCGGTATAATTTCTTGCATCCTTTTTTGAAACCAAGTTATCCGATATATTTGGATTCATATCCATAAAAAATACTATGTTAGGTTTCGGCAGACCATAGACATTGTATTCCAGTTCATTAATCCATTTTTTTAATTTTTTTTGTTCGTTTTCATCTTTATATTTTGCTGTTTGATGAGCAATATTTGACGGAACATATCTGTCGCATATTATTAAGTATCCATCTTTTAACTTTTGTAATATTAGTTCTTTTTTTTCAAATCTGTCTCCGGCATATAACATTGCAGATAATTTTGGGTGCACATCATTGAGCCCACCGAACACTCCATTTAAATAATTTCCAACCTCTTTTCCAAAAAATGTCTCACTATAAAATGGAAATTCTAGCAATATCACTTTATAATTTAATTCTTTTAAATGTTGATACAGTTTTTTTGATTGTGTCCCTTTCCCGCTTCCGTCAATTCCCTCAAATACAATTATTTTACCATGCATATGTTTTCCTTTAAATTTTAATTGGTGTTTGTACAATAGAATGTAATTTAACATTTTCTGTTGCTAGTTTTTCATCTGCCCGCTTGCCTTGAGGTGCAAAAACTACAAGACAATCTGTTACTTCAAATCCATATTTTTTTAAATCTTTAATAATATTAATGACCTTTCTGCCTCCAGTAGTACTATCATCGACAATTAGTGCCTTTTTTAATTTTTTATTTTCTAAACAACCGAAATCAAATTTAGAAGATGCATCTTCACCTTTTTCTGCTAGTCGAAATTTTTCTTCTTCTGAGTGAAGCACAAACGGTACTTCTAAAAGATTAGCAAATTCATACCCCAAAATAGGACTTCCCAGCTTTGAAGTAACGATAAAATCAAATTCTAATTTATTTGCAAGAGTCTCTTTGTAGGTGTTTAATTCTCTTGCAAAATCTGTTGCATTTCTTTTGAATGTTGTAGCACCCATTAAATCTATATATTCTGGATAGATATGTCCATTTTGACTTTTACCTATTTCTACTTCTTTGCTAATTGTCACATTTTTTAATTTTTCTTTTATTCTTGCGGATGAGTCTTGTGCTTGACATTTGTTAATAATTTTTCTTTTTTCTTTTACGTCAAAGCCAAGTTCATTCAATACATCTATCGTTGTTCCTAATCTATTTTTATTTATGAATCTTGAAATTGCTAAAGGCAAAAATCCAACAGCTTCTAGTATAAAAACGATCGTAGAGAATCCCAATATAGTAATAATAACTTTAGTCTCTCCAAAATATAGACTTGCTATGACAATTAAAATTACCAATATACCTATTAATTTGTTATTCATTTTTTTATTCCTTCCTTTATTGGTTCAACACTATGTTTAAATACTTTGCAATATTTTGAAAGTCGGCTGATTATATAGTCATAATCGTTATTATTATTTTCATAATAAAGCCTACCTTTTGCAATCGGAGCGGGAAATCCTTCTTTTGTAGTAAATAACTCTCCTGCGATTGCATCAATACCGTACTGTTCTATTATTTGAATATATAAATCTATATCTGTAGTTGTGATATTTTCTAAAATGGGTTTTATATACAGGTACATCGGTATATGATATTTTGATTGTATTTTAAAACTATCAAATCTTAACATAGGGTCTATAGTTCCTTTTTCATATTTTTGGAATTGTGTAATTGTTGATGAACTTATGAAAATTGATAAATGATTAGGATGCTTTATTTTATTTAAATTAATTTTACAAAAATCATCTTCGTTTATATATTTTTTTGTTGCAAGTTGAATGGGGTTTTGATATTCAAGTAGTATATTTATAAGATTTATAGTGTCTTCTTTATTTATTTCATCCCAACATTCAGAATAACATCCAAGAGATAAAATTGTTCCATCTTTTCCTTTTTGAAAGTCAGTATTACCATTAAGCATTTCTAATAATTTTTCAGTTTGAATTGTATTATTTGGTGTTTTTCCCAATGTTAAATCTAAACTTGGTAGATAACAGTAACTACATTTTGAATTACATCCAAGATTAGTATTTAAAAATAGTCTTTCTCTGTTTCCATATAAATAATTATTTATCATTGTGTCTATAGTATCGATTCCCTCTATTGCAATGTACATGATTTCATATTCCCTATGATTTTTTGAACCTCTTTTGGCAATAGATGCTCAGTTTTTGCATTAAATTTCAGAAGATTTCTTACAATGGACGAACTTATAAACGCATGCTGGAGCTTTGGCATAAGGTAAACAGTTTCAATCGTATCGTCCAAAGAGTTGTTTAGGTATCCAAGCTGAAGTTCGTACTCAAAATCACTCACAGCACGCAGACCGCGAATCAATACAGTGGCATTGTGCGCACGAGCCAGTTCAACCGTAAGATTGTCAAAACCCACAACCGTTACATTGTTTATGCCTTTTACAGCTTCTTTAACCATAGTTATTCGCTCATCTAGCGTAAACATCGGTTTTTTGTCATTTGATATTGCCACCGCTATAATTAACTTGTCAAAGAGCACTAAAGTTCTCTCTATGATGTCAAAATGTCCGTTTGTAATTGGATCAAATGTCCCCGGGTATATTGCTATTTTTTTCATTCTTCCCATCTTTTGTAAAGGTTATTTTCAATTCCAAGCAGGTCAAACCACTTGCCGATGACAAAATTTTCCATCTCATCCAGGGTTTGCTGTTCTGAGTAGTATGCCATAACAGGTGGAGCGATTATCACCCCTAAAGTTGCCAGTTTGTGCATATTTTCTAACGCAATGGCAGAAAATGGCATCTCTCTAGGCGCAAGAATGAGTTTTTTATGCTCTTTTATCATAACGCTTGCACATCTTGTTACAAGGTTGTCGGCGATTCCGCAAGCAATTTTTGCAAGAGTGTTCATGCTGCAAGGTGCGATAATCATCGCATCAACACCAAACGACCCTGAAGCGACACTTGCGGATATATTTTCATTTTCATGAATAGTTATATTCATCTCTTTATCTAAAACAATTTCGGAATTTTTTGTCATTATAAAATGTTTATCAATCTCTTTTGGAAGCAATTGAACGGTTTTAAGACCTAAATTTACTCCGCTTGCACCGCTTGTTGCTACTAAAATTTTACGATTTTTCACTCTATCTCCGCCGTGTTACTGCTTGTAACTTTTGCTTTTAAAATTTTTCCACTGCTATTTTGAACATTTATTATATCATTTACTTTACCATCTTGAAGAGCTTTTGCGCTAAAGGTTATTGCAATACCGTCTTTATATAAATTTATATTAATCACAGAATCTCTCTTGACTACATCAAGCACTTCAATATCCCTTATCGTTAAAATCATATCTTTTGGTATATGTCGTTTTGCTTGAAGTGACGCGGTTTCTATGTTCTGCAGCGGTTTATCTCTGAAACTGTCTAACTGCACACTCTTTTTAGTGCAATTTAAAGGTGAGAGATGAGTCTCTTTTTTAATTATATCTTTGCTTATATATATCTCTACATTTGCAGTTATGTAGTAGTCAAAAAAAACTTTTTTGTTTTCTTTAGTTTTAATATTAATAGTTCCATTGCTTGATAAAAAATCGTTATTTCTAATATTTACAATATAGTTTTCAGGCAGAGATGTTATGTATCCCCTTGGTTTAATAAAAACAGTTTTTATCTCTATGTTTTCATACTTTTTTTCATAATAATCTTTTATTTTTTGCTCAATGTAAGATGTGTCGATAGGGCTTTTTAAAATAAAATTTATATAGTTACTCTTAGAGCTGTAATTTTTATAACCGTGTTTGTCAAGCAGTTTTATCAAATCTTTTGCTTTTATCTTTTGTGAGTATCTGCTGCTGTCAATTGTTACAATGTGAAAGTCATTTTTAGTATCTGGAACTATACTAGAGAAGGTAATGTTTTTTGTATCAACATAATATACCTCTTCTAGTATGTCCTCGGCGTGTAGATTTAACAATATTAAAGCTATAAGCGCTATTTTTATAAACATAGATAATAATCCAAAATATAATTTTTGTGTATTTTAACATAATTAAGCAGGGTAATTTGGTGAGTAATTTGTATATGTGTGGTACCTGCGGGCGGACTCGAACCGCCACAACTCGCGTTAGCGGATTTTGAATCCGCCGTGTCTACCATTTCACCACGCAGGCTTGAGAGCGAAATAATAGTGACTTATAACTTAAATCAAAGTTATATGGATAGAAAAGTAAATGACTTTCTGCCGATATAACTCGTATGGAACTTATGTTGCTTAATATAATAAATATTTTGGTAACATCATACAAAAGAGGCGGAGGTGTGTCGTGAGAGTTACAAGTAACATGTATTATAAAAATATATATGGTGATAATAATGCCCTGTTGAGTAAAAATCTTTTTGATGTAAATAAGCAGATAGCATCCGGTTTGAAGATTCAGTATGCACATGAAGATATAAGAGCATTTACAGAAACAATGAGACTTGATAATGAAATAACTACCCTTGGTCAAATAAAAAGCAGCACTCAAAGTGCTTTTAAACTCTCTGATCAAACAGACGCTGTTTTGGGAGAATTTGAAACTTCAATGAATCGAATGAGAACGCTTCTTGTAAATGCTGCAAATGGGACAAATAGTGATGTATCTCTTGATGCGATAGCTCAAGAGCTACGAGGATTGGAAGAGAATTTTAAAAATTTGGCAAATACATCTATAAACGGGCAGTATCTCTTTTCGGGATCTGCGGTTGATGTTAAACCGATAGCCGATGATGGCACATATATGGGCAATGATGCACAACTAAAAGCATTTACCGGCTCAAAAACTTCGCAGCAATATAACATTAGCGGTGAAGAGCTTTTTCTTGGAGAAAAGAAACTTGTAAGAAGAGAAGTTACTACAAATGTTGTTCAAGAAAATCTTATTGCCAAATATCCGGCTCTGCAGCAAGCCGGCTATACAGGTGTCGATAGTTTTGTAAGCTCAAGCAGCACTATTCGTGAGCTAATGGGAGACAGTGACAATTTAGTCGATGTTGGAGTTCAGAAACACTTTTTCTATATTAATGGAACGACAAGTGATGGTACATCATTAAAACAAAAAATTCAAATGAGCGATGATGACAGTATAGATGCTCTGTTAAATCAAATTGGCAACCTTTACGGCAATACTCCTGATTTGAAAGTTGTTAATGTCAATATGAACTCAAACGGACAAATTATCATAGAAGATAAAATGCAAGGCTCAAGCAAAATAGACTTTCATATGGTTGGAGCAACTGATTTAAGCGGTGGTGCAGCAGCTAATGTTACAAATATAGATAATTTGGGTGTCGGAGAGACAAACTTTGACAAAATAATGCTTGGCACATCAACCGCGTTAAATACGAATCTACATGTAAAAGAGTTTATAAAATCATCATTAGCACCTGCTGATAGCGTTGCGGCAACGAATCTTATTGAAGGTACCATCTACGACAAGACGGAGTTTTCAATAGACGGGGCAAAACTTTATTCGGCTACTCCGCAAATTCTAAAAGGAACTAACGCATTTGCAACGCCTTCTACTAAGCTTTTGGATGTAGCGTCAGGCACTACTTTGAACGGAAAGTCTTTTACTTTAGAGGGAACTGATGTTAACGGAAATCCATACAGTGCACAGATTGATTTAGCAACTGCGGGTTCGACTTTTACCATAGGCGGTAATACATATGATATTTTTAATGTAGGAACACCAAGAGCAGCTGTAGCTGCTGATGAGATGACATACAAACAGCTTATGGATGTTATGAATATGGTTGTTACCGGCAACCTTCCTTCAGCAGCTCCCGGTTCATCGGCTCAGTATGACAGTGCAGTTGCTACTGCAGATCTTAGAGGAAAAACATTTTTAAGTTATGACGGCAAGATTCAATTTGAAGAGATGAATACCGGCAATACAATGGCTAGAATGGCACTGTATGACTCAAACAGCGGCGATTTTACAGCGCCTCCGTCTGTTATGACATTTAATACCAACAATGCTATTACGGTGCGAGATCCAAAAACAGATTTTTTTAAAACACTCGATGAGATGATTACTGCGGTTGAGAACTATAAACTCTATCCGGATAGTAGTTCAGGTAATATTAGAAATGTAGGTATTGAAAATGCTGTTGCTATGATGGATGACCTTCAAGACCATGTTTTTAGAGCACACTCTCAAGTCGGTGCACAAACTAATTCTCTAAATACATCACTACAAAGAACAGAACTTTTAGAAATAAGCTCAATGAGTTTAAGATCCTCTGTAATTGACACCGATTTAGCTGAAGCTTCATTAACTTTGGCACAGTTAAATACAAATTATCAGGCAATGCTCTCAACAGTCGGCAAAATTTCTCAGTTAAGCCTGGTGAACTATTTATAAAATAGTCTTTATGGAACAGTTTTAGCTATAATTTATTATCATTACGAAAAAGGAAGTTGTAGTTTGAGAGATACTCTGTTTATAATAAGTTTTGGTTTGCTAATCTACCTTGGATTTGCGACAGTTTTTGGCGACACGGCTTTAATGGGAAGCTATGGCGCTGTTTTTGCTACATACAATCATAAATATTTTGGCTATATCTCATATTTATATATCTTTGCCTCTCTAATCCCGCTTTATCTATTCTATAAAAAGAGCACCATGGATATTAGAAATTTAGAGTTGAGCATAGCCTCATTTTTAATTTTCTTCTCTTTTTTAATATCACAAGCAATAATTGTCGCGGGTGATTTTAGAGGAGAGATGGGTGCCGGTTTTGTGGATTTTTTATCTCCGTTTATCGGTTTATTTGGGCTTTGGACATTCTGGCTTATTATTACTTTGGTCGCTATGGTTATTATTTTTGACAAAAGCGCCCATGAAATGGTTGATATTTTATATAAAAATTTTAAAGAAATAACAGCTAAGAGTGCAGATTCTATTACAAAAAAAAATTCTAATATCAAAAATAACAGCGTAAATGTTGCAAATGTACATGTAGAAAAAGAGAAAGAGAAAAAAATTACACCCTCATTCCTAAAACCCGCAAACAACGAGCCGGAGAGAGAAATTGACAAACCGGCTTATCTTAGAAGAGAAGAGGATTCTCCAAAAACAGTTCAACACAATATTTTAGAGCTGGTTCACGATATAAAAGAGCAAAAAAATGCAATCGTAGTTGATGAGCTTGAAGAGAACGCAAAACTGCTTGCTTCAATAGAAAAAGGAGAGGTTGAAAAACCTAAAAATTTCACTCTTCCGTCTGTTGATTTTTTACAAAAACCAAACAACAAAGCCCACAGCGTAGATGAGAACGAGCTAGATGGAAAGATAAAATTTCTTATAGAAAAGTTAGCTCACTTTAAAATTGATGGTGATGTAGTAAGAACTTATGCCGGTCCAGTTGTGTCAACTTTTGAGTTTAAACCTGCTGCAAATGTAAAAGTTTCAAGGATTTTAAATCTTCAAGATGACTTGGCAATGGCGCTGAGTGCGGAAAGCATTCGTATTCAAGCTCCGATTCCCGGAAAAGATGTTGTAGGTATCGAGATACCAAATGCAACCGTAGATACTATCTACCTAAGAGATTTGCTCGACAGCAAGCTGTTTAAAGAGTCATCTTCGCCGCTTACTATTGTTTTAGGCAAGGATATAGTCGGCAAACCGTTTATTACAGACCTAAAAAAACTTCCGCATCTTCTTATAGCAGGAACGACCGGAAGCGGTAAGAGTGTCGGTATAAATGCCATGATACTTTCGCTTTTATATAAAAATTCACCTGATCAGTTAAGACTGTTGATGATTGACCCAAAAATGCTTGAATTTTCAATTTACAACGACATTCCTCATCTCTTGACACCTGTTATAACAAAGCCGAAACAGGCTATTGTTGCTCTAAACAATATGGTTTTTGAGATGGAACGCAGATATGGGCTTATGAGTGAAAATAGAACAAAAAATATAGAAAACTACAATGAAAAAGTCAAAAAAGAGGGCGGTGAGCATCTCCCTTACATAGTTGTAATTATAGACGAGTTGGCAGACTTGATGATGACAAGCGGAAAAGATGTTGAACACTCCATTGCAAGACTTGCTCAAATGGCAAGAGCTTCGGGAATACATCTTGTTGTAGCAACTCAAAGACCTTCCGTTGATGTTGTAACTGGGCTTATTAAAGCAAATTTGCCGTCTCGTATATCGTATAGGGTAGGTCAAAGAGTTGATAGTAAAATTATTTTAGACCAGCAGGGTGCAGAGTCGCTTTTAGGCAAAGGAGATATGCTTTTTACTCCTCCAGGTTCAACAGGTTTGGTTCGTCTTCATGCGCCTTGGAGCACGGAAGAGGAGATAGAGAAGATAGTCAACTTCATCAAATCGCAAAGAGCACCCAACTACAATAAAAGTTTCTTGGTTGAAGAGAACGAAAACAGCTACTCGTCAAATGATACATATGAAGAGCTAGACCCGCTTTTTGATGAAGCAAGAAATGTTATTTTGAGCGATAGAAAAACTTCAATCTCATATTTGCAAAGAAAGCTGCAAATCGGATATAACAAATCCGCAAGACTTATCGAACAACTAGAAAACGAGGGAATTCTATCTTCTCCAAACTCCAAAGGAATTCGTGATATTCTGTAATGGCTAAAGCACATCTTATTTTTACTCAATATTCAAACTCCATTAGCGTACATGTAAAAAATTTAGAGCAGCTTAGCGTTGCCCAAATACAGGATATTGAGGCTTTTGTAAGGGCTAGAAAAGGTATCTTTGATTTTGGCACATATACATTTACAATCCAAAAAAAATTGGAATTTAGTGAATTTTTATCATTAATTGAAAACAGTTCTATTGATGCGACATGCGAAGAGAAGAGTTTGAATGTGCAGCAAAGAGAGAGAGTGGAGTTTGGAAAATACAAGGGAATGCTCTATTGTGATATTCCAGACTCATATCTGTTGTGGCTAAAAAGTAACTATAGTGGCAAAGACAGAGATACGATAGATGCAGAAATAAAATTTAGAGAGTTGTAATATATTATGTAATAATGTTATTATTAAATATGCCAATACTTTAAGGTAAAGACTTCTATACTTAATTGAATATAAAAATGTGTACTAAAATGGAGGAATTCATATTATGCCGTATAAACTAAAAGAAGCCGAGTGGCGCAAAATTTTCGACAGTGCAGCTGACCCTGTTTTTCTGCATGACAAAGAATTTCGCATCGTGCTTGCAAACCGTGCTTATCTTGAGTGTGCGGGCAAAACCGAGCAAGAAGCCATCGGAAAGCCGTATTGGGAAGTTTTTCCCAAAGATTCAGGACCGATGAAATCGTGCATTAATGCCATTGAAAAGCATGACAGCGAAGAGGAAGAGAGTGTTTATTTGCCGGACGGCAGAGTGTTTATTTCTCGCAGCACTAATATAACGGATAAAGCAGGAAACTACCGATACAGCCGCCATAATCTCACCGACATTACCGCCATGAAACAAGCACTGGAACGCGTCGAACAGCTCAGTCGTTTCTACCGTATGATTTCTCTAGGCAATCAGGCGCTTGTGCGTGCCAACGACGAAATTTCTTTGGCACAGGCAATGTGTGATGCACTGGTTGACCATGGCGGCTACAGCACTGCATGGGTCGGATTTAAGGGTGATGATGCAGAAAAAACGATTCATCCCATTGCGGCAAGAGGGATAGAAATCGCTCAGCTTAGGGAACTGGGTTTGACATGGGAAGATAATGAGTACGGTCACGCGCCTACGGGAACCTGTATCCGTACAGGAGAACCTGTCCGCCGTCATAATCTTCAGGATGAAATACCGCAATCTCTTCTCCCTATTGCTTCGGAGTTAGGTGTTGTCGAATCGTTGTCTCTTCCGCTTCTTGTCTCCGAAAAAATCATAGGC
>MIBZ01000007.1:14463-29861 GCA_001829675.1 Sulfurimonas sp. RIFCSPLOWO2_12_36_12 | reverse complement strand
TAAGCTGTGCTACATCTGCGACACTCTTTATCTTTATGAAGTTTAGCTCCATCGAGTTTATATGCTTATCTAAGAGGTTATGGTATTTGTTGAGATATTTTAGGTAGTTTATCTGGTTTTTGGCTTTGCCTTTTATGAAAGCAGATGCCAGTTCGAGCTGTTTTGAGGTGTTTAAAACCATAGCCTGTTTGTGTACGCTTTGAGACATAGTCGAGCGGTATGTGACGAGCGAAGCATAGGGCATGGCATTAGCGTCTATAAAATCAACCGTAATGGCATTGTCAGCGCACTTTTTTAAAACATCGCTGCTTATGCTAAAACCTTTTCCCTCAAAGATGATGCGTGTTACTTTGTCAAACGGATAGCTGCTCTTTACTTTGCCGTACTCTTTTATGACAAACTTGTTTTTTGAGATGCCAAGCATAAGCCCGTGCGTGTTTATGTGGAGCGTTGAGTCGTTTGCGAACTTTTTGGCATACTGGTTTTTCTTCTTGTCTATCTTTGATGATGTGTCTTTGTAGGATTTGTTTGCAAGGTATTTTTCATACCCTTTGGCGATGATGAGTTCTTTTTTGTCATCTAGCTGTTCATCTTCAAAAAGTATGGAGAACTCTATCTGTGCTAAAAGTATCTTGAACTCTTTTTTTGTCGTTACGGCTTTTGACTCTTTGGATAGATGAACTTTGTGTGCGATGCTCTCAATGAGCGCATTTTGTAAAAGCTGATGCTGTGTGGAGTTCTTTGTGACTATCTTTAGGTAGTAGTTTTGAAGCGCAAAAAGGTATGTGTTTAAATCTTTTATGTACTTCATGAAACCCGACTTGTCTTTGGCTAATGTGTGGATTTTTGAGATGCTTTTTTGAAGCCGCTCATTTTCGACATTTCGCCCTCTTCCCTCAAAACGAACTCCTAAAAATGTAAAACCGTCCCCAATATGAGATATGTAAGTTTTTTCATCTTCTAGTTTTAGATTCATAGACAAGAGATATGTTTTTAGCTTCTCAAGCCTCTCTTTTGCCTCGCTCTCTTTTTTAAAAAGCATCACAAAATCATCTGCATAACGAACAAATGGCACTTCATGTTTTTCGAGGTATTTGTCCATAGCGTCAAGATATATGTTTGAGAGAAGCGGGGAGAGAATGTCGCCTTGATGCACCCCTTGGTCGTGGTCGGCATAGTTGAACTCTTTAAATCCGCCCGTTTGAACAAAAAGCGAGATGAGGCGTATGATGCGTTTGTCTGAGATTTGAAAATCTAAAATTTTCAAAAGTATATCATGGTCAATGGACTCAAAAAAGTTGTCAATGTCGGTCTTTACAACAATGAGATTTTTCTCATTTAAAAACTGCGTGACACGGTTTATGGCTCTTAGAGTTGATTTGTCTGGTCGGTAGGCGTAGGATTTGTCGCTAAAGGTTTCGTCAAAATAGCCGTTTAATGCCTTGTAGAGAACTCTTTGAACGAGCTTGTCTTTGATGGCACTGAGTGCAATGGGGCGTTTTTCATCACTTTGCGGTTTGTCTATCTCTATCTTTTTAAGAGGCTCAGGAGTAAATGCGCCTTTGATGATGGAGTCTGTAAGCTCATCTATATTTTTGGAAAAGTCGCCCTTAAACTCTGCATAGGAGATATCGTCAAGTCCGCTTGACTTTGAGGAAATCTCGCTAAATGCGGTTTTAAAATTCTCATGCGTAAAGATATGTTCAAGCGAGGGCGTGTACATCTTTAGTACCTGTCATCATCTTTATATAAATCATCATAGTATGTGCTGTCATAATGCGTATCGTCATCATAACTATCACTGTTCCATGTATCTTTTTCATTCCAAGAACCTGGTCCAAAAAGCCAGTAGTCTAAGCAAAAAGGGTTAAGTATATCATCACAGTCATAGAAGTTCTCATCCCTATTTTCATCATTCAGGTAGTCTCTAGTCATGCTAAGATAAGCTTTAGCAACTGCTAAGATGATAATGCCAAGTACGATAGTGTGTACCCATTCCATGTTTACAGCCCTCTTTTTGAATGCACTTAATTATTTTCCGATAAACTCATATATTTTAATTGCCCATTTTACCTTAGCATTGTTTTTTGGCTCCGGTTTTTTTCCAATTTTTTTCTCTACAATCATAAGAAGCTCATTTTTTTCATCATTAGACAGCTCAAATGCCGCGATAACATCATATATCTCTTTATTATCAGAGAGTTTTTCGATTTTGATTTGAATCTTTTGAACATTGGAATCTATACTATCAAGAGCAGCTTCTTCTTGAGCTTTTTGCTCTTCTTGTTTTCTCTGTTCTGCCTCTTTTTGCTTCGCCTCTTCAAAATCTTTTAAATGTCGTTTTGTTTTTTCTACCAAATTACTTGCAAAATGTCAATATCCAACATTTGTTCTTGCGCCTGCGCCCAAATCAGAGAGTATCTGCGCAAAAAGAATCGCTTTTTCATCTCTACTTAAAAGACCGTCGTGGAGCTCAAAATCGAACCTAAAAGTTACATTTGGCATTACTTTTATAAATCGCAATGGAATTGGATTTTTTAGCGGATCTTTATGTGGTGTAATAAAGTCATCCCCTAAAAGTTCTTTGCTGTATTTAGCTACATTTGCATCAAAAAAAACATCTTTTCCAGCTACTATTTTAGTGCTTCCATTTGTTTGTCCAAATATTTCTATTTCGAGTTTTTCTATATCAACTGCTCTGTTTTTTTCATCCAATAACTCTTTTATGTAATCACGATGTTTAAAAGCACTTCTTAAAATGCCTTTAACACTGCTTCCCTGAAGACATGGCAAACCAGTAGTGTAATCAAAATGAAATCCTAAAATAGCTTGACCTTTTATGTCCGGCAATTCGTGAGCATTTCCGCTTCCTATCAAAAGACCTGGATAAGTCGTAGTTGCTTCAAACTGAACATTTCCAAGCGCTTCTTGGCTATCAATTTTTGGTAGTTGGTTTATAATATTGGAGATTTTTTTATTTACAACAGCTTCATTGTTGAGATTTTTCAAATCTGAATATATTATATCTTTAAAATAATCTTTATAAAAAAGCCATCCGATGTTTGCGCTACTCATCTTTTTTATCCTTTTCTAAACTAAAAGTTCTAATACCAAACTTTATTGCTGTTGCAATATCCATAATTTTTTGCTTGTTTATAGCCTCTTCGTTTGGGCTTTTTAAAACATATGTTAAAAGGGAACTGTCATTATAATTTTTATCTAATATTTTTAAAATTATTTTTGTTAATTCACTTTTGTCCTGCTTTGTTTTGTCTTTATTGTTTTCATTTTCAAATAAAGCCAAAGTTGGTTTAAGTCCACTTTGAACAATGCTTGCACCAAAAGATGAGATGTAGCCATTGTAAGCAGATGAAATAACTCCATTTGGATATTTTTCATTTAAAACATCTATGGCAATGGGGATATAACTCTCTATTCTTAGCTTGCTCATTTTGAAACCTTTACAATCTTGCTATATCCATAACCAATAGATTTATTTGCGCCGAGCTGAATGTATGTTGATAATTTTTTTTCAAATTGTCTTTCGTAACCATCAAGTTTTTCCTGCTTGTCCTTGTTATCAAGGTTTATAGGTTTTGCGATACAGAAGAAAAACTTTGTCTTTTTTGGAACTACTTCTTCATACCATAAATTTTTGCTCTCTCCTTCTACAAGGTAGTTTCTGGCAAGCACAGGCAAATCTAATTCTTGAAGTTCATTATCTTCAAAAAGAGCCAAATCTTCTCCTAAAAACTCTTTTAAGTTTGAAGTATTAAAGTTATAAAACACTGCTTTTACATCTTCTAAATAAGTAGTGTTTTGGATATTTTCAAAAATTATTGGTTTATTTTTTTCTGGTTTTAAAGCAGATAGTTTTTTTAGTTCATTTTTCAAATCTTCATCAAAATCTATCTCAAAATTCTCGATAGTATAAAGAAGAGATTTTATAGCTGCCGGACTTGTCGCATTGAAGTATGATTTGGCACTGCTTCTTACCGGACGAGTTAGTAAACTAGCCTCAAAAAAATTGTATGCTCCTGTTTGGTGTGAATCATTATCATCGTTAGATGGACCAAAAATAAATTTCACTAGATTTGATTCTATCTCGTCTTTATCATTTATATCGCTCCTAAAAGCTTCTCTGAGTGCACCTTTTAAACTACTGCTATTTATATTTGGTAGCTTGGTTATTGCATCTTTTTGAACCTGATTGTCGATAATGTCAAAGTTGACTTCACCGCTTCCTACATGCAAATTTGTAAGTGTTGTGATTGTGTAAAGCTCTGTCTTCATTATTTTTTCTCTCCTTGATATGTGTATGTGTTGTATCCGATTTGTTGTAGGTTTGCATTGTTTAGATTATCGATAAGCTTTTGATTTGCCCCAATAATCACCGAGCCTTTTTCGTAAAGATAAATCTTGTCGCTTTTTCCATTTTTCGCAAAATTATTTTTGTCTGTAAATTTGCTTTTTTGAACGCCTTTTTTGCCGATAAGATTTTGGTAACTTATCTCGCTAGTAATGGCAAAAGTGCAATTATCTTTTAGAGGAACAGTTATGTAGCTATCACTCAGAAGAGTTAAATAACCATTATTATCAATATAATTCAATGTAGAATCATCTTCTTTTATGCTCATCTTGAACTTTGAGCCATCTGCCCCCAAAGAGATTACAGATGAGTTGAGTCTATATTCACACTCCAAATAAAATGCAAATTTAAAGTCTTTTAAAAGCTTATAAGAGGTTTTTTTGAAAAGCGAATTATCTCCACCGCCTTTTTTATTTCCAATTTCTTCTACCGGCTTAAATATATCTCCAGAAGATAACTTTTTTCCCATATCAAGAGAGATAAAATTGTCATAAATATCTATTTTTTGCTTATAGCCCTCTAGTAATCCATTCTCGAATTTGTAACTATCAATATCTACCTTTTTTATGTATCTTTCATTTTCTTTATTTAGTAAAAATATTGGACTTATAGTTTTAATATTTCCAAAATTTTGAACAATTTTTGAGGTAATATCAAATTTTGTATCCCCGACTAAATCTTTAGCTTCGTTCTTTTTTTTATCATCTACCCACTCTCCTCTTACTTTTCTTGTAAGCACTCCACTTTGAGTCATAATCTCCTTTTTAAGCATTCCCAAAACAGCTGATTGTTGTGGAAAATATCTTGATTTTACAAGGTAAGTTCCTTCTTCTTTTCCCTCTTTTTTCTCTTTGTCTGATTGCAGTTTACCAAAGGTATTATCACCGCCAAAAAGAAATGGTTCAAGTGGCGTCAGAGTAACTATATATCTCATTTTTTATCTCCTTTTATAAATTTCACAAATTTGAGCGTTGAGAAAATTAGTGTTACTTTTTCTTCTTCCTTTATGAACTCGTCTTTGTAAACAGTGTGGATAAAATCAATTAAGACTTTAAAAAATGGCTTATATTCATCGTGTCCAGACTCGTTAAAATAGTTGTCAAAAAAGTTTTTTAACTTATTTTTATCTTTTGCTATTTTATTTATAACTGCTTTATGTGTATCTATTTTGTGGTGAATTGAGTGCAAAAAGTTATCAACATCTTTTTCACTTTTGATATTTGATGTGAAGCTTAAAAAGCTATCAAATAAGTCTTTATTACCTTTGTGGATAACTGTTTCAAAAGATTGACCACTATGTTTTGTAATGTTAAAAGCGATATTGTTTTTTCGCTTTACTTCATTTTCCTTCTTATTTTCTTCTTTTGCCTTACCTAGCAATATACGGCTGTTTTCCAAAGCTTCATATAGTGGAAATTTTATGTAGTTTACACTCACACCAAAACTAAGCGTTGCCACATCTTTAAATCTATCTTTAAAATCACTTCCTATCTCATCACAAAGATTAAATATAGTTTTATCCTTTGATTTACTAAGAACAGGGGCAAAAAAGAGTAAATCATCGCCCCCAGCAAATATTGTTTGTCCACCAAACTCTTTAATAAGTGCGTTTGATTTTTGACAATATAAAAAAAGATTTTCTGAGACATTTTCTATAGATTCTCTTTTTTCAATTGCTTTACTCATATTGTCACCATCTGCATGAACCACAGCAAAATATTTATGATGAGAAAGTTTTTTCAGATCATCAACAATGTTTTTGCCATCCAAAAAGAAGTTATCTTTATTTTTTATAGCTTTTAAAAATGCATTCCCACTATCTTGAGAAACTTGGAAAAACAGCTCTTTTGTATCGAGATAAGGAGATATTTTAAGTATTGGATTTTCATCTTTTTCAACCTCATACTCTCCATAATTCAGCTGTAAATACCCTTTTATCTGCTCTTTGTCTATTTGTAACTTCTGAGACAAATCAGATATAACATCGTCTATGACCTTTTCAAGTTCAACCAAATCATCTGTTTGAGCTTGAAAAATAAACCTATCATGAAAAAGTCCAACTTCACTTTTTTTATCAAAAATTGAATCATCTTTAATATATGGAGTTATAAAAGTTCTTGTTTTAAACTTTTCAATGATATTTCTCATGATGTATGAAAATATATAACTGCTACTCCAAAGCTCTTTTGGCTTTTTCGCATTTTTAAGAGTTTTATAAATTGGCCCGATTGTTAATCCAATGTATTGCATCTATTCTACCTCCTTGAGAGTATTTTCATTTTTTTCTACAAATTTTAAAAAATCATATAAATCAAACTCTATTGGAGTCTTAAGTGTATGGCTTTCTCCATTTAAACTAAACTTAAACTCTTCATCCAATAAATTCTTATAACTATCATTAAATAGAACATAAATAATGTTATTAAAAATTTTGAAAGTAATAGGCGACTTAAAGCGTTCAATACCGTTTGTGCTTTTTATTTTAACTTGTTGTTTCTCACCTGGTCTAAACTCATTATGTTCAGCAAGTCCAAGAAGAGCACGGATGTATCGAAACTCTCTACTGTCTGGCTCTTCGCATACAATAGGCTTATGATCGCCATGAATAACTTCTGGAAAATTCTTTTTGATAAACTTTTTTTCCCAGCCTATATGATATTTACTACACATATATCTAAATAAAAGCGACTTTTCATAAGGGCTATTTATACCCATTTTTAATCGCTTATAAAAACTATCTACTTTTTTAAATGCATCTTGATAATCTGAATATTTTCCCAAACTAAAAGGAGCATTTTCGTGTTGTTTCAAAATGCTATTTATAGTTTTTACATCAATATCAGACCGCAAGAATGATCCAAATCCTTTTGATTGTCTTGTCCCAAAATTTTCATATATAAATATATAATCTTTTACTGAATCAAGAAGCTTTAAAAGCTCAGAATTAAAACTTTGAATGCTTACTTTAATATCACTTGTAGCCATAGCAGACTTGGAGACATCTGCAAAATATGGTGCTTGATACGCTGTTTTATCATTCTCACTTTTTGGGTTAACATATGCCTTTGGTGTAGATAGCGTATTTAATGTTCTATGTTCTACTGAAATTTTATATCTACTAGACCCTTTTGCATCCTTTGGAAAAATATCCTCATCTTCTATAATAGATTTATATTTTTGATATAACTCTTCATTGATAAATTTAAGTCGTTGCGTTATAAATTTATCCAACTTAGGTTTTAACTCTGTTGCCCTCAGTGTCGCCCCACTTTGTTCACTTTGAAAATGAATAATCGGGGTGTGTTGTTTGAGTGTGAACTCGACTTTAAAATTGCTCATGTCTCTCCTTTATTAAATTTAACAAATTTGTCATCGTATTTTTTATCCTTTTGAAATTTTTATTTTTTTGAAAACTATCATCAAGATATAACTTGCGGTTGATTTCAATCATCAGCGAAGTAACTTTTTTTTCTTTGCCATAAAATTTAAGTGGAACGATTGTCCCTTCAAAAGGTTGGTTTATCGCAACACTAAATCCCTCATCCTTAAGGTATTGTCCAACTATCTCTATCAATTTTTTTGGGGTGTGAAAATCATCTACCCCTATACAAAAATCTGGTCTCTGAGTACTCTCTTCATGTGGCAAAACCTCATTTGAGAAACTGTGACAATCCACAATCAAGGCTTTTGCATTAAGTCTTAGTTCGTTTTCTACGCTACATAAAAAATCTGCATGATGCTTATCGTAGAAGTTTGACTTGATGAGCTCTTTTTCGTTTTCTGTAACATCTCTTAGTTTTTTTCCAAAAGAGTTGGTTACATAACAAACACCCATCCCTTTTTTTGCCATAAACTCATCTTCATCTTCTCTAAATCTTTCGACATCACAATAAAGACGGCTATATGGGAAAATAATTTTAGTTGCTTCATCAACATCAAACAGCTCATCCGTAAACCAATCCGTCATTCTTCTAAGCTCTTGCTGCAAATCTGTTTCATCCGATACAGTAAAATCTTCAGGCAATCTTGTAGAGCTATGAGGAATGTGCAGTATCATTTCAATTTACCATCCCGCTTAGTGATTGAAATAGTTCTATTTTACTGTTCATTATTTTGCTTTGTACAAAATGGTAAAATTATTTCAATTTGTTTTTTTGTTGCATTGACATCATTATGACTACTTTTTTTATCGGCAAGCATATAGCCTGAAATCAATAAAAATAAATATATTAATATAATTGATAAAACAAGTGCCTTTGATTTCTTTTTTGCAGATGTGAATATGTATCCAAATACACCACTCAAAATAACAAGTCCTAATCCAATTAACTCATTACAATATGTAGTGTCTAAAGTTAAAATATTCATCCCAAAAAGCCCTGCCATTAGAGATGGCGGAAGCAATACCGCACCAATTTTGCTTATAAAAGTAAGTGTATCATTTCTTTTTTTCTCTTCTATCAAATCAACATAGCTATGGAGTTCAGCTATCTCTGCATCTAAGTCTTTTACATTTTCATGTATTTTCATTATCTCACATGCCTTATCGTAAAATTCAATGCCTTGTTCTTGAGCTGTAACCTCTCTAAAATAGAGTTTATTTACAAATCTAATATAGTTTTTATAAAGCATAGAAACATTATCGTTTAGACTGTCATCATCTTCTTTTATACTAGATAACGCTGTAACCTCCTGTGAAAATCTAAGTGTAGAGGCTCTAACTGCAAGCAGAAGAGTAAACATTTGAAAATACATTGTTTTGACATGAGGCAGTGGCAGAACATTTTGCGAAAAATCACTGGCATTAGATAAGCAAACAAAGGAGTATCTGCTAATCCCAAATAGAGTGAGCCCATCTGGGTAATCCATCCATCTGGCATAAGTTGATTTTTCAATTAACACTTTTCTCATTTTTTCATTATGAACGGTAATTCCATCACCATCAACAAATACATACTCATACCATTTTTTCTCATCTAAATATTTTTCACATCTTAAGCTATTGCTAAATTGATTATCTCCATACCACGAGAGAACAAACATCCTGTCATCTATGATTGGCTGGATGTAATAGAAATCTTTTTTTTCGATATCTGTTGTAAAAGAATTTTCACCAAGAAGTTCAAGTATATGTTTTGAAATCTTTATATCATTTGGAATGGTTTCGTATGTATCAAAACTATCTTTATGTTCTTGACCATTTGGCAATACAATGTTTATGGATTGTGGTAATATAGAGCTTTTTGGTGCTTGTGTCCAATCACATTTTTCATCCCACTTGCCAAGATACGGTGGATAAATTCTTCTGCCAAAATCATTAATTTTTAAAATACTATCGATATCAGATTGAGTAAATTTTCTATTTGCCAACTCAATTGAAAATATTGCAATACCTGTATCAAATAATCTTAAACTTAAACCTTCTAAATCTAGTTCATAAGTTGAATTTTTAGTTTTGAGATAAAACTTACCGCCTCTATAGTCTTTTTCAAAAAAGTAAGATGTTGCATTTTCATTAAAATCATCTTGATTATATAAAGTATCTCTAATAAAGTTATGAAAATATGAATATTCATTGTAATCAAAATGAGAATTAATCTTAAAAGGTTTATGACACCATCCATCTTTTAATAAACTGTCCTTCATTGTGGCATCAATTTTTATTCTTTTATCAATGTCATTATTCTTATAAAGGTCATATTTATTTTTTATCGGTTTAATAATTTTATCAAACCTAAACGGCAACATAAAAGTGTGATAGCTGTACAGCTCATCTTCACCCACTTTTTTAAACTCTTCCAAGAGTTTTTCTATCTCTTCTTTGTTTAAAACTTCATCTTTAATCCCAACAAATCCAAAATCTCCACCGCCGTAGTAGTAGCTATTCTCACTTATATTTTTAGATTTTAAAAACTCTAAAATCTTCTCTTTTTTATAGCCATAAAACACAACTTTTGAAAAATTGTAAATTACATATTTGTCATGCTTATAAAATGCCAAGTCGCTAACTGCGCTAAATTTTGGAGTTTGAGAAAAAATAATATTTGTTTTATTACATCCTGCTATATTGATAGAGGCGATTGCCAACTCTTCATCTTCTTGTGTGATGCCTTGAGAAGTTCTATCTTCTGCTCTTATATCATCCATCTCTTTTTGTGTTGCACAAAGATTTTTCATCCCACTTATATATCTGCTGTCATTGGCTGCTATAAGCTTTTGCTCCTTTGATAGCTCAATACCCAAAATTTCCGCCAGCTGCTCTAGCGATGACTTTTTATCGTCATTTTTACCATGATGGTCTATCTCAACATAGTTGCTCGGCGGAGCAATGTCCGTTTCAAGTTCAATGCCGTAAATAGTTCCTTCAAAGTTTAAAAACTCTTTATAGTCACTTAGTTTCGCACCCCAAGATAGTTTCTTATCTTCAAATTTTTTACCATTTTGTTTTAAAATTTTGATGATTTCGACCATCTCAAGATCATATCCGCCTAGTAAAAACAGTTCCAATTTTTCTCCTTTTTTCATTCCACAACCTTAAACAAACATAACGAACCCATCATTTCGTCTCCACTCTTTTTATGTACTCTTTTAGCTCATTTGTCACTTTTTCTCTATATCTTAGAGGTTTTAGTATCTCTATGTGCGGCAGCCATGACTTTATCATGTTGTCTATATCTTCGTCGTGGCTTACCTCAAAGCTTATCTCCAGCGAGCCGTCTTTATACTTTTTTATGATTTTTTGCGACTCTAAAGACTCTTTTGCTTCAAAGTAGTGTGCGACAGGTGCATCTACCTTTATGACTACCTCATAGGAGGTGCCGTCTTGAAAAAAAGGCGAGTGAGTTTTTTCCAAAACCTTGTCCATCTTCTCTAGGTCTGTTCTATGGTATTTTCCCAGCGGTGTAATCTTTTTTATCTTTTTAAGACGAAATATTTTAATCTTCTTATCTTCTATGGTTCTGGCAAAAAGGTACCAGATGCCATCATACGCGGCTATCTTGTATGTCTCGACATGCAGAGACAACTCTTGTGTTTTAAGTTCTACAAGCTCTTTTGCTTTTATGGAGTTCTCAATCATTTGGACAATCGGTGCATCCATATCGATATCTTCAAAATCGTCCTGTTTTATGTAGTAAGGGGAGTAAAACGGCTGGGTTATAACCTTTTTAAAAATGCTCTCTTTGACTTTGTGTATATCTTCTACTTCATCAAACTGGCTGAGTGCCAGATTTAAAATAATGAGTTCATCTTGAGTTAGTATGGTTTTTTTGAAGGTAAAGCCGTACTCAAAGATAAATTTGCCATCAATATCTTTCGAGATAGGATAGTACACATTGAGTCTTTTCATATCGTTTTGGATAGTTCTTATTGTGACACAAAACTCGTCTGCGAACTCTTGGGAGTTGTACTTTTCACCGTTTGAGAGCTTATTTAAAATAGCTACAAGCCTAAAAAGTGTCTTTTCGTAGTTTTTTTTCTGCATAGAAATTGTCCTTTAACACTTTTTGTTTTTAGTCGTGAAAAGATTCTAGAGTTAACTTTATTAAATATAAATTAAATTATATAAATTTTTCTAATATGTGATTTAAAAGTTACATTTTATGCCAAGACGAAAAGGTACATTCGTTTCAATGTTATACATTACTATTATCTAAACGAAAAAAGGATCTAAAATGGGAACATTAATTTTTGTCGGGGCAATCATTGTATTTGCTCTTATTATAGTTATCAAAGGTGTAAAAGTTGTCTCTCAATCTGATATTTATGTAATCGAGAGACTTGGAAAGTACAACAAAGTTCTTAGCGGCGGGCTTAATTTCATCATTCCCATAGTTGACAGCGTTAGAAACATACTTACAACCAGAGAGCAGATGGTGGATATTCCAAAGCAGTCAGTCATCACAAAAGATAATGTAAATATCTCCATTGACGGGATTGTCTTTTACAAAATAGACAGTGCGCATGATGCGACATATAATGTAGTAGATTTTAGGTCATCCATCTCAAATCTTGCTATGACAACTCTAAGGTCAGAGATAGGAAGTATGGAGCTTGACGCAACGCTCTCAAACAGAGATACTCTAAACAGAGATTTGCAGCATGCACTAGGCGAAGCGGCTATAAACTGGGGTGTCAAGATTACAAGGGTAGAAATAAGCGATATATCTGTTCCAAAAGAGATACAAAAAGCTATGAATATGCAGATGGAAGCAGAGAGAGAAAAAAGAGCAATCCAAACAAGAGCCGAGGCTAAAAAGGAGGCACAGATAAGAGAAGCAGAAGCATTTAAGCAGTCTGAGATATTAAAAGCCGAAGCAATAGAGAGAATGGCGGATGCCAAAAAGTATGAGCAGGAAAAAGTGGCACAAGGGCAGCAAAATGCCATGGAGTCCATAAACGAAGCAATGCAGAGAAATGAAAAAGCGGCAGAGTTTCTGCTTGCAAAAGATAGAATAGCGGCATTTAAAGCAATAGCACAAAGTGATTCAACGGACAAGATGATTCTTCCTTATGATGTAGCGCAGATGGTTGGCTCAATGAGCGTTTTAGGTGATGCATTTTTTAAAGGAGCAAGCAATGGACATACAAATTCTTGAGCCAATAACTCCTATGGTTCTCATAGGAGTAGGCATCGCACTTATAGCAGCTGAATCACTTATATTCTCTTTTTTTGTATTTTGGTTTGGTATAGGTTTCATTTTAGTTGGAATTTTGAGTATATTTGTAGAGTTTTATGACGGTGCATGGCAACTTGCAAGTGTTTCAGTAATCGCAATGATACTTTTGATTACACTAAGAGCAAAAATTGTAGATAAATTTTTAGATGTTGAAGAGAATCAAATAACAGTTCAAGATTTTTTAAATGAAAGTGGGTTTGGAGTGATAAAAGAGAACAAGGTTTATTATAAAGCAACTTACTGGAACATAGAGCGCGATGAAGATGTGATTTATGAAGATGGGGAAGAGGTTTATGTGATTCGAACGCACAAAGGTTTTGCAAAAATAAAAAGGGTTGACAAATGATTTTAGTTTCTATTTTAGGCGATTTTCACTCATCGATTTTTCCAATTTATAATGAGTTCAAAGATAAAATCTCTACACATATACTGGTTCATGACGATGCACTCGGCGAAAAGATGAAACATAAACTGGTTTTAGAATCGCTTGAGATGTTTAACAAAAAACACTCTTTAAATATCAAAACACAAGAGCATATCATAGACGAAGATTCTCTCGCCTCCATAACCAATCTGGTTGAAAAACTAAAAGCTATCTCAAATGAGTGGTCTGAAGTTTATATAAACTCTACCGACGGGCTCTCAAACATAGGGATAGTTTTAGCCCACAAGACACTGGAATACGGCGTAAAAATCATCTCATACGATATGCATGAAAACAGTTACAACATAACCACAAAAGATAGTATGCAAAATTTCAAACTAAACTCCCACCTAAAAATCAAAGACCATCTTCTTTTAAAAGGGCTGGAGATAGAGAGTTTTGAAGATAAAGAGTTCGCACAAGAACATGAAGCGCTTATTAGAGCACTTTTTGACAACTATCGTCATGAGTTTAACGATATGAAAAAAGATATATTTCACAGAACCATTAAGCAACATAAATATCCAAGAGCCTATCAGATTATACAAAACCTTAAACTTGATTTTATAAAAAATTCTAAGGATATAACCGGTGGTCTGTTTGAGTTTTATGTATATCTTCTTATAAAAGATTTGGGTTTTGATGATATAGAGATTGGCGTAAAGGTAAATCAATACTTCTCTCAAAATAGCTCAATTCCAAACGAATTTGATATTTTAGCCATGAAAGATAATCACTTGCATATCATAGAGTGTAAATTTAGTAAAAACGACAAACTAGGCGAGCTTGTTTATAAATATTCAAGCCTCATAAATCTGCTTGATGATGAGGGAAAGATGATAATACTTACAGATAAAAGCGAGTACAGCCACAATCTTTACGGAGATAATACAACAAATTTAGATGTTCATAAAAGAGCTAAAATCAACAGAATCTTGGTAAGAGGCTCAGTTTTTAGCAATAAAGCAGAGTTTATAGATGATGTTAAAACTTTTTTCAATCTTCATAATTAAACGAAATAGAGCTTTCGTTTACTCTGTTTATAATTCTTTCATAAATAAAAAAAGGATTCTTAAATGAAAAAAGTTTTAATCTCAACACTGGTTTTAGGTTCATTAGTTGCCGCTTCGGCTCAAGATGCAAGTGTCAATGCATTTGGAAATACATATGTAATCGATCCGGCGGTAAAAGTTCGTGCGGGTTCGTTTGAAATAGGCGATAACAGCGCCGGTATGTATGGCGTCTCTTTCGGTGGAAATCGTATATTTCAATACTTTACTGCCGGAGCGGACATTATCCTAAGCGGTTCAAACATAAAAGAAGGTACCCAAGATGAGCCGCTTTATGGGATGGAAGGTGTTTTTAGAGTAGGATACAACTTCAACCAAAGCGGAAAAGGGCTTGGCGTATTTGGAACATGGGGAGCATATTTAGGTATGTATTCAACAGAAGAACCAAGCATAAACGGTGGTACAAGGTCATCAACAAGCACTCTTATGGGAAGCGGTTTCGGTGCTGAAGTCGAGTATGTGTTTGACAACGGCTTTTCACTCGGTGCAAGACATCAGTCATATAAGCTGACAGCGGATAAAGCAGGCATTGATCCTGAGTTTGACGCAACAATAACTGAGGGATATTTAGGGTATCACTGGTAATCATTTGGCTCTTTAATTGATATTTTTTGCCTTATATTTGTATAATAGTAAAAGTTTACTCAGCAAGAGAGAAAGTGAAAAAACAGCCATTAAATAGAAACATTATCGGGCTCGGAGCTAACAGCTTTTTTACCGATTTTTCCACGGAGATGATTCTTCCTCTGTTGCCTATTTTTTTGGAGCGTTTTTTACATGCGACAAAGACGCAAATCGGCATCATTGAGGGTTTGGCAGAACTCTCCGTTGCTCTGCTTATCGCCCTCTCCGGCTTC
>MIBZ01000007.1:0-14454 GCA_001829675.1 Sulfurimonas sp. RIFCSPLOWO2_12_36_12 | reverse complement strand
AGACTTGGGCGAAGAAAAGGGATTGTAGTATTTGGATACGGTCTCTCAAATCTCATAAAACCTCTTGCTTTTTTTGCCCAAAGTGCGACCATGATTATGACCATCCGCATAGGCGATAGACTTGCCAAAGGGATTCGCGTTGCGCCTCGTGACGCGCTCATCAGCGCCTCCACGCCAAAAGGTTCGAGCGGTTTTGTTTTTGGTTTTCATAAGATGATGGACGGTGCGGGTGCATTAGTAGGTTCGCTGAGTGCGTTTGGGCTTTTATGGTGGCTTGGAGAGAGCGAAACAACATTTAGAACAATCTTCGCGCTCAGCATAATCCCCGGAATTATCTCTATGATTATCCTCATATTTATAATTACGGATGTTCCTTTTAAACCCGCTCCTTCGCGCAGTTTTCACCCTAGTGCGCTTCCGTCACAGTTTTACTGGCTGGTTGGATTTCAGACGCTCTTTAGTCTCTTTGCCATGAACTACTCATTTATGATATTAAAAGCCTCTGATAACGGACTAGCTCTGGCTATAATACCGCTTGCATACGCCCTCTACAACCTCACACAAGCTTTTTTTGCGATTCCCATAGGCAAACTCGCCGACAGATTCGGCAAAGCAACTCTACTCTCGTTTATCTATCTTGCTTTTGGTCTTGGCGCATTGGCGATGACAACGCTCGGTACATTGGGAGTTTGGATTGGTTTTGGCATCTATGGATTTTTTGCGGGCGGATTTAACTCTTTGGCAAAAGCCATCATTTCAGATACAGCACCCCATGACTTAAAAGCAACAGCGTATGGGGTTTACTACACATTTGTGGGCTTTGCGACACTTGCCTCTTTAAGCGTTGCTGGATGGGCATGGGACAACTATGGAAGCACTCTTTTGTTTATGTTTGCCTCATCTTGCGCAATAGTTTTATCCTTTGCTCTTTTTGTGATGAGAGACAGACTAACTCATCCCTAGTGACAACTTCTCCTGCCCTATGCGGTAGAGCGCAAAATCGTACTTTAGCGGGTCATTTTTGTCAAACTCTTTTAGTTTGTTTGTAAGCTCTATTGCAGCTTCCAAATCATAACTTTTTCTGCTCAGCAGCCCCAGTTTTTTTGAGACATTGAAAGTATGGGTATCAAGAGGAATTATTAAATCACTTCTATCAACTCCGCTCCAAAGTCCCATATCGATGTTATCTTCTCTAACCATCCAGCGCAAGTACATCATCCAGCGCTTGAGCGCCCCTGCTCCTTTGGTTTTTGTAGTAACTTGTGAGATCAAAAAGCTGTATCCCATGGTTTTGTGCGGATAAATCTCCTGCAGAGTTTTTATAAGAGAGTTTATGCCATCAATCGTGCTTCTGTTTTTAAGATAGCCTCTTTTAAAAACCTCTTCTAAGCTGCTTTTTTCGTTTAGGCGTTTTAGGGCTATAAAAAGAGCGGCTACATCCTCGCTCTTTTGAAATCGGTAGTAGTGGTTTTTCAAACCCTCCCTTATCTCATCGTCGCTTTTAGCAAGAAGCGAAAAATCAAGTGAGTTTAAAAACTTCACTATCTGTTTTACATTTCCGTATGCAAAAAATGCGCAGATAAGCGAGATTGTTGGGTCTTTGTAGCGGTGTGCAACCATAATCGGGTCAAGCCGCTCAAGGCATACTTCACCCTCACAATTGCGTTTTTCTACCTCTAAATCTAGGAGTTTTTTAATATTTATATCACTCACTTCTCAAACCTTAAAAACATCATTAATTTTCTATACAATCTCTTTATCTCTTTTTTGGCAATGCACTTTGCTTTATCATATTTTTTTCATCAGACTTTACTTTTCGTTCCAGTTTTTTCAAATCCTCTGCTGGTGGTAACTCTTCTGGTTTAATGCCTCTTTCACTTAAAAGTCCTCGTACACTTTCATTATTTTGTATATGTTCGTTTGTAATCGAGTTCTCGCCGTAAAGATTTTTTTGTTTGACATTATGATTGGTTATTTCAGTTGCTAAATTTTTAGCTGTTATAGTGATAGTCGGCAAAAAATCAGCCAATGGACGACCGTTTGGCACCCCAAATTTATCTTTCATATTTTGCGTAGTATTTCCACCAAAAAGTGCCGTATCACCTTTGGAACGGATACGACCAAATCCACTGTCATCCACCCCTCTCTCAAAGATATTTTTTGAAAGTTCTGTTTCTGATTCTCTCAGTTTTGCTCTTGCTTGGAGTCTATCTTCTAGTTCTAGTCTTTGTTCTACTAGCTCTTGTTTTCGTGTTTGCATAGCAAAATAGGTTTGAGCAAAAGCGATTTGCTCTTTTTTACTATCGCCGTTTTGAGCTATGAGATAACAAGCGTATCTAGTGAGGATAATATCTTCTATGGGTCTTTGTGTATTTGAACCTATTAAGACCATTTTCGTGACATCACGAAAATGGTCTGTTATCTCTATTTCTGAATTTTCACAAGCAGTTTTTGCTTTATGAATTACATTTATGAAGTTTTCCCATCTTTCATACCCAAGAACTTTTTGTAAATCCCTAGCATACCAATACTCTACGGTGCTATCTTCAAGCGTATTTGATAGCTGATTAAATTCATTTTGCAGTGTTGTTATAAGTTGCTTGTTCATCGTTTTAAGCTCCTAAAATTTATTTTATCCATACTACCAAAATAATTTATTTTCATTAAAAAGTATGTCATTTTGAAATGAATTTTTTCTTCTCGGGGAATGAGAAAAAAGTGGAGATTCATTTACAGGGGTGTAACATTAAGATAGTTTGTTATTGAAGTCATTTAAACCCTTTTTTATTTTTAATGCAAATGATAGAGTTTTTTTCTCTCGCTAGACCCTGCTATATTTAGCTGTTTTCGGTACTTTGCAATGGTGCGTCTTACCATCTGAACTTTGAATTTATCTTGAATCATCTCCAAGAGTTTCATATCGCTAAGCGGTTTTTTTCTATTTTCCTGTTTTACCAGATTTACAACAAACTCTTTTATGGCAGCGTTTGAGACATCTTCGTCTATTGCGGTGGTAAAAAACTCTTTCATGGCAAATACGCCTCTGTTGCAGGCTATATATTTGTTTGCGATTGCTCTTGATATGGTAGAGGGGTTATGTCCAAACTCATCTGCGAGGGTCTTAAGAGTGAGCGGCATAATAGCTCCGCCGGTAAAAAACCCATATTGGTACTCAACTATCATCAATCCAACTTTGTAGAGTGTTGCTTTTCTCATGTCAAGGGCATCTACGAGGCTTTTTGCCTCTTTAATCTTTTGAGCTACATACTCATGCTCAACACCGTAATTTGTGTCGATGTTAATTATCGGGTAGTAGGCATCATTAAGCTTTACCTCTATTGAGTCATCGTCATTGAAAAATATCATCAAATCAGGAACAACATGCGATGACTCCTCCTGATACTCGATAGCGGGAGGGTTTTTAAAAGTACCAAGCACACGCATTACCTCTGCAAAATTCTCTTCATCAGAGTATGCGTAAATATTTTCAATATCTTTTATGACTTTTATGGCCAAAGAGTATGCGTTGTCTTTAATATCGGAACTATCCAGCTGAAACAGAAATGACTCGGCGAGGTTTTTTGCAGCAATCCCGACAGGTTCAACATGGGCAAAACGGAGGCGGATTTTTTCAAATTCTAATATATCGATGTTTTCTTTAGCACAAAAAGCTTCGCTCTCACCCTCATAGTAACCATTCTCATCAAGATTTGCAACAACAAAAGAGGCGATTTTTTGAGAGAGCGGGGTTGGGAAAAGCGGAGCTTCTATCTGCTCGTCTAAAACATCATATAAAGAGCGATTTGCGATTGTAAGCGCTTCTATCTGCTCGGTTCTCGAGTTACTAACGGAACTGCTTATGATTTTTTTTGGAATAAACTTCTCAAAGCTCTCTTCAAATCCGGAAGTAACTTCAACAACAGGATTTCCATCTATAAACGGAGACATCGCTTCGCCCAAATCGCTTAGGCTTGAGTGTAAAATGGGCAGCCAATTGCGTAGAGTATTTGAAAGTTTATGCTTATTCTCTACACTCTGCGTCTGCTTTAATGCTGCCATATCTCCTTAAGCCTCTTAGAGCTTAAACTCCTCGCCAAGGTAGTATTTACGCACATCTGCGTTTTGACCTATCTCTTCACTTGTCCCGCTAGCTAAGAGTGAACCGGATTTTATAACATACGCCCTGTCGCAAACTGCCAAAGTTTCTCTAACATTATGGTCTGTAATAAGTACACCGATTCCATAAGAGACTAGCTGTTTAATGACCATCTGAATATCCATAACAGCTATGGGGTCAACACCCGCAAACGGCTCATCAAGAAGTAAAAATTTCGGCTCATTTACCAAAGCTCTGGCTATCTCGACACGACGACGCTCCCCGCCGCTTAAGCTAACGCCTTTACGGTAACGGATTGGCTCGATGTTGAACATATCAAGAAGCTGCAAGATTCTCTTCTCTTGAGCCTCTTTATCTTTTATTTTTACCTCTGCAGCGATAAGAAGATTATCCTCAACGCTCAAATCCTTAAATATAGACGCCTCTTGAGGAAGGTAACCTATCCCTTTGAGCGCTCTTTGGTGAAGCGGCATGCCTGAGAGATTTTCATCATCAAAAAAGACCTCTCCGCCGCTTGCTTCAACAAGTCCGCAAATCATATAAAAAGTCGTTGTCTTTCCTGCGCCGTTTGGTCCAAGAAGTCCGACTACTTCGCCGCTTCTAACCTCTAGGCTCATCCCTTTTACTATCTCTAAATCTTTTACTTTTTTCTTTAAATCTACCGCTTTTAATATGTGCATATTTTATACTCTCTTTTGTTGTCAGAAATTTTTTCTATATCTATTACCATGGTCTTTATTTCAGCCGAATTCAAAATTTTAACCAACTCATCGTCTCCCCACTCCACAAAATGAAGCCCATCTCTCTCCAGCTCTTCCAACATCCCCAAAGAGATAAAATGTTCCAGTCCGTGATTGTACATGTCGTAATGAAAAATTTTATCTCCGTAGCAGTGCTGAAGCGAAAATGTCGGCGAAGTCACCTCTTCATCTACACCTAAAAATTTAACCATTTTTTTTACAAAAGTAGTCTTACCCGCTGCCAAATCTCCGCGCAAGACAATAACGCCGTTGCTGAAATTTTTGGCAACATCCTGAATTACAACATCAATTTCATCAAGGCTAAGCAAATATTTTTTCATAACTTGTTTGATATCTCAATGATTTGCTTTAGCTTTTCTTTGGCTTTTCCTGTTTTTATGGCATCTCGCGCCATTTCCAACCCATCTTGAATATCACGAGCCAAACCATCAACCATCAAAGCAGAAGCTGTATTTACAAGTACAATATCCCTTTGTGCATCTGTCGATTTGCCATTAAAGATATTATGTAATATTAGCGCATTCTCTTTTGAGTCACCGCCGACTATGGCACCCAGAGGAGCTCTTTTTATGCCATACTCCTGCGGGTCAATGATAAACTCGCTAATTGTACTGTTATGAAGACGAGAAGCATATGTAATATCGCTTATGCTTATCTCATCCATTCCCTCCGCCGAACTTACAACCATAGTAGAAACAGCGCCGTTGATGCGAAGTGCCTCTGCCATTTTCGGAACAAATGATTTATGAAAAACTCCAAGAAGAGATTTTTTCGCTCCTGCGGGATTTGTAAGCGGACCCAAAATATTGAAAATAGTTTTATCGGGTATTGTTTTTCTAACCGGCATAATAAACTTCATGGCAGGATGATGATTTTGCGCAAACATAAAAGTAAAACCCGACTCTTCTAAAAGTCTAGCACTCTTCTCTATGTCCAAATCCAAACGCACTCCGAGCTCTTCAAACATATCGGCACTGCCGGACTTTGAGGTAACGGAGCGGCTTCCATGTTTTGCAACCATGCTCCCGCATGATGCCGCCAATATCGAAACAGTTGAAGAGATATTAAAACTTCCTATCTTGTCTCCGCCTGTTCCTACAATATCGATTACTTTTGAGCGCAAATCATCAGATATGGGAAGCAAAATTGCAAAAGAGCGCATAACTTCGGCAGCAGCGGCAATAGTTTGGGTATTGGTATTTTCATCAAGCTTTACGCTAAGTAAAAACTCCCTCATCTCCTCATCACTCATCTCATGTCTGAAGAGTGAAGAAAACGACCTCTTAGCCTCTTCATAACTCATAAAATCTCCTCGATATACTCACTTTGCAAACTTTTTGGTGTTGATTTTGCACTCGGGATTTGAAGAATTTTATACTTTTTTACAGACTCAAGATAGTTAATTGTAATAACAGTCCCGACCTCAACATTTTTACTGGCTTTTGCAACCACACCGTTTACAAGAACAACGCCGCTCTCTATCATGTCTTGCGAAACTGAGCGTCTTTTTGTTATATTTACCGAATTTAAAAACTTGTCTACTCTCATTATTTAATACTCGTAATCTAATATTTTTGTATATTGTAGAGTATTAAAACTGAAAAGAATGTAATAGTTGGAACATTTTTTGCATTATCTCTTAGCGCGTGTATATTTACGATGCAAATCCGCTTTTAAAACAATCTTTCTCAACTACTATTCTCTTCTGTTTCTCTTTTCTTTTCGTATCTTTTTCAACAAATATTTTTTTGCGTGTTTTTGGGTCCATCTCCGTATAATACATCACCGCCGAGTATGTTCCGGGTGTCGGAGTAAAAACTTGAGCCTGTTCCGGATTCATCTTTAGCTCTTCGGTTGTAAACCTCTTTAACTCATGCATATCCTTCTCTTCGCACCCTGGATGAGCGGCTATGAGATAGTAGGTTAAAAACTGGTTCTTGCCCTCTTCTTTATTTAGCTGGTCATACATCTTTTTGAAATCAACAAAAGTCTCTTTACCGGGTTTGCCCATAAGCTCAAGAACATGCTGTTGTGTATGTTCGGGAGCAACTTTAAGCTGTCCTGATATGTGGTGCTGCACCATCTCTTTTAGGTATGAGTATCCATGTTTTTTATCCGCTGTAATCAAATCATATCTGACACCGGAGGCAATAAACGCCTTTCTGACACCCTCGACTTCCCTGATTTTTCTAAGCAGATTTATATTTCGGCTATGGTCGACATGCATAACCTTGCAGAGCCTATCGGCATCTACACATCTGATGTCGTCGCATGTACCTTTTTTAAGCTTCTTGTCACACTCATATCCGTACATATTGGCAGTCGGTCCGCCGACATCGGAGATGATTCCCTTGTAATCCTTGTATTTGTTGAAATCTCTTGCCTCTTGGAGAATATTCTCCTCCGTTCTTGTTCGTATGGTTCTGCCTTGATGAACGCCGATTGCGCAGAAGTTGCACTCGCCCCAACAGCCGTGATGCGTCATAATAGAAAATTTTATGGTCTCTAAACACTTCACTTTTCCGTCTTTTGCGTAGTAGGGATGAAGCTCTCTTGTAAATGGAAGATTTGAGTTGGCATCCATCTCGGACTGGTTGAGATAGTCGCACGGCGGATTTTGGATTAAAAAACGGCTATCAACAGGCTGACAAAGCCCTTTTGCACTTATTGGGTCGTTGTTGTCATAAAAGTCGTCAAACAGGTCTATATACTTCTCTTTGTCATCCAGACACTCTTGATGCGACGGAAGCTGTATATATTCATACTTAGGCTCTTTTGAGATATAGCTAAGTCCTCTTATATCTGTATAATCCCTCCCTTCATCCAAGGCGCGGGTGAGTTGTTCCAGTGCTATCTCGCCCATTCCATAAACAATAATGTCCGCTTTTGCATCAAAAAGAATCGGTTTTTTCAGTCTGTCCGCCCAGTAGTCATAGTGGGTAACCCTTCGCAAACTCGCCTCTATTCCGCCTAAAACAAGCGGAACGGTATTTTTAAAATATCTTCTTATCAAGTTGCAGTAGACGCTAAGTGCGCGGTCGGGTCTTTTGTCGTTTTTTCCGCCCGGGGTATAGTCATCAGTGTTTCTAAATCTTTTTGTAGCGGTATAGTTTGAAACCATACTGTCAACGCTTCCGCCGCTTACTCCCCAGTAAAGACGAGGTTCTCCAAGGCGTTTAATATCAACATCGCTGTTAATATCAGGCTGACCAATCATTCCGACACGATAACCCATTCTCTCAAGCATCCGCCCGACCATTGCAACGCCGATAAACGGGGAGTCTATATAGGCGTCTCCGCTAACTAGGATAATATCGCACTGCTTCCAGCCTCTGGCGTCCATTTCTTCTCTTGTAGTAGGAAGAAAATCTTTGGACGAAAATGTCAGGGTATCTCTTTTTGTCTCTTTAGTTTTGCTTCTTCTGCTCAATTTGTCGCCTTTGCTGATATGAAAATTATATTTTTATCTTTTATTCCTATAATAATACTAAATAAATTTAAATTTAGAGATTATTGCGTTGCTTTTGAATTTGAGCATATAAGTATCTTTGTAGTATAATCCCCAAAATTTAATCCGGAACTTTATGGAAAACTATATTCTTTTTACAAAACTGGCTCTACTGCTAATATCGTCACCTATAATTTCACAGATTAGCCGTTTGCCTATTGTTGTTGTTGAGATACTCTTGGGCTCAATTGCCGTATGGATCGGCTTTATAGATTTAGGAAATGATATATTTGCAAAAATAGCTAAAATTGGTTTTTTCTATCTTATGTTTTTAGCCGGACTTGAGATAGATTTGAAAAAATACGCAAAACACAAAAACAATCTCTTAAACAAAGCGATTATCTACTTTGCAACGCTATACACGCTCTCTTTTTTACTCTATTTAACATTCAATTTAAATCCTGTTTACATCGTTGCCATTCCTATCGTCTCGCTTGGAATGATTATGGCGCTTATAAACGAACATGGAAAAGAGCACAAATGGATTGAAGTTGTGCTTATTGTAGGCGTTATAGGTGAGATTATAAGTATTTCTGCAATTGTTATCTTCGAGTCATATGTGCATTACGGATTAAAGATGGAGCTATATCTGCATGTACTTATTTTCTTTGGTGTTTTATTTGCTATTTATTACTCATTTAAGTTTGTAAATTTGATTTTTTGGTGGTATCCTGAGCTTAAAAAAATGATTATGCCGGATGATGATTCTAAAGTACAAAGCATACGGATTAGTGTAGCGCTATTTATTGTTCTTACTTCAATTATGAATTTTTTAAATATAGATATGGTTTTAGGAGCCTTCTTTGCCGGAATTTTTATAGCAAACTTTTTTGAACATAAAACTGACTTGCCGCAAACACTACATAAGATAGGATTTGGCTTTTTGGTTCCGCTCTTTTTTATATATGTCGGTACGACTCTGGATTTAAATCTTATTTTCTCCGTTGAAATACTCTCAAATGCATTATTGATTTTACTTGCACTTGTTTTCGTAAGAACTGTTAGTTCTTTTGTGGCGTACAGCTCTTATTTAGGTGCTAAAGGTACTTTTTTACTCGCACTCGGGGATTCAATGCCGCTAACCTTTCTTATCGCAATTGCAACTATTGCTTACGGGGGGAAACAAATATCTCAAAATGAGTATCTCTCTTTTATAGTTGCCGGAATGTTATCTGGAATTATTATTATGAGTTTGCTGAAATTTATTATTCATTTCACAAAAGAAAAAGAGAAATAGCAAAAAAAATTAATTTGAAAATTTGTCTGCACACATGCCGCTAGAGGGCATGTTGAGATTAAAATTGCGGTTGAAGAAAAGGGATAACCTGTTTTTTACGGCTTAAAACTCCATCCAGCCACGCTTGGTTATTTTGAATTTTAATTCCAAAGGCATTTTCAACCTTGCTTAAATCATCGCTAATAACTAAAAGCTGTGAGCCCTCTTTCATAATGTCTGTTAAAAGAATTATGATTGTATGAAGTCCATCTTCTTGCTTCATAAGCTTCATATCGTCAAACAACTCATTGATTCTGCCATCAAGTACAGAGATATCAACCATCTCAAGCTGACCTATGCCCACTTTTGTTCCGTTCATATCAAAAGCTTTGTAATCTCTCGTGTTTAAGTTGCGCGCACTTGCACCCTCAACCGCCGATTTTGCTATAAACATCTCCATGGCAAGTGCCTTATAATCTTCAACTCCGCAAATTTCAGCCAACTCTTTCACCGCTTTTGTATCAATTTTTGTACAGGTAGGGGATTTAAATATTACCGTATCGCTCAAAATCGCGCACATCATCATTCCTGCTATATCTTTTGGAATTTCAACTTTATAGTAATCATACATCTCTTTGATTATGGTGTTTGAGCACCCTATCGGGCGTATCCAGCACTCTAAAGGCGTGTCTGTCGTGATATCGCCTAGCTTATGATGGTCAACTATGCCTAAAATAGTCGCCTCTTTTATATCTTTTGGGGCTTGGGCAAGGTCTGAAAAATCTACCAGATAAACACTCTCACCTGCGTAAGAGGTTTTAAGCTCAGGCAATTTTCCGCCAAATCTATTTAAAATAAACTCTGTCTCAGGAGAGATGTCTCCCTGACGCGTCGCTATACAATCTTCGCCAAGTTGATTTTTTAAATATGAGAGTGAGATAGCTCCTACTATGGAGTCGGAGTCTGGATTTGTATGACCAAAAATATATGTTGACATTTAAATAGCCTTTGAATTTTTCACAATTATACTTAAAAATATTTAACAAAGATGATATAATTTTCCAATGAATGAAGAGATAAGCAACGCGCAAAATATATATCTGTACCACGGTTTAATAATTTTTGGCGGTCTTTTGATTATTGCTATACTTATTCATATGCTCTACCATAGACGCTCACCAAGCGCCATCATAGCTTGGCTTCTCTCCATTATTTTAGTTCCTTACATCTCGGTTCCTCTATACTTTATTATCGGTTCGAGAAAAAGAAAAAACAGATACAAAAAGAGCTCTCTAAAGCTTAAAAATCAACCGACAGACCAAAATATACAAAACAACATAGACAGGGTTTTAAGAAACTATAAAATAGCTGATTCAAGCCAAAATAAGCAATTTATAGTATATACGGACCCTATAAAAACATATGAAATATTTATGCAATGCATCAACGAAGCAAAAAACTCAATTCATATAAGCACATATATTTTTGAGTATGACAAAGTAACAAAAGAGATTATAAAAGCTCTAATAAAAAAATCAAAAGAGGGTTTAGAGATAAAAATACTGATGGATTCTTTGGGCTCAATTGTTTTGTATCTATTTCAGTATAGGCTTAGAGAGTTAAAAAAAGCGGGCGTAGAGATAAAATTTTTTATGCCTATATTTCAAATGCCGTTTAGAAACTACATAAATCTAAGAAACCATAGAAAAATCTATATTTTTGACAATGAGAAAGTTTTAAGCGGGGGAGCAAACCTCTCTAATGAGTATTTAGGAGCAACATACAGCAAAAAAAGATGGCAAGATATTATGTTTCTTGTTGAAGGCTCATCTGTGGAGCAATATTTTGAAATATTTGCTTCGGATTGGTTTTATGCTTCAGATGAGAGACTCAAATTTAAGAGACAAAAAATGGAGATAGAGGGCGACATCTATTTGCAAGTTGTTCCATCCGGACCGGATATGGATAAAGATGCTTTGTATGAGGCGCTTTTATCTGCAATATACGGTGCAAAAGAGCGGATTTACATTATCACTCCATACTTTATTCCCAACAACTCGCTAATCGAGGCGCTTATTATTGCCCATCATAAAGGGGTGGATGTCAAGCTTATAACGCCAAAAGAGGCAAATCACACAATAGTCAATCTTGTAAGAAGTTCATATATGAGAGAGCTTGAAGAAGCCGGTATAAAAATCTACCTTTATAACGGAGCGATGCTTCATGCAAAAGCTATACTTTTTGACAACAAAAGCGTAGTGCTTGGAAGCGTAAATTTTGACAACAGAAGCCTCTTTTTGAACTACGAGGTCGCCACCTTTGTTTACTCCATAAAGATTATCAATGAGATAGAGGAGTGGGCAGAGAAACTTATAAGCAACTCCTCTTTTGGAACAAAAGGCGTATCTGATTTTAAAAGAGTTTTTGAAAACCTTATGCGAATAATGGCACCGCAACTCTAATGCTAAAGTTTAAATATGTTTAAACCAAACAGTTTCATAAAATCCCTAAAACATCAAGAGTCAGAACTCCAAAACGAGTTTACTCTTTTATGCTGGAATGTCGCAAAACTTACGCTTAAGAGCAGTTATAAAGATTTTATCGGCTCACTTATAAAAAGCCACAATCTCGATATTTTACTTCTTCAAGAGGTTAAAAAAAGCCTATCTCATGAGCTTGATGTGCATGACTATTCATATGTTTTGTCGCCAAATATAGAGACAAAAAAACATATTTTCGGGGTTTTGAGCGCCTTTAAATCATCTTGCCATGATGAACTCTCTTTGCTGACAAAAAAGCAAGAGTTGCGATGTGCTACACACAAAATTTCACTTATAACGCACCATAAAATTTCAGATGGGCAGAGGCTTCTTATGGTCAATCTGCATGCTATAAACTTTGTGCATAACAGTGATTTTAAAAACGAGCTGCGTCACATACAGCTGAGCATAAAATCCCATAAAGGAGCTATGATAGTTGCCGGAGATTTCAATACTTGGAATATAAAGAGAGTGCAATATCTACAAGAATTTAGCGATGATTTGGGCTTAAAAAAAGTAGAATTCAGCGATGAAAAAGATATTAAAAAGATTTTCTCAAACTCGCTGGATTATATCTTTTACAGAGATTTGGATTTGATATACTCAAAAGTAATTGACAGCAAAAAAATTTCAGACCATAACCCAATAATCGCAAAGTTTAGGTATTAGGCTATGCAAATTTTATTGAATCCTTCCAGTTATTTGTTAGTAAAGAGAGGAACTCTTGAACGATTTGATTTTTTTGTGCAAAAATCTCGACCTCTTTTTTTGTTGTTTTTATAGCCTCGCAGCACTCTTGTAGTATCTCTTCATACTCTTTGTTTGAGATGATGCAACTCTGCTTTGCAAAAGTTTTGTAAGTTTTTTCCTTCCACCAAAGTTTTCCATCACCAAGCCTAAGAGCCGGAATATCATTTTTTATATATACGGTTGTGGTAATTACATCATAGATAGGTGCTAAAAAAGCATTATTAAAGTCTTTCTCATAAAGTACCCCGTAGTTTTTGAGATGCCCGTCGCCGTTTTGCAAAAGATGGTTCATTATAATAGCTTTAAAAAATATTTTCAGGCTCTCTTTTTGCTTTGAGGCAGGGATAACATCTCTGATTACTCTTGATATCTCTTCATAGCTTCCCTCGTATTTTTGCTCTGTTTCTCTTGCAGTAAGTACGCACATATCTTCAAAACCAAAGTAACTGCCCTCTTCTTTAATGTCAAATCGCTTCATAACAAACATGGAAAAATCATCACTCAGATAAAATTCAGGTGTAGGAAGATTTGCATTTTGAACGGCGCGCATACAAAAGTACTCATTGAGAGCGAGGTTTGGATACTCTTTCTCCCAAGATTTGATTATATAGTGTTCAAACTTCATGGTAGTTTTATTGTGAGCGCTTAAAAGCAGTTTTGGCTGGATTCCTGAAACCCCTGAGCGGATGGCAAATCTCTCCATCAGTTCATTAAAAAGATTTTGCTTTGAAGAGTTTAAGATAGTATCCAGCTCTAAAACCTCTTCTTTATCGATAATCTTCTCAAACTTTACGCGACCTAGCATATAAGGACCGATAAGCCTTAAAAGATTCATATCATCCATCTGCACAATTTTTGCAAAATGGTTTTTGATAGCTTCCTTAAGCGCACCCTCTGGGATATTCATCTGAAAAATCGGGTGCAGTTTTTTGCTATCCCAACTAGCCGCACGGATGGGCATTGTCAAACTTACTACATCTTTTGCACTCTCAAGATAGTTAAAAATATATCTATCATCTTCATATGTCAGATTACCGCTATGTATTTTATTGAGGTAGATTTTTAAACTATTTTCTTTCATCTTGCAACTCTTCTAATGTTTTTGGACGACCTTTTTGTCTTAGGCTTAGTTCATATCCAAGCAGATTTAAAATCATCTCCACTTTTTTAATGCCTACTTCATCCACAAAGCCGTTTTCTATTTTAGATATAGTTCTTTTTGTTATGCCACTGAAGTTTTCCATATCATCTTGAGAGTATTTGTTCTGTTTGCGAAGATTTTTTATCTCCAATCCGAGCTCTTGAAGCGTCATAAAAGTTCCTAATATGAAATATATTTCTTATTATATATATTTTATACTTATATATGAATTATATTTCTTTTTTTTATAAATTTAACTAAAGTAGATTCAGATTCCAAGTTTTTTATGTGCTTCAGCACTTAAACCTCTGATACCAGGAGCATTAAAAGTATAAGCTTCCATACTGTTTTCTTCCTCCCACGCTTCGCTTGGGAGTATGTATCTTAGTTTATTATTTTGTTTTATTTATGTATGCATTCC
>MIBZ01000006.1 GCA_001829675.1 Sulfurimonas sp. RIFCSPLOWO2_12_36_12 | reverse complement strand
TGACGGCAATTTTGTCAATCTCATCCAAAAAGATAATCCCGCCATTTTCAGCTCGCCTTAATGCTTCGGCATGGATGTTTGTGGTATCAAGAAGTTTTGAACTGGCTTCATTTTTTAAAATAGCTTTTGCATCTCTAACTGTTACTTCCTTCTTGTTGTCCTCTTTATTCATTTGAGAGAATACCTTAGAGAAAGATTCTTGAACCTTCGCCATCTCAGGAGGCAGATTTGTATCGTTAAATTCTACATGTATTTTTTGGACTTCAAGCTGTATGATTTTATCATCCATTTCACCGGAGAGCACTCTTGCTTCCATAACACTTAAAAGTCTTTGATAATCATCTTTTTTAGATTCACTAGCACCAAGTGGAAGAGGTGGCAGAAGCTTTTCAACTATCTTATTTAGGACATAGTTTTCTATCTTCTCTCTGTTTTGTTCCTCTTTTTCTGCTTTAACTATAGCAATAGAGGCAACAACCAAATCCCTAATCATAGATTCAACATCTCTTCCCACAAAACCTACCTCGGTATATTTGCTGGCTTCAACTTTAATGAACGGGACTTTCATCATTTTTGCCAAGCGTCTGGAAATTTCTGTTTTACCGACACCCGTTGAGCCAATCATGAGAATGTTTTTTGGCATTATATCGTCTTGAAGTTCTGGACTTAGCTGCATTCTTCTATATCTGGTTCTAAGAGCAAGTGCGATAGTTTTTTTAGCGTTATGTTGTGATATAACATATTTGTCCAGATACTCAACTATCTCTTTTGGTGTTAGATTCACTGCTTGGCTCCATCTAATGTAAGAGTTTTAATGTTGTGGTTTGTATAGATACATAAATCGGCAGCTATTTTAAGACTCTCTCGTACTAGCTCTTCTTCGTCCAAAGAGGCATGTTTTTTTAGAGCGCGCGCCGCAGATATAGCGAAGTTTCCACCGCTTCCAATAGAAGCAATCTCTCCATCTTCAGGTTCAACAACATCGCCGTTGCCTGTAAGTATAAAGATATGTTCATTGTTTAATACTATCATCATAGCTTCAAGACGGCGAAGAACTTTGTCTTTTCTCCAAGCTTTGGAAAACTCAACAACTGATTTTAAAATATCGCCTTTTTTCGCTTCTAAAAAATCTTCAAACATGTCAAAAAGATTAAAGGCATCTGCCGTACTACCTGCAAAACCGGCTAAAATTTTACCGTTGTGAAGAGTACGGATTTTTGTAGCATTACCTTTTAAAACACTGTTTCCAAATGTAACCTGCCCATCTCCGCCGATTACAGCTTTGTTTTTGCCTTTGTATGCAAGTATGGTAGTTGCGTCAAACATCTCTGTTTTTACTCACCCTGAACATCTACATGCAGAGTTGCGTGGATTCCATGACCTAATTTCAAATCAAGGTCATGCTCCCCGACACTCTTTATCGCCAGTTTATCCGTAATATGTTTCTTATCAATCTCAATACCATGTTGTTCTAGCAGTGCATGTGCAACTTCATCTTTCGTAATCGAGCCAAACAAGTGACCGTTTTGACCAAGTTTTTTTGTTATTACAATTTCAGCTTTATCTAGTTTTGCCGCCAGCTCTTTTAGTGATGCTATCTCTCTAGAGAGCTCTTCTGCTGCTAGTTTCTCATCTTCTTTATGTTTAGCCAAAATTTCGGTAGTTGCATGTTTAGCAAAACCTTTTGCAATTAAAAAATTTTGACCATAGCCATCTTTTACCTCTTTAACTTCGCCAGCTTTACCAAGTGTTTTTACATCTTTAATCAATAATATTTTCATTTTTTCCCCTTTATCTTTCTATTTCGCCGCCATATGAAACTATTCCATATGATAAATTTCCTATCTTTGCATATCCCATATCTGTTAAAATTCTAGCACAATGTGCGCTACGGCTTCCAACATGGCAGTAGAGAATTATATTTTCATTCTTGTTTAGTTTTGCATCATCAAGGGCAGCAAAAAAACTGCTTGTCGGAACAAGCTTGTCTGCCCCTTTTATGTGACCCATTTGCCACTCCATATGTTCACGAACATCTACAAGTTTAAACTCAACCATGCCGAGATTTCTTGCTTCAATCAGAGATGCCAACTCATCACCGTCCAATTCGCCTTGGTTTAGTAAAATTAGAGCTTCATCTTTTGTAAGTCCGCGAGAGTGAGTATGAACAACCTCTTCAATGCCCATCTCTACTCTTTTTTTATCTGCAAATTCCGGAGTACAGTAGATTCCGCAGTGACATACTCCATCTTCCGGTATCTCTTTTTCAATCGCCGGTTTGCATGGGCATATTCTATCATCTACGCTTCTTGGTTTTTCATCAACAACTTCAACCATAAAGCATGGACAAAATCTTTTACCGTACATCATCTTGTTTCTTGCAAGACCCATCTGTACGCCTTCGTTTACCTCTGCTTGAGGATTATAAACCCATCCGAACTGCTTATTTACTTTATCTGTAAAAACAACTGTTTTTGCGAGCTCTGCTTGAAACTCCGGTGAATTCATATCTATTTTAATAATGCTCATGCTATTTCCTTAAAATTAGTATTATTTTCTTGCTTTGCCTGCAATTATAAAACGAAGTGCATTAAGTTTGATAAAACCTGCCGCATCTTTTTGATCATATACCGCATCTTCTTCAAATGTGCAATATTCAGGATTAAATAGTGATTTTGTAGATTTGCGACCAACTACACTCACGCTTCCTTTGTAAAGTTTTAGTCTAACCGTTCCTTCTACATTTTTTTGCGTTGTGTCTATTGCCGCTTGAAGCATTTCACGCTCCGGAGAGAACCAAAATCCGTTATAGATTAGTTTTGCGTAACGAGGCATCATCTCATCTTTTAAATGTGCTTCTTCACGGTCAAGAGTAATCGACTCTATTGCACGGTGTGCTTTTAGCATAACTGTTCCGCCTGGAGTCTCATAACATCCGCGGCTTTTCATACCGACAAATCTGTTTTCTACAATATCGGCACGACCGATTCCATGAAGTCCTGCAATCTTGTTAAGTGTTGCCAACATTGTTGCCGGGCTTAACTCTTTACCGTTAAGTGAAATCGGGTCACCGTTTTTATAGCCAATTTCTATGTACTCTGGAGTATTTGGAGCATCTTCGGGCTTTGTTGTCCATAACCACATACTGTCTTCAGGCTCTGCATTTGGGTCTTCTAAAATTCCGCCCTCATATGAGATGTGAAGCAGGTTTGCATCCATTGAGTATGGAGATTTTTTGCCTTTTTTCTCTATCTGAATACCGTGTTCCTCAGCGTAAGCCAAAAGCTTCTCTCTTGAGTTTAAGTCCCACTCTCTCCAAGGAGCTATAACAGTCAGTGTAGAGTCTTTGCTTAAGTACCCCATCTCAAATCTAACTTGGTCGTTTCCTTTTCCGGTAGCTCCGTGACTTACGCCATCAGCACCTGTTAAGTGAGCGATTTCCACTTGTCTTTTAGCAATCAGCGGTCTTGCGATAGAAGTTCCCAAAAGGTACTCTCCCTCATAAATTGCATTTGCTCTAAACATAGGGAAAACATAATCTTTTACAAACTCTTCTCTTAAATCATCGATAAAAATATTTTCAGGTTTAATACCTAATGAGAGTGCTTTAACACGAGCAGGCTCAACTTCTTCGCCTTGTCCGATGTCAGCCGTAAAAGTTACAACTTCGCACTTATACTCATCTTGTAACCATTTTAAAATAACACTAGTATCTAGTCCGCCGGAATATGCTAAAACTACTTTTTTAACTTCTCTTTTCATGTAAAAACCCTCGTGAGCAAAATAATTGCGGGGATTTTACTACAAAAAGTATTAAAGAACGGTTATTGTAAAAGGATTAGATGTAAAAGTTATGTGGAGAAATAGAAATTAATCAAGAGTATTAAACTAGGTATAAAACGCAGGAAATCAAAAGGGTATAAATTACCCTTTTGAATCAAATAAAATACCCGTTACCTCTTGCATTTTTGGCAAGAAGTCTGCAGCTTGTTCTGCCGGAAATCTTCTTATCATTTTGCTCGTTTCTGACTCTATTACGGATACAAAGAAAATATCCTGAGAATCAACGCCAAACTTTATGTTTGTGTTCATAGGAGCCAAGGCTCTGTTTAGCTCTTCGACTAAATCTTGCACTTGCTCCTTAGAGTTGATTTTTTCTGAACTACTTGAGCTCTCTTTTTGCATCTCTTTAACAACATCAACCTGCTTTGGTTGCTGAACTTGTTGCTGAGCATGAGCCGCCTTCGCCTGTGATTCCTGCGAGTTTACTTGAGACTGTTGCATCTTTGCAACATTTGCTATGCCATCCATGACTTACTCCTTCTAAAGAATATTATTACATACCAAATCGGCATAAAAAAAAAATACTTTAACGAAAAGTAATAATTTTTTTATTTAGTTTTTTTGCTTATATTTATGATAATCTTGCATTTATGAATGAATATATAAAATTATTGAACTCTGAGCCTATATTAAGACGATTGTCTGCAGTTCAGCTGATTGCATATTTTGGCGCATGGTTTAGCAATGTGGCAATTTATACACTTCTGCTGGAGATGAAAGTTTCTGCTGAGGTGGTGGCATTTACAGCGATGCTTCATTTTCTCTCAGGTGTAATCCAAGCTCCTTTTTCAGGTTCAATCATTGACAGTATGAAGCCAAAAAAACTTATGTTGGTTTTAATTTTATTTGAAATATTTGCAACTCTCTTTCTTGTTTTTGTAAATGAAGTATCAGATTTGTGGTTGCTTTATGTACTGATATTTATAAAAATGGCGGCGGCTAGTTTTTACTTTACGACAGAGATGTCGCTTCTGCCAAAACTGCTTAACGGAGAGAGGCTTCAACGAGCTAATGAGATTCACTCGATAATATGGTCATTTTCATATACGCTGGGGATGGCACTAAGCGGATTTGTTGTATTTTGGTTTGGAATAAAGGTTGCATTTGTTCTTGATGCATCTATGTTTGTGGTTGCTTTTTTGCTGCTATATAGGTTGGATATAGATGTAAATTTTCTTAAAAGCCAAGAGAGTTTACTTGAGATGATGAGAGATACTTTCAGGTATTTAAAACGCTTTCCGCACGCGGTTCATCTAATGCTTATCCACGCATTTGTAGGTCTTACCGCTTTTGATGCTTTGGTTGCGTTAATGGTTGATAAATATTACGCTTCGGTTATTGCTACATCTTTGGCGCTCGGACTTCTGCATGCCTCTAGGGCTGTCGGTTTGGTAATCGGACCGATGATATTAAGCAGATGGATAAGCAATAAAAGAGTAAGTTATATTTTCGTGTTTCAAGCTATGGCGATTTGGCTCTGGGCATATTTAATGAAAGATTTTTATATGTCACTGTTTGCAAGTGTTATCGTAGGGCTGTTTACCACGACGCTCTGGTCATATACATACACTCTTCTTCAAAAAAATATTGAACAAAAATATTACGGCAGAATAGTTGCATATAATGACATGTTGTTTTTGAGTTCGGCCGCATTTACCTCTTTTATGATTGGTCTTTTGGCAACAGAGAACTACTCGCTGGAGTTTATAACATCTCTAATCGGGCTTGGATTTTTTATAGGCGCGTTCTATTTTACTTGGATAGTTAAAACGCAAAATATTAAAGATGTAAAAATTTAAATAAAAAGGAAAATATATGGCGTCAGGGATTTTTTTACTTTTAGATGATATTGCGATGCTCGCGGATGATGTTGCGGTTGCAAGCAAGGTTGCCACACAAAAAACCGCTGCAATTCTCGGAGATGATTTAGCGGTAAATGCGCAAAAAGCGACAGGGTTTGACCAATCACGAGAGTTGGCTATTATCTGGGCAATCACAAAGGGCTCTTTAAAAAATAAAGTTATTATTTTGCCAATAGCCTTTATATTAACGGCAGTGGCTCCTAGTTTAATCATCTATATTTTAATGCTTGGTGCGCTCTATCTTCTTTATGAGGGTACTGAGAAGATTGAAGAGTATCTGTTTCACAAGAAGCATGAAGAGAAGAATGAAGAGCTGCTGCACTCTACAAAAGAGACAATCTTGGAGATAGAAAAGCAGAAGATAAAATCGGCTGTATTTACAGACTTTATACTCTCTATCGAGATAGTAGTAATCGCGCTCTCCGCCGTAGCAGGCAAACCGTTTATGATTCAAGTTTCATCGACCGTAATTGTTGCTCTTATAGCTACATTCGGAGTGTATGGGCTTGTTGCGATGATTGTCAGAATGGATAATGTAGGTTTTTGGCTTCTAGATAAAAATTATACAAAAAGCGGAAATTCTCTCATAAGCGCTATGCCAAAACTCATAAAAACTTTAACGGTTGTCGGGACTATTGCAATGATTTTGGTGGGCGGCGGCATACTCGCCCATCATGTGGAGTTTTTTCACCACTATTTTATAGACGGAGTTCCTGCAATAATCAATGATTTAGTCATAGGTTTGGTTATAGGCGTTGTAGTTTTGCTGGCTGTAAAGATATTTAAGAGATAACAACTAATAAATTTTAGATTGTATGTTAAATTTATCATAATAGATATCAATCATCTCTCTTAATGTTTTGTCATCTAGAGTTGTTTTTTCTTTTGGACCAAATCTATTTATGTATTCATAGGGCAGAACAGATTTTTCAACTGTAGGCTCTTTGAGATAGTTAAATATTGCCTCTTTGATTCTTTTTTCGCTGCTGTATTTTTGGGTGTATTTTTTCATCATCATATTGAACTTAAAGTCGTTTCCATGGCAGCTTAAGCAGTTCTCTTCAAAGGAAGAAGCATTTAAAAAACTAGATAGCAGTACTATGAAAAGTGTAATTTTTACCATGATAATGTTACCTTTGTACCTTTTTGAATCTCAGACTCTATGTCTATTTTTATGCCATACTCATCAATAATTGATTTTATGATGCTATATCCGATGCCAAAACCGCCCTGCGTCTTATCAAACCTGCGATATCTTTGAAAAATAGTGCTTATCTCATCTTGGCTCATACCTTTGCCTTCATCCGAAATAGAGAGAGTGTGTTGTGTCAAAACAACTTTGATAGTGGTAAATTTGTTTGTATATTTTATGGCGTTTGAGAGAATGTTGTCTATTAATCGTTCTATTTTTTGCCTATCGGCATTGAAATATACATCTTCTTTAATATCTACATTCAGATTCAATTTTTTAACATTTGCCATCTGCGAGAAGTAGTGCACCCTTTGGTTTAATATTTCAGATAGGTTCAACTCTTCGTTTTGAGATGAGATTTGGTGGTTTAATAACAGATAGACCAAATCTTGGTAAAGATTGGAGATGGTGGTAGAAGCTGTCTTAATTCTTTGGAGCTTTCTCATAGATTTTTCATCACAGCTTTTTGCATCCAGTGTTTCAATATTTGCAAGAATCGTTGTAATGGGCGTATTTAGCTCATGCGTTGTCTCTTTGATAAAGTTGTCAAGAAGGCGCAGGTTGTCTCTTAGGGGTTTTAAAACAAGTTTTACCAGAAAAAATGAGGTTATTATCGTAATGGTAATGACAATCATGGCGCTAATAATCAGATCATTTAAAATGTTTATAGGTTTTTTCTTTTTTTCAACAACGGAGTAGGCGGCACCGAGATAGTAGGGCTTTAATGAAGAGACATAGTAGGCGTTGGAATCTTTTACAAAAAAATCTTTATCAAGATTCTCTATTTTAGTGTCAAGTGTTGAAAAAATCAAATTTTTATCTATATCATAAATGGCACTCTTAAAATTCTTAAATCTTGGATACTCATACTTCTCGTCGCTGTTTTCATGCACAGATAAAAGAGTCTCTTCTAAGGTTAAACTATACTGTTTTAAAATCTCTTTTTCAGTATGTATAAGCTCTTCTTGTTTATAAAAATAGTAACCGGTAAAAAGTGTAGTAATTAGGAGCAGGGTTGAGCTTAGGTAGAGAGCAAGCACATAAAAAATAGTCTGTTTTTCACTCTTGTACAAATTTATATCCTACTTTTTTTATACTGAGTATATTCTCTTTTCCAATATATTTACGCAAATTTTTTATATAAGTTCTGAGGCTCATATCGCTATGCGTTTCATCAAAGGACCAAACATTTTGGTAAATGCTTTCAAACGACACACACTCGTTTTTATGCTTTAAGAGCAGTTTTAAAAGCAGAACCTCTTTAGGGTTTAGTAATATTTTTTGATTGTCAATAATAAGCTCGTTTGCAAGTGTGTTAAAATCAATATTTTTGGTAATTTTAGTCAGTTCGCTCTGAGTTTTAAACTCTCTTTTTAAAAGTGCTTTTATGCGAAATAGCAACTCTTTTAAAACAAAAGGTTTTTTTATGTAGTCATCCGCGCCGCAGCTATAACCTTTTGATAAATCATCAATACTGTTAAGCGAAGTTGTAAAGATTGCGGGTGTTGAGATGTTAGCCGCTCTAAGCTCTTTAAGTAAGGCAAATCCGTCTATCTGGGGAACATTTACATCAAATAAAAACATATCAAAACTGCTTTTGTAAACAGCTTCCAATGCTTCATTGCCCTCGTAAACACAAACTACATCAAAGCCCTCATCACTTAGGAACTCTGCAACCGTTTCTGAGAGGGTGATATCATCTTCTAGGTATAAAATTTTCATAAAAAATTATACCTAAAAAACTATCTATGCATATACTGAAAAACTATCGCTTTGAGTTTCTTCAGCAGTAGTTTTATTTAAAATATCAAGAAGCGCTTTTGTATAGTCCTCTGAACTTAGAACAGTTGCATCAACTTCTTTCATCTGAGTTACAGCAGACATTCTCTCTTCTTGACTCATAGAACTGAGCTGTTCTTTTAAAGTAGCTCTGTCCTCAGTGGATAAACTTTGCATAATATCTCTCATGCCGCCTTGACCTTGACCGCCGCCAGAGCCGTCCATTTTTCTCATTTGAGTTTGTTGCATAGAGCAATTTGAATTTACTTGCATATTATCTTCTCCCCCCGCCGCCGTTTGAGCCTTTGTATTTATTTCCGGTACCGTCTTTTGGACCAGACCCCGCGTTCTCTGATTTGCCTGAGCCATTTTTATTTTGCTTTTTTTCTCTGTTTTGCTCACCCGTACCATCTTGTTTTTGAGTGCGTTCCTGCATCTGTTGCATTTTCGCTTCATGATCAGTATAGCTCTCTTCCGCCATACAAACAGTAGCAACCAATAACGACGCTAGTAAAATCTTTTTCATCTTTCATCCTTTGTATATATATTATGTATTATGATTATTATTTGTGAAATATTTGTGAAATAGATTTACAAAATTTTGTCTTCGTCTAGTTTATGAAAAACAATAGCTCTGTTTTCTATCTTCATAATTCTGTCAAAATAAGGAAGAATTCTCTCATCATGAGTTACGGTTATAATAGCCACATTTTGTTCGATTGCAATTTTCTTAAGCATTTTTATAACGCTGATAGACCTTTGCGCATCAAGTGCGGCTGTCGGCTCATCCGCTAAGATAATCTCAGGATTGTTAGCTAATGCCCTTGCGATGGCAACTCTTTGGTTTTGTCCGCCGGAGAGCTGCGATGACATACTGTAAGCTTTGTCTGCAATTTCAAGATACTCTAAAAGCTCCATCGCTTTTTGTTTTGCCTCTTTTTCGCTCACTCCGTTTGTCTGCGGAAGCAGCGTTACATTTTCTATGATATTTAAAAAAGGTATAAGATAGTGGGCTTGAAATATAAAACCTATCTTTTCTCTGCGGATTTTGCGGGTGTCTTTGGCTGTCCACTTGTTGTCGTAAACTTTCTCTTCGCCCAGCCAAATCTCCCCGCTTGTAGGCTCTTGTACGCATCCTATCATCATCAACAGAGTAGTTTTGCCGGCACCGCTTGGAGCGATGAGAGCTACAAGCTCTCCTTTTTGTATCTCAAAAGAGGCATTTTCTATTACTTTTACTAGGTTTTCGTCTTTGCCGAAATTTTTGGTTAAATTTTTAACTTTAATTGCACTCTGTTGATTCATTTCATCCTCCGATTGCCGCTGCGGGATCAGCGCTTATAACTTTTTTAACGCCTACAAAAGAGGCCAAAATAGAGGCTATGATAACTACGCCAAAGAGTGTCCAAGCATCCGGAATCTCAAGCACTATTCGTTTTGGAAATCTATCGTAAATAAGATGTGAAAATATATTTCCAAAAATGAAAGCAAAAACACCAAGAAGCAGTGTCTCTTTGACAATCATAGAAACAATCAGACTGTTTGGCAATCCCATCAGCTTCATGATTGATATCTCTTTCATCTTCTCCAGCGTCATCGTGTAGATAATAAGTGCAATAATTATTGTTGAAACTACAACTAGAATCGCAGTAAAGAGACCTATCTGTTTGGCTGATTTTTCTATAAGATTTTTTGTAAGTATCTCTTTTTGCTGCTCTTTTGTATATACGCTTTTGTGTTGCCATTTTCTTATATCATTTGCCACTTCATCTACATCAAACCCATTTTTAACCGTTGCAATAATGGCATTTACCATATGAGATTCAGAATTTTTTACACCTCTTGCTTCATTATTTTGAATCTCTTTGTTTGAGTATAAAAATTGAAGCTCCTGCGCATCTTTTAGACTTATATAAACCAGAGGGTCACCGCCGGAGGAGACGGTGCTGTGCGTGATGCCTACAACGGTGTAAAAATTTCGTCCAAGTTTGATTTTATCACTCAGTTTAAAACCTGTTTTGTCAGTTACTACAATCTCGTAATGGTCTGTTTTTAAATCGCGACCCGCTATTAATCTTTTAGGATTTACTGGATTTATTGAGCCGTAAATGTCATATCCGACTGCCACGACACGAACAGGTTTCTCCGAATGAGGGAGTTGAATGTTTTGAAAAGTTATAGCTTCGCTTTTATCTATACCGTTTATTACATAAATGATATTTTTCATATCTTCATAAACTCTTGAGGCCTCGGCAAAAGGTCCCATGGTATCCTCTTGCACTATCCATAAATCCGCACTTATATCATCTAGCAAAATCTCCGCATCAACCATCATACCGCGGTAAACGCCAATCATAATAAGTACAATTCCAAGCAGCATCCCAACACCCATAGCCGTAACTATGAATTTGCCAAGAGTATGTTCAATATCTCTTTTTGCTAAGTTTATCATCTGAAAATTTTCATACCATCACTTAAAGGTTTGTTGCTGGTTGTGTAGAGAAGCAGTTCTGTGTCGGCGTTTATCCCCGATGAGACGGCAGCCTCTTCGTCATTTTGAGCCAAGATAGTTACAGGTTTAAAGAAAGCATTGTTGCCCTCAGCCACCCAAACACCCTTTTTAGCCTCTTTTGAAACAACAAGTTTAAGAGGAATTTTTAAAACATTTTTATAGTTTGCTGCCTCTATGTTAACTTCGGCCTGTTCGTTTATATAAAAAGTCTCAGGAGTGGCATTAAATCCGATATTTATCTCTCTCTCAAGTGTTACGGCGTTGCTCATGGCCACGACTCTTTGAACAGCTCCTTCAAATTTTATATCAGGCTGAGACCTAAGTCCAATCAGGGCTTTTTGCGTAACTTTTATCTGATTTGCCAATCTCTCGTCAATATTTGCTCTCACCCATAGCGTTTTTGGATCTACGATTTTAAAAATAGTTGCCGATGGAAGTACATATTGCGATTTTTCAGCCTCTTTTGAAACTATGTATCCGTCAATAGGCGAATAAATTTTCAGTCTGGCGAGTTTTGTATCTATCGCTTCTGTGCTTTTTTGCAGTCGTGACGCTTCAGACGCGGCAGATGCTATTTTTGATTTTGAAGAGTTAATCTGTGCATTGATGTTTTGCAAATCGCTTTTTGCTTTATCATACTCTGCAAGAGAGACAAACTTTTGCTCTTTGAGTTTTTCATAACGGTTGTAAGTAGCTTGCAGGAGTACCTTTTGAGCCTCCAAACTCTCCAAATTGTCTTTAGTTGACGCGGCTTCATGAGAGGCTTTTTTTAGAGCTAATTTTGCCTCATCAAGAAGAAGAGGCATCTCAACTGAATCTATGCTAAGAAGAAGGTCGCCTTTTTTTACCCAATCGCCCTCATCAAAGAAGATATTTTCTATCTTTCCGCCGGTTTGTGCCGTGATGGCATAGATGTTTTTTGCATCTACATTTCCGATACCGCGGATGGTTACCGTCAAATCACCACTGGTTGGTTTGGTCGTAGCAAATGTTGATTTTACAAGATATACTTTGTTGTAAAAGATAGCTCCGCCGATGGCGATAAGAAGTATAATTATTGTATATTTAATCCATGTTTTCATTTTGTTTCTCCCTGTAAATACTCTAATTGATTTATGATTTTATTTATGGCAAACTTTGCTTCAATAAGCCCAAGTTCGGCATATAAATGAGTTGAGGCTGCGTCAAGAATCTCTATGTAGGTTGAGAGCCCCTCTTTATATCTCGCTTCAACTATCTCTTTTGATGCTTTTGATGACTCTATGAGAGACTCTTTTGCTTTTATGGTGTGTTTATATCTCTGCAAATCAATTATCAAGCTCTCAACCTCTTCTTGAATAAGCAGTTTTTTTGAGTTGTATGACTCTTTTGCAGACTCCTTTGAAAGGCGAGCCTGCTCTGTTTGTGCACTGATTCTTCCGCCTGTATAAATTGGAATCTTAACGCTTACTCCGACCAGTGAAACATCATACTCATTGAGCGAATTTTGATGAGTATATGAGGCTATTGCGTCTATTGAACCGTAATTTTGAGCCTTAGTCGCATCGTATATAAAACTGTTCTTGTCTATCTCTTCTAGAGAGCTTTTGAGCGATAAGTTTTTTGCTAACACATTTTCAAGCAGCGAATCTTCATTTTGTATCTTTTGTAACTCCGTGCCCTCCGCTAAAACCGTATCAAAATTTATTTTTCTGCCCATGTAGAGAGATAGAGTTGTGAGAGCTTTATGTAAGTCTGCTTTTGCAACAGCAAGATTATCCTCGGCAATATAGAGAGCGCTTAATATAGTTGTTGCGTCCGCCTCTGTTTTTAAACCCTCACGAACAAGAGCCTGTGCCTGTTTATGAAGCTCCCTTTTTGTTTGGAGGTCTTTTTCTCTGCTCTCTAACGCTTTGGTTTGAAGAAGCGCTAAGTTATATTGATTTTTTACACTGTAAACCAGAAGAGCTTTTGTGTCGCTCAAAGAGATATTTGCGATATTTTCGTTTTTTTCATACGCTTTTATCGTTAAAGAAGTTTTTGAAAAATCATATATTTTTTGATTTATTGAAGCGTCAACCTGCCAATTGTCATCATTTATTGTTTTAAACTGACCATTTTGCGGCATAACAAATGTATTGTGAGGATTGTACTGCGCACCGACATTTATCTGCGGCATATAATCAGCTTTGGCGATATCCACAAAAGATTTGCTTTGTGCGACATTTAGCGTTAATTTTTTAATGTCAGGATGATTTTTGAGTGTTTCGTCAATGCACTCATCAAGCGTTAACGCCTGAGCGCTTAATATCAAAACAAAAATATAGAAATATAGAAACAAAAATTTACTCATACTACAACTATCCCTTAGCAACATTTTAAAATATAATAAATATTATAACTTATGTTTGTGAAATTATTGTGAAATTCAGCGTCAAAGCCGATTCTCAAACTTCATTGGTTACCATACGAAAATGAAAAATATGATTTATAAATCGAAAATCGGAAATATTGATTTGAGCAGAGTTACCAGGCTTTATCCTGCCGCAGTTGTTGATGTGCATGGCGAAGTTGCAGAGATGAGTTTGGAGTGGGCGGATATGAACGCCGACAAAGTAAAGATAACGGCTTTTGTTCTGGTCTTTGATTTTACTCCGCCAAAAGAACAGGTTAGAGATAAAAAAGAGCTCTATTTTGAGACAAAAGATGAGCTTATAGAAACCATGCAAGAGGTAGCACAATTTTTTCAAGATTAATCTCCCGCGATACCCGCAAAGTATTTTCAATCGCAATTCCCGCCGCACTTAAACATCTGGTAGATATTCTCCAAATACTGATTGATATGTTGATGGTCGGAATGGTCAGTATATCGGCTCTTGCGGCTGTTGGTATGAGCATGCAGTTTATGATGATAATCAATGTTTTGATGACGCTTTATGTTGTCGGCGGAAATGCTCTAATAGCTAGATTTATAGGCCAAGGAAGAAAAAAAAGAGCCTCGGCACTCCTCTATTCGCTTGGGATTTTTGCCGTTGTCTTATCCGTTTTTGTAACAATCGGCGGTTACTTCGGGAGTGAATATTTTTATATCTGGATGGGAGCACAAGCGGATGTTGTTGAACAGGGAGGGCTCTATTTTAAAATAATTTCACTTGGAATCGTGGTTATTTTTATTGATACGCTTTTATATAATGCACTCTCGGCGGCTGGAGATACAAAAAATTCATTATATATTAAACTTATCTCCGCGGCAATAAATGCTTTTTTAAACTATGTTTTTATCTTTGGACACTACGGCTTTGATGCGATGGGAATAGAGGGCGCGGCTTATGCAACGGTCATATCTTACTGCTTTAGTGTGGCGGCATATTTTTGGCTTCTTAAAAAAGAGCACTCAAAGCTAAATATTATTCCGATTATACGCATAAAAGATATGATAAGGGTTTGGCATGTAGGATGGAGCGCGGCGTTAGAACGCGGAATCTCAAGCATCTCATTTTTGTTTTTTGTAGGCATCATAGCCGCTTATGGAACGGCAGAACTTGCGGGTTATCAAGTCGGACTTCGCATAGAGGGGATAGCTTTTATGCCGGGGTTTGGTTTTGCAATAGCAGCAACCGCGCTTGTCGGGCAGAGTTTGGGCGCAAAAGATAAAGAGAGAGCCTATAATATGGGAATTATAAGCGGACGGATTGCCTATATTTTTATGGGCAGCGTAGGTGCAATTCTTATACTTTTCCCGGAGTTTTTGGTCGGTTTCTTTACACAAGACAAAGCGACTGTCGCAGTGGCTTCTTACTATCTTATATTTGTCGGATTGGCTCAGATTCCGCTTGCCATAATGTTTGTCTACTCCGGAGCATTAAGAGGAGCAGGGGCAACAAAAATAACATTAAAAATCAGCGTATTATCGTTATGGATTTTTAGACTGATTCCATCATATATTGCCTATAAAATGGGATACGGCATAGTTGTTATTTTTATCATTATGAATGTGGAGACGCTTATAAAAGGGATTATCTACATGTACATTTATAAAAAAAGGATTTGGCTAGATACTAAAATATAAAATCTCAGTATCTGAAAAATTGTAAAGAATATGTAAATATAAAATTTATATGAAAGTGTTACAATACATGATGTGTAAATAAAAAAATAGTAGGTGAGAATGAATGTCCCTGAAAGAACAAGGCGCTGTACGCTAATTTTGACTTTTGTTATTTTAGTGCTGTCGTGGGTTGTTGTTTATCTCTATCTGGATTATAAGCTAAAAGATTCAATAAATGAACAGTTTGAAAGGGTTGCCGACTCTACGCGAAAGCTTTTTGATGTAAATTTAAAGCATGACAAAACAGAATTGAACTTTAAACTAGAAGAGATAGTTAAGACGGATGGTTTGGCAAAGGCCATCGCAAATAGAGATTACGAGAAGATAAAATCTATAGTATCGCCGCTGTATAGTCAGTTAAAATCTACTCATAGTGCGGTAGATATTCTTACATTTCGTTCAAACGAGGGGATTACACTTTTTCGTGCGCATAAACCAGACTATTTTGGCGATATGTTGAATGAAAAAAGAACTCTGATAGTTGATACAAACACGCTCCATCGCTCTTTTAGCGGCTTTGAAGTCGGCAACCTTGAGATGACTTACCGCATAACAAAGCCAATTTTTTACAATGATATATATGTTGGAAATGTCGAGCTTGGAGTCTCTCCTGAGGGTTTTTTAAAAAATTTAAATGCTATATTTAAGACTGATTTGGGTGTCTCCATAAATAAGTCTCTGCTTGATATTATGCTGGAGAAAAAAGCGGTATCGATTGGTGAAAAATATCTATTTGTTAGTGGCAGCGATAATTTAAAAGCTCACTTTAAACATGAACACAGTGATGAATCGGAGTTATATAAAATAGATATGAGTATTCCTTTGGAGAATCATCTCTCGCAAACATTGGGCTATTTGATTGTCGGTTTTGATATGTCTGCTATTGCAAAAAAGAACAGTGAGTTTATGCACAACCTCTTTTTTATGATAGTTATAATTATGTTGATTTTAGGCTCTATTCACCATTTAGGTTTTAGTAAAACATTAAAATATTTTTCAAAACAAATCTACACCGATCATCTAACTGCTCTTTTAAATAGACATGCCTTAAATGATGCTCTCTTTTCAGACCATAAGAAACTATTAATTTTGAGCAATATAAAAGAGTTTAGCCTTATAAATGAGCTTTATGGAGTGGATGTAGGTAATGAGATTCTGGTTGAGGTGGCTGAGACATTTAGAAATTTTGCAAAGGATTATGGATTTAAAGCATACAGAACTTCTTCTGATGAGTATGTTTTACTTAAAGAAGAGGATAATTTTGATGAAGATAAATGTTTTAAAATTATTGAACAGCTGCATAGTAAAATAAACTCGTTAAAAATAGTAGTTAACGGCGTAGATGAGATTATCGGTATTGAGATATATTCAGGAATAGCATTTAATAATGTTCATCCTCTAGAAGATGCTCAAATGGCTCTAAAAAAAGCAAAAAAACAGTCACAGCCTTATGTGATGTATTCAAAACAGGTTGATACAAAAGAGTATTCTCAAAATGTTATAAAAATTAAGCGGACGATTAAACATGCGCTTGAACACAAAAATGTCGTGCCATTTTTTCAGCCGATAACTGATGCAGAGGGAAAGATTATTAAATACGAAGCTTTGGTCAGAATAATAGAGTTTGATAAAGGTGAGAAAAATATTTTATATCCTATCGATTTTTTAGATATATCAATGAATAGCGGATTGTATATAAAAATTGCAAGGGAGATGTTGGAACAGAGCTTATCCTTTTTTGCGAAGAGAGAAGAAAAAATCTCTGTAAACTTTTTGCCGAACGATTTTTTTGATGCGTCGATTATGGACTCTTTGATGAACGGGATACAAAAATTTGATTCCCCAAAAAGAGTAGTAATCGAGATAACTGAACAAGAGGGTGTGGAAAATTTCCAAAGACTTGCAATGGTTGTTAAAAAACTTAGAAAAACGGGCGTTTTAATCGCTATCGATGATTTTGGCAGCGGATATGCAAATTATGCCCACATCTTGGAGATAAAGCCTGATTTTATTAAAATTGACGGCTCTCTCATACAAAATATATTGACGGATGGCGATTCAAAAATTTTGGTTCAAAGCATAGTTAACTTTGCACGAGAGTTAAATATTAAGAGTGTTGCAGAGTATGTTGAAAATAAAGAGATATTTGAACTATTAAAAGAGTACGGAGTGGACGAGTTTCAAGGTTACTACTTTGGTCGTCCGACTGATTTAATCTCTCTAAATTAGCCTTTAACTCCATCTGCTCTCGGAGCGGTTAAGAATTTGTAAAATACCTTGATATATATTATAAACGGCACTGTCCAGACAATAGATGAGTATAGGTAGAGTTCATATGAGTACTCTTCATAAAATGGGATTAAACTCCTCATAAGCGTGGCTGCAACGATTAATGCCACCATTGAGTGAGTGTAGATATTTGAAGCAAGATGGCGTCCCGTATGAATCTGAGCGATTATAATCATAACCATTAGGTATGCAAGTCCGTACCCGCCGCTTGTTACAAAGTGTCTAAAATGAGTAATATTTCCAATTTCACCGCTTAAAATAGCCCACCCCATAAGAGCATAACCAAGAGAGAGCATAACAAAAATCAGGCTTAAGTAGATAACATAGGGCTGATTTAGTATAAACTTGTCTTTTAAAATATAATCATTTGTAATTGCTAAAATGGCAGCTCCTGCCCCAAGACCCAGCCATCCAAGAGCAGAGTTGTTCGGATAAAAAAACTCTACCGCGGTAAATAGTATAACGCTAAAGATTGCAAGGTTTGTCAGTGGCGGACGAGCTATGTAAACATCATCTATCCCTTTATCTTCCATCAGCTCATTAACCGCTTCCATATTTACGCGTCTAAGTGCAAGAAGTATGAGTATAACACTTGCTCCGAGCGCTATTTTTAGTATCTCCATCGGTTCAGTTTGTGCGTATCCTGCCATCGATGCAAAAAACCACACTTCGATTATAAACAGAGCCACAAGGGTATATCCGAGCGAAGCATGTCTTTGAAGTTTGTCCAAAACAGCACCTCTTCCAAACCAGATGAGCCATCCGAGCATTGAGAGATTTAAAAGAGCAGCCAGATAAACGCCTGTAACATCAACAAGCCAGAAACTAAGGCGTCCCGCTAACCACAGAATAATTACAATTTTGAGTTTTTTGCCGATAAAAGGGACGGTTCCGGGAAAAAGTTCAGGTAAGCCGGTACTTAAAAATGCCAGCACGCCGATTGTCAAAACGCCAAAGAGCATCTCATAAATGTGCCAGGCTAAAACATTCTCCATAAACGGTATGTTTATAGTTCCGCTCCAAACTAAGCCCCAAAGAAGCATTGAAATTATCATATACGGAGCAAGAAGCAAAAATACGGGTCTGAATCCGTAGGCTAAATATGCGGGAACATCTTTTTCATCAGGATAGTAGAGGTAGTGGTTTGTGGCGTGAAGCTGTTCTGTTTTCTCTTTTTTATTGCTCATTATTTCAGTTCCAGCTCAAATGTGTTAATTATCTCTTCATCTTGCAAGATTTCCGCACTCTTGCCATAAACATATCTGTCATCTCTCTCATTTTGCGGCAAATCAAATCTGAATTTTTTTACGATATGCCCTGGGTCCGCCTTTAATAGCAGCATTTCGTCACTTAGGCGGATAGCCTCCATCAAATCATGCGTTATAAAAAGTATGCTTATCTCTTTTTTTGCAATCATAGCTATTAAAATTGTCTGCAGCTCTTTTTTCAGCCCGATATCAAGTGCGGAAAAGGGCTCATCCAAAAACAGCAGAGAGGGTTTTACCACCAAAGCTCTTGCAAAAGAGACTCTCTGCTTCATTCCGCCGCTTAAATCTTTTGGAAATTTGTCAAAATCATCCTCTTCAAGCCCGAATCTAAGTGCTATCTCTTTTGACTTTTTAACTGCGATGCTTTTTTTCTCGCCCTCTGCCAATAAGCCCATAGCGATATTATCGATGACATTTTTCCATGGAAGAAGTCTTGCCTCTTGAAAAGCAAAGGCACTGCTAAGAAATGTGTTTGTAACGCTTCCCTCTTCAACATCAAGGAGATTTGCACAAAGATGCAGAAGTGTTGTTTTACCGCCCCCGCTTGGACCTACGATTGAGAGAACTTCGCCTTTGTTTAGAGTGAAATTTATATCTTTTAAAATTTCGCTAAAGCCAAAACGGTGGTTTACTTTTTTGACTTCTAATCTCTCCAAAGTTCAACCTCTCTCTTAATCGGCTCTAAAATAATGTACTCAATAAACATAAGCGAAGCTATCATTATTATAACTATTGAGAGCGCGCTCGGAGTGTCGAGCTGACTTCTAGCAACTGCTAAAGAGGCTCCGATGCCATCACTTGTAGCAAGCAGTTCTGCCATTATGACTATCTTCCAAGCCATTCCAAGACCGCTTACCCAAGCCGGAAAAACATAAGAGAATATATGCGGAAAATAGACATCAAAAAATCTCATGTGCCATGGAAAATTAAAACTCTGTGCCATCTCTTTTAAATCACCGTCAAGCGTGCGGGTACCTTGAAGCGCTCCGACAAATATGATAGGAAAAGAGGCAACGATTACGGTAAATATTACGGTTTCATCACCCATGCCAAACCATATCATCGCCAAAACTATCCAAGCAATCGGAGGCATACCCACAAGTATGGTTACAATCGGGCGGCTCATCATGGAAGCAGTTGCAAAAAAACCGGCAATCAGTCCAAGAGCCGTACCGATTAAAAGTGATAATCCAAAACCGACGGAAGCACGATAGAGGGTTGTGTTTATCTCGTTTATTACGCTCTCGTCATGCAGCATTAGGTTTAGCGTTTTAAAAGTCTCAAGAGGTGAGGGGAGAACCAAATCCCCGTAAACCTGATTTCCAACATCCCAAAGAGCTATAAAAAGCAGTACAGAAGCAACTGCTCCCCATCCGCTCCATAGAAAGGCAGGAAAATCTTTTAGAATTTTCAGAGCAAATTTCATATATTACAAGCCATAATAAAAACTCTCTTTTGGTAGTTTATCGCCTATGCTTTTTGGGTCTTCTTCTTTTAGAATATTGAAGAAAAATTCTAAATCTTTTTTTGCTTCAACGGCAGTTATGTTTTTAAGTCTTGCATGTGAGATTGAATCACTTACACCCTCTTGATTTAACATGTCAAGAGTTTTTACAACAAGTTTGCCCGCCTCTTTCTGGTTTGCTTTGTACCAGCTAAGAGATTTTGCGTACTCTTCTTGAAATCTTTTAATTACATGCTCATTTTTCATACGGCCAAGTACGGCAATACCGGCTTCTGGAACATCCCCGTTTGTGCCAAAAATCTTGCCCCACTCCTCTTGCAAATCAACACTTCTGTATAAATCTGGAGCGACTATGCTTACAGGAAAAGATTTTGTTTTTCTAAGTGCCATAGATATGGCAGGTTCTGCTAGGAGTGCGTGGTCTATTCTTCTCATAATCAGCATCTGCATAGCATCAACCGGAGAGGCTACATAGACAAGTTCAAAATCTTTTTTAGGGTCTAATCCCTCTTTTTTTAGAAGCTGTTTAAATACAATGTCGGGCATATCCGCACGAAACGGAACGGCAATTTTTTTGCCTTTAAAATCTTTAAGGCTTTTCATTGTGCTGTCACGGCTTATCATCCCAAGGATGCCCCAAACCGAGACATTAAGAAGCTTTATATCCACACCTTTGTTGTTCAAAATTGCGGCTGTATTTGTCGGAAGCGCTATAAAATCTACATCGCTCTTAATTGCCATGGCGCGAAGCTCGTCCGGATTTTTCCAAAGTTTAAACTCTATTTTATCTGCCACATCTGCCAATGCGTTTGTCTCTATCATATGCAAAATAGGGTGTGAAACGGAAGCAAATGGTCCGGATATTACTATTTTGTCCAGTTTTTCACCGGCCACTAGAGAGTTTGTCGTAAGTATAATTAGCGTAAAAAAGCCGTAAACTAAATTTTTCATAAATGTTTTCCCGATAAAATTAATTTTGTATATTACTAACTCTGATATTAATTATCATTGATTCTAATCAAGATTGAAACAGAGACGCCATTCTAGCAATTAATTTCTTTTTTTAAAATTTTTGCTACTTTTTTAGTTGAAATAATTTAAAAAGATTTAGATAAAATTTCACCCATGAATTTAAACGATTATAAAAAAGCGGTAGAGCTTTTAAATCTCTACTCGTATCACTACTATGTGCTTGATGACCCGATTACGACCGATGAGGTTTATGACAAACTCTACCATGAAGTTTTAGAGTATGAAGAGCATCACAAAGAGGATATTTTGTCATCTTCTCCGACGCAAAGAGTCGGCGACACAGTCTCGGACGGCTTTTCAAAAGCTCCTCATCTTAGCCGTATGTGGAGTTTGGAGGATGTTTTTGACTCCGAAGGTCTGCAAAAGTGGCTTACCAAAACTTATAAATTAGACAAAAATATAACATTTTACTGCGAACCGAAATATGACGGCGCATCGCTAAACCTGATATATGAAAACGGTAAACTCTCTCAAGGCATTACACGCGGAGACGGAAGCGTAGGCGAGCTAATAACGCAAAATGTAAAGACTATCCGCTCAATTCCGCTAACCATAGAGCATCATGATAAAATCGAGATTCGCGGCGAGGTTCTACTCTATAAAGATGAGTTTTTTAGGATAAATCAGGAGAGAGCCGCAAAGGGAGAGGCTGTTTTTGCAAACCCGAGAAATGCCGCGGCTGGGAGTTTGCGACAGCTTGACTCCAGTATAACAGCATCAAGAAACTTAGTTTTTTTGCCTTACGGTGTTGGAGAGAACACCCTTGTACATAAACTTTTAAGCGAGAAGATGGAGTACATCTACGCTCTTGGCTTTAAAAAACCCCCACTTAGTGCGATTTGTAAAGATTTTGACGAGATAGAAACCGTATATGAAGAGATGAATAAAAACCGTGAGAGCTATGACATGATGCTTGATGGGATGGTCATAAAAGTAAACGAGATATCCGCTCAGATAGATATGGGCTACACCGTTAAAAACCCCCGTTTTTCGGTTGCTTACAAGTTCCCCGCAGTTGAGAAGATAACCACACTAAAGGAGATAATCCTTCAAGTAGGCAGAACGGGCGCGGTTACTCCCGTTGCCATTGTTGAGCCGACAAATATTGACGGTGTTGTCGTTGAGAGGGCAACTCTGCATAACTTTGACGAGATAGAGAGAAAAGATATCCGCATAAACGACAAGGTTATCATCCTTAGAAGCGGCGATGTAATACCTAAAATCATAAAGGTTTTAACGCACGAGAGAGACGGCAGCGAAGTGAAGTTTGAGAGACCGGCAAACTGTCCTGTTTGCGGCAGCGAGCTTCTGGATGAGGGAGTTTTACTTAAGTGCCAAAACCTAAAATGTGAAGCAAGGGTTATAAACTCAATCATCTATTTTGCTTCAAAACCGTGTCTGAATATCGACGGTTTGGGAAATAAAATAGTTGAGGCTCTCTTTGAATCAGGTTTGGTGAAGAGCGTAATTGATTTGTTTGATTTAACTTTAGAAAAACTTTTAATGCTAGAGGGTTTTAAAGAGAAAAAATCACAAAATTTGCTTGACTCGCTAGAAGCTGCAAAAGGGTGTGATTATTGGCGGTTTGTAAACTCTTTGGGGATTGAACATATCGGAGAGGTTGCGTCTAAAACTTTGAGTGAGCGTTTTGGAAGCTCTTTTATAGATGCAAGAAAAGATGAGATAGTCGCACTTGATGGCATAGGCGAGGAGATGGCGGAGTCTGTTTTGGAATTTGTCAGAGTAAACAGAGAGACTATCTTAAAACTCCAAGAGATTTTACGCCCGCTGGAGCCAAAGCAGAGAGAAGAGGCAAAAGCCAATCCGTTCAAAGGCAAAAGTGTCGTACTGACGGGAAGTATGAGTGAGTCAAGAGATGTTATAAAAGAGATGTTGGAGAGTTTGGGTGCAAAAGTGGTAAGTTCTGTCTCTAAAAAAACAGACTTTGTTATTTACGGCGAAGATGCGGGAAGCAAATATGACAAAGCCATCGATTTGGGAGTTGCGGTTCTTAGCGAGCAAGAGATGAGGGGAAAAATTGAGCAGGCTTGATAACTACCTTGTGGAAAATGGGCTGTGCGAGAGCAGAAACAAAGCTCAAGCCATCATAAAAGAGGGGCTTGTAAGCGTAAACGGCTTTCAGATTATCAAGAGTTCATTTGCACTAAAAGATAGCGACAAAGTAACCGTAAAAGAGCATAAAGAGTATGTTTCGCGCGCGGCTTTTAAACTAAGCAGTTTTTTGGATGAGTTGGGGCTTGATTTAAAAGACAAAATTGCGCTTGACATCGGCTCTTCAACGGGCGGTTTTACGCAGGTATTGCTGGAGTGCGGAGTTGCTGAGGTTACGGCGGTGGATGTAGGGCGAGAGCAGCTTCATGCAAGCCTAAAAAACGATAAAAGAGTTCACTCATACGAAGAGTGCGACATAAGAGAGTTTAAGAGCGACAAAGAGTTTGATATAGTTGTGAGCGATGTCGCTTTTATCTCTCTGCTTCATATATTGGATGCCGTGGATAGGCTCTCATATGATAAAATTATTTTGCTTTTTAAACCGCAGTTTGAAGTAGGACGAGAAGCAAAAAGAGACAGAAACGGTGTTGTAACGGATGAAAAAGCAGTGTTGCAAGCGATGATAAAGTTTGAAGACGCATGCAAGTTAAAAGGGTGGAAATTAGTTCAAAAATCTGCTTCAAAACTAACAGGCAAAGAGGGAAATCTGGAGTACTGCTACTTTTTCGAGAAGTGAAAATTTGACAAATTGCAATACTTTTTGAGTCGCTTTGCTTAAAAAGTTATAATGTTCAAAACGATTGTTAAAGGGAAAACCGATGAAACCAAACGAATCCATCAAGCTTTTTGAAGAGAAAAAAGTGCGTACTCTTTGGGATGAAGAGCAAGAGAAATGGTATGTATCTGTTGTAGATGTTGTAGAAATACTTACAGAGAGTATCGATTCTGGTGCTTATTGGAGGAAGTTGAAACAGAGGCTAAGGGCTGAGGGAAATGAAACCGTGACAAATTGTCACACTTTGAAAATGAGAGCAGAAGACGGGAAAATGAGGCTTACGGATGTAGCCGATACAGAGCAACTTTTCAGACTTATTCAGTCCATCCCATCACCAAAAGCAGAGCCTTTTAAGCTATGGTTGGCAAGAGTGGCAAGTGAGCGACTTGATGAGATGAGCGACCCTGAACTTAGCATTGACAGAGCATTGAAGCAGTATTTGGAGCTTGGATATAGCCAAAACTGGATAAACCAAAGACTAAAAAGCATAGAGATACGAAAAGAGCTAACAGACGAGTGGAAAAGAGTTGAAGTCAAAGAGGGAGCAGAGTTTGCAACACTTACAGACATCATCACAAAAACTTGGGCAGATAAAACAACAAAAGAGTATAAAATCCTAAAAGGGCTAAAGAAAGAAAATTTGCGAGACAATATGACAAATACGGAGCTTATTTTAAGTATGTTGGCAGAAGCCTCAACAAAAGATATTTCAGAAGCGATAAATCCACAAGGCTTCCAAGAGAGTAAAAATATTGCACGCCAAGGCGGAAATGTAGCAAAAGTAGCACGAGCTGAACTTGAAGCAAAAACAAGTAAAAAAGTCATCACAAGCCAAAATGCAAAAAGTTTACTTGAAGAACAAACAAGGAGATAAGATACAGCATGATGCCTTTTAATAATTTGGGATTTGTTTTTAAACATTTTGGTTCACTCGTATATTCTAAAGAGGTTTTGGAAGACCTCTGTCTATTTTTAAAACCGTTTTCCAACGAAGAGTCTGTTTTGGATGTAGGTGCGGGTACGGGAGTGATGAGCGAGTTTGCCTACAGATGTAACGGTGCTCTGAAATTCACGGCAGTCGACCCCGCAGAGGGTATGCTCAAATATGCGCCCGAGTATCTTGAGACGCATGTAGGAACAGCAGAAGCACTGCCGTTTGAAAATGATAGTTTTGATGCCGTCTTTATGGGTGAGTCACTGCATCATTTTCATGATATAGACGCCGCGCTTGCCGAAGTGGTGCGGGTACTAAAAGATGACGGAAGACTTTTTATCTATGATTTTGACAGGGGCACATTTTTGGGCAAATGTGTCTGTTTTATGGAGAGAGTATTTGGCGAGCCTGCCAACTTTTATGAGCCGAGCGTACTGAAAGAGGAGCTTGAGAGTCACGGTTTTAGCGTGACCGTAATGAAGCACGGATGGCGCTATACCGTGAGTGCCAGTCTCTAGTAATATCAAGCTGGTTGGTATATAATGTTCGTTGAATAATTATTTAGGAATAAAAAACAAATGGATGAACAACTACTTAAAAAATATCTTGAATACACAAAATCGGAAGAGGGTTTCGCGGTTCTCTTTGTAAAGAAACATCTCCCTCAAGCGAAAGGTCATTGGGTGGATATTACCGATCGCCAATGTTACAATAATTCTCCCGATAATTTACATTTTAGATATGTTGCTGGTGGACTATATAAAAGAAAAATACAGCCGAAGTATCCTCTTGTAACTGACTACACCTTCAACGGAAAATTTGATAAAATAAATTAAAATTTAATAGTAAGAGCTATAACTTGGGAAGCTGCACACAAAGACATTGAGCAACAAAAATCAAAGAATATTGTCCCAAGAACATTCAATATAAGGGGTGTAAGTTACAAAAAACAACATGCACCCAAAGATTTTTTCCGTGAGGGCACACCACCAGAAATAAAAGCTCTCGCGAAAAATCTCAATGACCGTACGGATCAGCTATGGGATGTAGCTCTAAAATATGCTAATCAAACTAAAATAGAGTATGTATATCGAATTAAAAATATATG
>MIBZ01000005.1:41811-50242 GCA_001829675.1 Sulfurimonas sp. RIFCSPLOWO2_12_36_12 | reverse complement strand
AGACGGACCCCCGCTGAGAATAACTCCCTTTGGATTTTTAGCTTTTATATCTTCTATCTTTGTATGATAAGGAAGAATTTCACAATAAATTTTATCTTCACGAAGACGACGAGCTATGAGTTGTGTGTACTGAGAACCAAAATCTAAAACTATGATGCTGACATTTGTCATATGATACCTTTAATAAGAGTGTTTTGAAGTGCCAAGAATGGCTTTAAGAGGGCGTACCCTTTTGATAGCAAAAGGATACAATAAATTTGTTTAATGTTTAATATATAGACCTAAAACCTGATACTGAACATACCAAATAGCCACAGATGCCGCATACCCTATGAAAATGGTCCATGCGTATTTCATATGCGAACCAAATGTGTAAATTCCCGGGAGTTTACCCATAACTCCGACACCGGCAGCAGAACCAAAAGAGATGAGCGAACCGCCGACACCGGCTGTCAAAGTTACAAGCATCCATTGGTCAACTCCCATATCAGGATTTGCTTTTAGTATTGCAGACATAACGGGAACATTGTCAACAATGGCGGAGAGAAAACCTACACCGATATTTGCCCATGTAGGACCTAAAACGGACGGGTCGTAAACTATTGCCGCCAACCCCAACCAGCCAACAAAATATAGTGCTCCCACAGCTGCTAGGATACCAAAGAAAAAGAGAAGCGTATTGTTCTCAATTTTAGCGATAGAGTGAAAAACATTGAACTCAGAATTATGAACTTTTTTAAGTCTGTAAGCATATAGTTTGAGAAGCGAAAGACCAAAAAGCATACCCCACATTGCCGGTAGATGAAGCACTTGATGAGATATGACGGCAGCAAAAACAGTAAATGCCCCAAGCCCGATTACAACCTCTGCACCCTTCATCATTTCGGGTTTGGTTTCGCTGCTTGCATCAAAGTGCGGAACCTCTTTTGGAACAAACATACTCAAAAGATACGCTGTTATAACATATCCGCCGATTGAAGCCGGTAATAAAAATAAGAAGTCGACGAATTCTCCCTTGCCCGACGCCCAAGCCATAAGAGTTGTAATATCTCCAAACGGGCTCCATGCACCGCCCGCATTTGCAGCAACAACGATATTGATTGCCCCCGGTACCAAAAACTCTTTGTTTTTTCTCTCAATAGTTATTAAAACAGTTGATAAAATAAGTGCCGTTGTCAAGTTATCTGCTATCGGTGAGATGAAAAATGCTAAAAATCCCGTCAGCCAAAAAAGCTTTTTGTAACTGTAGCCTTTTGATACAAGATTGTATTTTAGTCTGTCAAAAACACCCATGTGAATCATCGACTCTATATATGTCATAGCGACGAACAAGAAGAAAAAAATCTCTGCAATTTCTAAAATCATATGCTCAACCTGAGTATGAACCAGATTCATATCCATACCGTTTATGGCGTAGTAAAAAGCTACTAAAATAAACATAAATGTTCCGGCAAAGAGAGCCGGTTTAGCTTTGTCTATATGATATTTCTCTTCGGTGGCCACAAAATAGTATGCAGCCATAAATATAGCAAGAGAGGCAAATCCAATCCATGTCATTGTTAAATTCGGAAGAACCTCTGTATCTGCGCTGCCTGAACCGGCATATGCAAGAGTAGAGCTTAAGAGAACAATTAATAGCTTAATCACTATCGTCCTTTTTTATATAATGAACCCCGATTGATTCATCTCTTGCAAGGGCAGCTAGAACAATCTCTTTTGCGGTAAGCAGACGAAATTTTAGAAGTTTGCCGATTTTTTCATTTAAAAGAGCATTGATTTGATTTAACGCACTGTTTAAACCTTTTTTTGTTCTGACAATTGAGACATTTTCCCACATAATTTTTCTAAGAAGATTTTTTTTCTCTTTATCCTCTTTTAGACTCATCACCTCATCAGCGACTTCAAACTTAACCTCTTTTTTGGCATGCTGCTTCTTTAAAATATCTTCAACAGCCCTCTTTCCAAACACAAGCCCTTCAAGCAAAGAGTTAGAAGCAAGCCTGTTTGCGCCGTGAACCTTGGTAGAGGCAACCTCGCCGATTGCATAAAGAGATTTGACACTCGGCACCGCACCGTTTATGTCCGTTTTTATCCCGCCTATTGCATAGTGAAAAGCAGGAGATATAGGAACTCTCTGTTTTGGTACATCAAATCCTAAAAGCTGTAGATTCTTATATAGGTTTGGAAATCTTTTTGTAAAATAGACATGGTCAAAATTTTTAAAAGAGAGATATGTCTGCAGCCCTGTTTTTTTATTATGGTCATATATCGCTTTGCTTACTATATCCCTTGAAGCAAGTTCGCCTCTCTCATCATAATCAAATAGAAATCTTCTTCCTTTTTCATCTTCAACAGTCGCACCTTCGCCTCTTAGAGCCTCAGTAAGCAGCAGTTTTTGAGCAGAGTCGTTATCTACATAGACAGTCGGATGAAACTGCATCATCTCCATGTCGTTTAACTCTATACCTTTGATTACACAAAGCCCCTGCATATCGGCACTGATACACGGCGCGTTTGTATGATACGCATATAATGAACCAACCCCGCCGCTTGCGATTATCACATTATCGGCATATATATTTCTGCTCTCTCTGTGGTCTAGCACCGTTACGCCGTAGCACTCGCCATCTTTTATTAAAAGGTCTACGACTCTGGCATCTGTGAGCATCGGATGAGGATTTTGTTCCAACAAAAAGTAGTGCATGTACCTGCCCGTTGCATCTCCTCCTGCATGAAGTATGCGCTCTTTTGAATGGGCAGCCTCTTTTGTATAGAGCAATTTTCCGTCTCTGTCTTTGTCAAACTCAAACCCGCGAGCTATTAAATCATCAATAACACCCCTTGAGCTTTCACTCAAAACTCTTACCGCCTCTTCAGAACAAAGTCCGGCTCCGGCATCAAGAGTATCTTTTATATGCAGCGGAACATCATCTTTATCGATTGCCAGAGCTATACCGCCTTGCGCATAAAAACTGTTGCATTTAAAAGTTTCTCTTTTGTTTATAATAAGAACTTTTTTTTCTCTAGGCAGATGCATAGCGGCATAAAGACCCGCTACACCGGCACCTACGATTATCACATCATATTTCATTTATTTGCATTATCGCTTTCATTATTATCACTGCTTGGCTTTTTAATAATAAATTTTACATTACTATCGCCCTGCGGTGCGTTCTCTAAATAATATGGATTTGCCTTGTATCCACATCCACTCAAACTTAATAAAAACATTGCTATAATTACTAAATGAAAAACGCTGCTCAAATTATAAATTCTATTCAAAGTAGACCTCAATTCTCTAAACTATCTTATTATAAGTGTATTAAAATAGTACAATCTATGTTTACTGCACCTGTACAAAAAATGATTAACTTTGCATACATAAAAAACAGAACTCTATTTTTCGTATTTAATCACCCCATCGGGAAACAAGAGTTTGATAATAATATACAAAGCATTAAAAGTGCTTTAAAGTTTTATATGCCGCAGGAGTGTAAAGAGTGCGAAGAGAGTCTGTTTGACGATATAAAAGCTTTTGTTACACATACTCCAAAAAAAAATATAGAAAATTTTAAAGAGGTAAAACAAGTCTATAAAGAGCGCTCAAGCGGAAATTTTGAGATAAACATAGATGATAAAAAATTAAATTCACTGGTTCGCAGTATTCAAAAAATTATAAAAGAAACAAACAGTAATGAATCTTGAAGAAACTATAAAACAGTTACCGCAAGGTGCCGGAATATACCAATATTTTGATGAAAACGGGCACTTGCTCTACATTGGAAAAGCAAAAAGTTTGGCAAAAAGAGTAAAAAGTTATTTTAACTTTACGCCAGAGTTAAAGCCAAATTCAAATTTATCCGGCAGAATCACGAAGATGATTTCTGAGACGCATGCTATGAACTATATAGTCGTAAATTCAGAGAATGATGCACTGATTTTAGAAAATTCACTTATAAAACAGCTTAGCCCAAAATATAATATTCTGCTTCGCGATGACAAAACATATCCATATATCTACATAGACAACTCACAAGAGTATCCAAGGTTTGAGATAACAAGAAAAATTATAAAATCTCCAAATATTAAATACTATGGTCCCTACTCCGTCGGTGCAAGAGATATTTTAGATTCAATTTATGAGATATGCCGCCTTGTACAAAAAAAAGGGTCCCTAAAATCAAAAAAACTATGCCTTTACTATCAGATAGGAAAATGTCTTGGTCCTTGTGAACTGAAAGTTTCAAAAGAGGCTTACAAAAAAGAGCTTGATACAGCAAAAGAGCTGATTCAAAACAAAAAAACATTGATAAAAAAATTAGAAGAAAAAATGCTCTTTTATGCGCAAAATCTCCGATTTGAAGAGGCCGGGGAGATTAGGGACAGATGCGAGAGAATCGGTCGTTCAGAGATTAAAAGCGAAATAGATTTTGCAAGCGATGAAAATTATGACATCTTTGTAGTGCAAAACACTCCAAGCAGAGCCGTCGTCGTTAGGATTTTTATGCGAGAGGGCAAAATCATCTCATCATCACACGACTATATACAGCTTCATGAAGGGTATGATGAAGATGAGGTATATCAAAGGGTAGTAATGGAATTTTATTCCAATGGCAAACCTCCGATTATAGCACCGATTTTGGTAGCTTCTGATTTTGAAGGCAGAGATACAATAGAGAACTATCTCACGACACTCTTTGAAAAAAAAGCACATATAAAAATACCAAAAACTGGAAATAAAAAGCGGCTTATAGATTTGGCGCTGATTAATGCACTGGAACTTCTAAAAAAAGATAAAAATCAAAATAGCACTGAAATTTTCTCTGAAATTCAGGAGTTATTTTCTTTGCAAAAAACTCCAAATCGTGTTGAAATTTTTGACAACTCTCATATGTCAGGAGTGGCAACTGTCGGAGCTATGGCAGTCTATGAAAATGGAACATTTGATAAAAAAAGCTACCGTATCTATCATTTAGATGCAAGAGATGAGTACTCCCAGATGAGAGAGACGCTCACAAGAAGAGTTGAGAGTTTTTCTAAAAATTCTCCTCCTGATTTGTGGATTATTGACGGCGGAAGTACACTTTTGAATCTAGCCCTTGAAATCTTAGAATCCAACGGGATTTTTTTGGATGTTATAGCGATATCAAAGGAAAAAATAGATGCAAAAGCTCACCGCGCAAAGGGGAAGGCAAAAGACATTATTCATACAAAAGATGAAATTTTTAAACTCCAAGAGAGTGACAAAAGACTCCATTGGGTGCAAAAATTAAGAGATGAAGCCCATAGATGCGCTATTGGTTTCCATAAAAAAACCAAACTAAAACTCGACCAAGAGAGTAAACTTTTAACACTAAAGGGAATATCTCAAGCAAAGATTATTAAACTATTAAAGCATTTTGGCACATTTGATGCGTTAAAAAAATCAAGCGTTGAAGAAATAAGTTCTATTTTAAACCTAAAAGATGCAAATATAATAAAAAATATTTATATATAAGTTTTTTTTTAAACTATTAATGATATATTTAGTCGAGTTTATGATATTTACTACATTACACAGAGGTTTCTATGAACAAAGTTGTACCAAAAAATGAAGAGTATGTTTTTGAAGGCAAAGTGGCCATTAGTCAAACGGATTTGAAGGGTAACATAACTTTTGTTAATAGAAAATTTTGTGAAATATCCGGTTATTCGCTTGATGAGCTTATTAACAGCAGCCACAGCATAATAAAACATCCGGATGTTGACGAAGCCATATATGAAAAGATGTGGAAAACGCTAGGGAGCGGTCAGGTTTACAACGGTATGCTTAAAAATCTGCGCAAAGACGGCAGTTATTACTGGACTGATATAGAAATCGCTCCAATACTCGACAAAAAAGGTCAAACTACGGGATACATTTCCGTAAGTAAGCCTTCCCCAAGAAAAAACATTCAAGAGAATGAAAGATCTCATCAAAATGCTGATAATAAATAGTAAAAGGCTTACACAATGTTAATCTACAATTATAAAAAAGAGTTTTTAGGAATTGATGAGAGTGATTTAAAAACTCTTGGTCTCTCTAGCCTCACAGAGTTGCAAGCGGAAGTAGCTGATTTTGCTGATTTTTTTGTAAAATCACCGGGGTATATTCATAATTTTAAGCATGTTCATTGGATTGACTATATTACATGCAGTGACAGCAGCGTGGATTCAAAAGCAATTATTAATGTTAAAGGCAAAAATTATTCAGCAATCATAGGTATTAAAACAATTTATTTGGTTGACAATCCAACGCAAAAAGCATACATAGTAGAGCTATTAAATGTCAGAGCTTTATCACAAGCCCAAAACGAAAAAATAGTCATTGGTGCAGAACAGAAACCCGAAGAACCAGTTAAGCCGGCTATCGCTCCTTTAAAAGATGAGCCAAAACATGATAAACTAAATACAAATATCATTAAAGATATTTATGAAGATGAAACTCCGGATTTTGGCTTTGATGTTGGCGAGTCTCTTGACATAGGCACCCAGGAGAAAAAAGAAGAGGTGATGGTTGAGCCTGTTAAAGAAAAACCGGTTATTAAAGAACCTGCTAAAAAGCCGATTGTTGAAAAAAAAGATGAACGAAAAATAGAAGATGATCATTTTGCAAATTATGTGTACGACCCGCATGTTGCATCAGATGACCTTGGTTTACCAATTGATTTGGTGGAAGAGTTTGTGCAAGACTTTATTGCTCAAGCAAATAGTTTTAAAAATGATCTTTATCAATCTGCAAAAACCGGAAACAATGATAATTTAAAAATACAGTCACACAAACTCAAAGGCGTTGCCGCGAACCTTAGAATTGAAGATGCGCTAGATGCTTTAACAATAATCAATACATCAAGCAATGATGATGAAATTGCAGCAAACTTAGACAGACTATATAGAATAGTAAACAGACTTGGCAACGCTAAAGATACGATAGTTCAGCCTGCAGAACCCAAAGAAGTTGAAGAAGATTTCGTTCTATCGTTTAAAAATGATAGTTTTACTCCTGCTAAAAAAACTTCTACAGCTGAAAATCTCTCAACTGTAGAAATCAGTGATTCAGATGTTCCCGATTCTATTGACATTCCTGAGTTGGCCGATGATGAATTTTTAAAACAAAAACCTATTGTAACTATGCAAGAAGATATGATTGGTGATGTGGAGTTATCAACATTAAACGAAGTTGAAAACGCTGTTCAAGAAGAGATTTCAGAAGCTTCACTAAGCTATGACAAGAAAAAGATAGCACATGATATCGGCTTAGATATGGATAGCTTTAATGAGTTATTTGAAGATTATCTAAATGAAACAAAAGTGTTATCAATATCAATGAACAACTCAATTGAAAAAAATGATCTATTAGCGTGTAAAAATGCTGCCATAAAGCTAAAAGGAATGAGCGAAAACATGAGAATTCATGATTTTGATAATTCTTTAGAAGCTATTATCAACTCGGCAAATTCAGTTAGTGCCAAAAACTTTGTAAAAAGCATTGCTTCAAAACTAGAATTAATCTCAAAAAAAGAGGGTAAATAATGCAACTTGGATTAAAAAATAGATTAAGAGTAATAAGTCTTTTACCGATTATTATTCTCTTTTCAGTAACGAGTTACTACCTTTACAACTCTTATGTATCGTTCAATGCAGCACAAGAGCTTCAAAACAAATTGGACCAAAATAAATACTTAAATGAAATAGTCGGCAATGTTGCAAGAGAACGCGGTATGAGCGCCATGTACCTTGGTAACAAAACAGAAAATATTTTAAAATCTCTTAATGAGCAGAGAAAAGTTGTTGATGAAAAAGCAACCAAGTATCTTGAGTACTCACAGAACAATGAAATACTCCATACACATAAAGAGAATAAAGATAAATCGGATTGTTTAGCGTGTACCAACATAGACGGCATTATCTCTTCTATGGCTAAGATTAAATCAGTTAGACCGCTTGTTGATGAACATAAAATTGAGTTTACTGAAATGTTTATAAATGTTTATACCGCAGCTCAAGGAATTTATATTAAGCAATTGGAACAAATTGCAAACAATCAGGTAGATAAAGAGATTACTGAGCTTTACTCTTTATATATCTCGATGGTTAATGCTAAAGAAGCCTCTGGAACCGAGAGAGGCTATATGGCATATATGATATCTCGTTCAACGGCACTAGAGAGTGAAGACTTAAACAGATGGATTTCTATCATCGGTAAAGCTGATGCAATTAACTACGAAGGGATTCAGAACAAAAATTTAGTAGCTAAGCTAGATGCCCTCTTTAAAACAGAAGAAAATAAAGAGTTATTCGAAGATATAAACAATGAAAGAACGGCAATTATTTCAGTTGCTGATAGCGGTGAATACGAGATTGACTCCGGTATTTGGTTTACCATGCTATCTGAGAAGATTAATGTTATTTC
>MIBZ01000005.1:22259-41795 GCA_001829675.1 Sulfurimonas sp. RIFCSPLOWO2_12_36_12 | reverse complement strand
CTTCTAGGTGCCATGAATGAAAGAGCCGGAAATGTACAAAAAAATTCTCTGCAAGTTCTTATAATCACACTTTCAGTATGGCTTGTTGCAATTATCCTTGCTATCCTTGGCTATCTTCTCTCAAAAGAGATTACCAACAACATCAAACACCTTGAGAGTGTTTTAGAGAAAGTTGCCGAAGATTATGACTCACAAGATAGAAAAATCAATCTTCATACATCTGAAGGTACCGATTTGGCTTACGAGCTTCTAGAACAGATTATTGAGCAGACAAAAAGAGATAAACTCTCTGCTCAAGAAGCAAGTGAAGCAAAATCAATGTTCTTGGCGAACATGTCGCACGAAATTCGTACCCCGCTAAACGGTATCGTTGGATTTACCGAGCTTTTAAAAGACTCCGGCTTAAAAGAAGAGCAGAGTGAATTTGTCGATATTATTGAAAAGAGTTCTGAAAATCTTCTTGAAATTATTAATAACATTCTTGACCTTTCTAAAATTGAGAGCAATAAGCTTGAAATAGAGCATATTGCATTCAATCCGATTTTAGAGTTTGAAAGTGCTGTTGAAGTTTATGCCGTTAGAGCTAGTGAAAAACATATCAATCTTGGTTGTTTTATCGATCCAAGCCTTGAGTTCCCACTTAAAGGGGATCCTACAAAACTTAAAGAAGTTATCATCAACCTTCTGTCAAATGCTGTTAAATTTACTAACAATGCTGGTTCAATCAATGTTAATATTAGAAGAGTTAATTCTAGTGAAATAGGCAAAACAAGAGTCAAATTTGAGATTCAAGATAGCGGTATAGGTGTTACAAGCGAGCAAAAATCTAAAATCTTTGAAGCATTTTCTCAAGCAGACACATCAATCACGCGTAAATACGGCGGAACTGGTCTTGGACTCACAATTTCAAGTAACTTTGTTGAGCTTATGGGCGGCAAACTTGATTTAGATAGTAAAATAGGCGAAGGCACGACTTTCTTCTTTACTATTGATTTTGAAGAGGTTGAAACACTAAATGAGAGCTCACAAGGCAGTTTTAACAACTTAAAAGCATTGATTTTAAGCGATTCTGTAAAAATCAAAAAACAAGACAGATATTTAAGAGAGTATCTTGACTATTTTGGAGTGGGTTATACAACATTTAAAGATATAAGCAAAGTAGAGATACTTCAAAAAGAGACAAACTACAATCTTCTGTTTGTTGATTATGACTATGTAACGGAAGATACTCTGCGCGAGTTAGCAAAACTTCCGCAAGAACTTATCGTTTTAACAAAATCAAACCTCATGAAAAGAATTGATTTATTAGGTTTTGATATATTTAAAATTTTATATGAGCCTATACACTCAAGCAAACTGAAACAGACATTAGAAAATTATATTTTATTAAATGCTACTACGCAAATTGTTAAAAAGCAGTCTCGTAAAAAATTCGATTTAAGCAAATCTAAATTTGTAGCTAATGTTCTAGTTGCGGAAGACAATATAATAAATCAAAAACTTATTCAAAGAACACTTGAAGATTTAGGATTAACCGTAACCATTGCAAACAATGGTCTTGATGCATTCCAAAAAAGAAAAGATTCAAAATTTGACCTCATTTTTATGGATATTCAGATGCCATTTTTGGATGGCGTTGAAGCAACCGCAGAAATATTAGAGTGGGAACATGATTACAATCAGCCTCACACGCCTATTGTGGCACTAACAGCCAATGCGCTAAAAGGAGATAGAGAGAAATTTCTAGCTGCCGGACTTGATGAATATACAACAAAACCTCTTGTTCGTTCAGAAATAATCTCTGTACTAAACAATTTCCTGGCAGAGTTTATCGTCGAAACCGATGATATGCCAAAAGTTTTAGCAGAGCACACTGAAAATGCAAATATTCAAGATGTTATAGTAGAAAAACTTAGTGAATCACAAAATCGTACGACTCCAGAGTATAGAGCAGATATACTAATAGCCAAAAAAAGTGCTTTTGAAACGAGACTCTATATTAAAGTTATTGAGGCGATGGGTGGTTTAACCTATGAAATTGCATCTTCTCTTATAGATTTTCAAGAGTTAATAAACAACTACTCTTATAAAGTTGTTCTCTTTGACAAAGAGTATAGTGATTTAGATGTGCAGGAGATAGCATCAAGTATTAGAAAATTAAGTATCTCAAACAAACTTGAAACTCATGTTGTGCTTGTTGACGATTCCATACAAAAAGACGCTTCACAGCATATAGAGTATGTAGATGAAATTATAGATAATGTAGTAAACAGAGATTTATTAAAATCCCTATTTACAAAATATGCGTAAAAGGAAAAAATAGATGTCAAAAGAGCTAATAATACTTGCAGTAGATGATGATTTAATTAATCTTAAACTATTAAAGTCGATGCTAATGAAAAATCCAGATGTTAAAGAAGTACTCGAGGCGAAAAATGGGGCTGATGCTGTTAGCCAGATTAAATCAAGAAGTGATATCAATCTTATTCTTTTAGATATTATTATGCCTATTATGAATGGTTTAGAGGTACTTAAAGTTGTTCGTTCCGATGAAAATATAGAGCAGCTTCCTATTATTGTACTTACGACAGATGAGACAAAAAAAACAGAAGCGCTAGAGCTTGGTGCCAATGATTTTTTAATGAAGCCGATAAGAAGTGTTGAGTTGATGCAAAAGATAGAAGCAATTATAATTTAAAAATATTAAGCAAAAAGAAGTTTTAAACCAAAATGTGCTTTAAAACTTCTTCTATTCTGCTAACACCGACAATCTCTAAAGATTCTCTTACTTCACTAGGAATATCTTCTAAATCTCTCTCGTAGTTTTTTAACGGGATAAGCACTTTACTCATTCCTGCTTTGTGTGCTGCGATAAGCTTCTCTCTTAGCCCGCCGATTGGCAACACATCACCGCTAAGTGAAACTTCTCCGGTCATTGCAATTTCTGAACGAACTTTCCTGTTGCTGAGTATTGAGGATATTGCGCTAACTAATGCTATGCCGGCACTTGGACCATCTTTTGGAGTCGCACCGTCTGGAACATGTATATGCAGATCATATCGTTTATATACCTCACTGGAGTCAACTTCTGCTTTATCTTCTATCTCTTTTGGCAAGAGTGGGATATTTTTAGCGTCTATTTTTAATTTCTTAGTATCGATTAAAGTTTTTACAACGCTGTATGCAATTATTGCAGACTCTTTCATAACTTCGCCAAGGCTTCCTGTTAGCTGCATACCGCCTTTACCTTTTATACGGATACTCTCTATTTTTAAAACATCACCGCCAACTGCTGTCCATGCCAAACCGTTAACAACACCGACAACTGGAATTTTTGTTGTTTTTTCTATCTCAAATACAGTTTTATCAAAATAGTCTTTAAGATTTTTTTGAGTCAATGTAACCTTTGATATCTCAGGATGCTCCAAAATTTCTTTAGCAACTTTTCTTGACATATTTGCAAGACGGCGACGAAGATTGCGAACGCCTGCCTCGCGGGTATAGCTGTGAATCAGGTCTTTTAAAGCCGGTTTTGAAATGCTGACTTCTGATTTTCTAAGTCCATGCTTCTTAAGCTCTTGCGGAAGAAGATACCTTGAAGCTATTTCAAATTTTTCTTGAGGAGTGTATGAGCTAATGCCGATAAATTCCATTCTATCACGAAGCGGTGCGGGAATATTTCCGACATCATTTGCAGTCGCAATAAATATAACCTTGCTCAAATCAATACTGAAATTAAGATAGTAGTCGCGAAACTCTTTGTTTTGTTCAGGGTCAAGTATCTCAAGCAGTGCCGCAGTCGGGTCGCCTCTTCCTGTTTTAGCTACTTTATCAATCTCATCTAAGACTACAACCGGATTCATTTTTTTAGCATCTATCAACCCTTGAGTTATACGCCCGGGCATAGCTCCGACATAAGTTCTTCTATGCCCTCTTAACTCATTTACATCCTCTAGCCCGCCGAGCGCTATTCTAACAAGCGGTCTCTTTAGTGCTTCTGCTATCGAGTTTGCCAGTGATGTTTTACCAACACCGGGAGGTCCCCAAAAACAGATAATTGCACCTGAATTGCCTTTTATACCTCTTAACTCCATCAACTCTTTAACAGCAAAAAATTCTGCTATTCTCTGCTTTGGTTTTTCCAGTGAAAAGTGGTCTTTATCGAGTTGATTTTCCACTTCGCTGATTTTGAGCTCTTTTTTGCTCTCATCTCCAAAAGGAATCTCCAAAGCCCAATCAAGATATGTTTGAGTCATTGAAGCATCTGAAGAGTCTGGGTGCATTCGAGAAAATCTCTCTATCTGCTTATGTATCTCTTTATAAGCCTCGGCACTCATTTTTTCTTTTTTTGCTTCTAGCTTTTTTCGATACTCCTCTATCTCTTCATCTCTGGAGGTATCGCTTCCAAGTTCCTTTTGAATCTGCTTTAACTGCTCTTTTAAAAAATACTCTTTATTTACTTTTTCTATGTGCGTGTGCACTTTTGAGCGAATCTCTTTTTGAAGCTTATTTGCTTCTATCTCATCGATGAGATGCTCTATCAAATCCAAAAATCTCTTCTCAGTGTTTGACTCTACGAACAAGCCATAAGCCTGCTCTTTTTTTAGCTTAACGGTGCTGCAAATAAGGTCGATTATGCGGTTATAATCATGATTTTCTTCTATTGTTCTAAGCAAATCAGGCGGAAAATAGTTGCTTACACTTGCTAGCGTTCTAACTTTTTCACGAAGAACTTCCAGTATTGCATCTATCTTTAGAGAATTTACATTTGTCGCTTCTATTATATTTACAGTTGCTATCAGTGGATGTTCACTGATTTTTGCAAAAGTTTTTGCACGAGCCAAGCCCTGAAAAAGAACCTTAACCCTACCATCAGGAAGTGCCACTTTTCTCATGATGGAACCGACTACGCCCGCATCATAAAGCGACTCAAAGTCTCTCTCGCCCTCTTGTGAGGGTCTAGTTGGACAAACTATTACCAAAGAGCCCTCTTCTATGGCTTTTGTAGCAGCTTGAATATTGCTCTCATCACTTAAAAAAAGCGGCGCAATCATAAAAGGGTATAAAAAAATATCATCCTCTGCTATAACCGGTATATTTGTCGGGAAGTTACTATAATCACTTAGTTTCATTACTTGCCTACCTTTTTATTACTTATTTTCACTGGAGTTTGTTTCGTTCATATCTTCTGATATAGAGTTTCTAGATACAACACTTTTTGTATCAGGTATCATAAAAGCATACCAGCTAGAAGTGCCGTCTCCCTCAAACCAAGCGCGGTACCAAGGAGCAATTGCTCTATTTATATCTTTTGAAACTATCCACGATTGAGGATTTACACCTCTATAATAAGTGGCACTTTTTGGCTTATCTAGCCTGTCGTATAAGTCAGTTATCTCTTCGTTAAGCACAAATTGTGCGAGATATAGACGGGTAAGCATCGTATTTACAATCTCTACATACATAGAGTTTGGGTAGTTTGATTTAAACGCTTCCCCCTCTTTTATTGCCTCTTCTATTAAAACCTGATCGCGTCTTGGATTTGGGAGAGCTTTGTACTTTGCCTTGATTTTTAAAAACTCAGCCTCTTCTTTTTCGTTTGGCGTTGCATATCTTTTTATATATTCATCCAAAAAATGCTCACTCAAAAGATACTCTTCTTGCTGCATATGAGCGATAGCAAGTATCATAGTTGCTTCCGGAAGCAAAGGAGAGCCGATATGTTCACCTTGAAGCGAGCTGTAGTAGCTATCTGCCCGCTCTAAATCTCCATCGGAGACATTTTCCACTATTTTGGAGTACCAATACATTGCAGGTTTGTTGTACTCCTCAACAGTTTTTGAACAGCCAGTAAAAAGCAGTGTTAACGGCAAAAGAGAGATTATTATGCGGGTTTTAAATTTCATAAAATATATTCCTAATTATAAATAGGTTGATATTTTATCCTAAAGATATATAACACTCATTAAACTAGGTACATTTTATGCTTAAAGTGATACAATTGACAAAATACGAGAGAAGGGTTTTTATGAAATTTGATATATGTGTACCTATTTTAGGGTTTGAAAATGTAAAGCAAGTAACTTTGGAAAAAATTGATGATGTTTTTATGAAAATGCAATCAGTTGATGATAAATATATATCTTTTACTCTAATTAATCCTTTTGTTCTAAGAGAGTATGACTTTGAAGTTCCAGACAACACACAGGAACTGCTGGGTATCGATAAAGATTCTAACATAATTGTTCAAAATATAGTTCTAATACAAACACCGATAGAAGATTCTGTAATAAACTTTATAGGACCTATGATTTTTAACACAAACAACAACAAAGCTGCTCAGGTAATCTTATCAGAAACCACAAAGTACGGTGTAGCTGAAAAAATTTCTACTTTTTTAAAAAAATAAAGGCTTTGGCTTATGAAAATAGAGTTAAAACTTCAGGAGCTATTGAGTCAATATGATTTTATATCTAATGTTTTAATTTTTGGTTCATTTGCCTTGGATAAACAAAATAGCATGAGCGATATTGACATTGCTATACAAACCACAAGAGATATAGACATCTTTACAATCGGTGAAATTATCTCAAATCTAGAATCAGCACTAGCTATAAAAATTGACTTAGTCATATTAAACAATCTTTATAAAAAATCTCCTCTTCTTGCATATAACATATACCAATCTCACAAACAAGTGTATATAAATGATGTAGAAAAATATAATGATTTTAAATCAAATGCACTGCATTACTATCTAGACTTTAAGCCAATAATCGAAGAGCAAAACAGAGCATTCTTAAAAAGGGTAGAAAATGGAACTATTGCAAAAACTAAAACTGCTTGAAGAAAATATTTCTATATTAGAAAATATAAAAGAACATGTAAAGCTAGAAGACATAACTGCGAATAAGCGCTACGAATGGGAATTAAGATACGGCTTGTTTGAATCTATACAAATAATTATAGATGTTAGTTGTAAAGTAACTAGTTACTATAACTTGGGAAATCCCAAAAATTACAGGGAATGCATAGAACTTCTTGGAAAATTTAACTACATCAATGCCTCACACATAAAAAAATATATAAGCATGATTGGACTTAGAAATCTTTTAATTCATGAATATGCGACGATAGACTCAGAAAAGTTATATGATTTTTTAAATTCAATAGATGATTTTAAAAATTTTATAGAAGAAATAAGGTCAAATATTTAATAGCTATTGAGTAGTTCAAAAACCATTAAGCGCTTATTAAGCACAACTGGTAGTATAATGAAGAAGTAGTTAAATAAGAGATGTGGCTGTATCTTTTGAAACAATCCAGAGGAGGATGAGATGCCGGAAATAAGTCGATTTTATGGAAGGTTCTTTACCGCAAAAATGCAGACAGCTTGTGCGAGAATGGGCAGAACTTCACCGCGAAGAACTAGTTGAAATGTGGGAAACACAAAACTTCCACAAAATCCAGCCTTTGGAGTAGATTATGAAATTAAAAACATTTGAACAAAAACATAATTATGAATTTGTTTTCGTCTTTGAAAATGGTGAATGTAAGCAGGCTAACATTGAAGAGTTGGTGGCAAAATATTTAAAACCTGATGAGCTTAATACGGCAACTATAAATAATGAATGGGATGCTTGGAGTTCAAAGACGGTGCGGTGGATATAGAGCCAAGCACTCTGTATAAATATTGTAAAATTCACAGTAAATCCCAATAAAGATAAGATGAAAACCTTAGTAACTACCGTTCGCCCTGAGCCTCTCAAAGGGTTGGTTCATGGTTCGACAAGCTCACCACGAACGGGATTTGAAGCTCATCACCTACAACCTACAATTGCCCAAAAGATTGATACCCTTGAAAAAGAACAAAAGCAAAGAGTTAGGTAGCCCATAGTTTAATAATGGGCGGGGCTTAATTCTAAATCTAACATCTTAACAAAAAGCATTAAGCACTTATTAAGCACAACTGATAGTATAATGTAAGGTTAATAAGTCAAGCAAATGCTTTTACTTGGAGGATGAAATGAAAACTTATAAATTTTCTTCACGGTTGTCTGTTATAGTTGGATTATTTATGATGTGTACGGTTTCTGGATGGGGAGATGGTGGTTCTAATGATTCTTGTAATGGGGAACAAATTAGTGAACTCCATGCTATTACAGCAACGACATCTCACACAGAAACAGGTTCTCTTTATGATGGGTTTGGTACAGATGATGACAACGACTATTACTACTTTACACCTGGTACGGATGGGACACTTACAATAACAGGTTATACCTCTACATATAACACTGATTTATACATTTCCACTCTATCTTGTAACAATAATCAAGTTCTCAACAATGGGACAAGTTACTCATCTCCTACGGCCATTAGTATTACCTCTTCTACTACAGTTTATATCCGTATTAAACGAGAGAGAAACAACGCTACTACAAACTATAGCCTTCCAATAACATTCACTGCAGCAGCACAAACGCCTCCTATTATTGGAGATATTCCAAACCAAGCAGCTACAGTCGGTAGTTCACTCTCTTTAAGTATTGCTTCGTATGTCACACCTACAAATGGGGATGCCATTACCTCGTATTCACTTACAGGAACTCTTCCTACAGGTTTAAATTTTAATAGCGCAACTGGTATTCTAAGCGGTACACCAATGGCGGTAACAGCATCAACAACGCTTAGCGTAGTTGCAACAGATAATGATGGAGATTCAAACTCAGACAGCTTTACAATCACAGTTTCTGCAGCACCTGCCGACTCAACTGGTGGAAGAGATTTCTCACTTCGCAAAAATCTAAAATTACGCGGGGATGTTGTCGTTATTGGTAATACTGTTTTATGTGAAAAAAATATATCTGGAGCATGTATTGAACCGACTGGAACATACAACAACTATACGAATCTACAAATGGCGACAAGCTCCTATTCAACGCTAGTGCTTCCAGCTAATGCGGTAGTTAGATATGCAAGATTATACTGGCAAGGGCGCTTAACTGCAACCTCTTCTTCGACTGCTTGGAGTAGCACACAAAAAACAAACTCAAAAACAATCTCACTTCGCCAAGGAAGCAGTGGAGCCTTTACCTCTATCTCCGCCGATTTTGGTGATTTTGCTGAAACAATATCTAACAATTATGTGAAAATTTACTCTGCTGGAGCAGATGTAACTGAGTTTGTAAAAAACAGTGGAGCAGGAACTTATTATATAGATAACTTTTACACAGAAACAGGAGAGACTGATGACAAAAATCCAAGTGACGGACTTGGTGCGTATGGTGCATGGGTGCTTGCTGTTATCTATGAAGATTCGGATTCAACTGCGCAGCTTAAAGATGTAACGATTTTTGATGGTTACAAAGTCGTAGCAGACTTAGATAATGACGACATCGCAGATCCAAATGAAATAGTAGAGATAAGTGTAACTGGTTTTTATGCCCCAAAAGCTCCTGCTCTTGTCAATTCTAAAGTATATGCTTTTAGTGGGGAAGGTGATGCGAACATTGTCGGCGACAAGTATTGGATGAGGGGTGGCAGTCAAGTTAACTACACAGAACTTGGTACTTTTAATTCCAGGATAGATGTAAGTGGCTCGCGTTCTCCAAATTTAACAAACAACAGTGGTATAGACATACACACATACAATGTAGGAACAGCAGGTGGTGGACTGGGTCTAATAGGAAATGAGGAGCGTACTGCATGGATGAAGTTTACAACTACGAGCGACACTTTTATGCCATCAGTTGCTATTTTTTCAACTGACCTTTATGCTCCAGATATATGCTATGACTATGCATTTTCACAAAATAACCGATTTTTTCCACACGATGGATCTCCGATTGCACATATACACGGATACTTACTAAACAATGAACCACTTAGTGCGCAAATTATGTTTAGAAACAGAGAGTCTGGCTCAGAAGCAAAAAACTTAACTCTCTTTATTGATGAGATGGACAGTACTAACCAATTAGAATTCTACACGGACACTCAGCTGGAGTTGAAAAAAACATTGCCTGAGTCATATTATTATGTCGATGTAACAGCGGGTGACATACTGATGAATACTATGTCAGATTTAAAGTTTAACTGGATTACTTAAACAGCAGTTTTGGGCTATAACGAATCTGTTTTTGCTGCGTTTAAACTAAACCCACTTGTTTCTGGACAAATTGATGTTCCTTTAAACATGTATGTTTCTTACGACTATACTCTTGACAATGTAACATATACAATGCCAAATTTAAGGCTTGATGAGCATATAGAAAGATGTGTACCATCACCAACAGTATATAACCCTGTAGAGTGGATATTTAATGTAGTAGATAGTGGACTAAACCCTGGAGCTCCTACTGAAGGTGTAACAAATGTCAAGTACAATCTTCCGACTCAAGTAGCTAGTCGTCCTGTGGATATTAAAGTTGTTTCGTTTGATCCAACTCAACTCGATAGAGTTAAAGCTATTAGTGGTATGGTTGCCGTAGAGCTTATTGATGTTAGTGGATACCTCGATACAGAATCATCATGTGATGACCCAAATAGTGCTTTTACTCCAAGAGCTTGGCTTGAACTTGGAGATGTTGACCAAAATGTAACAGCTGCTACGCTTACTTCGGCAAATTTTAATACTGGTTTAAATGAGGGTGTAACACTTGATAGCTTTTTCGGGCAAGTAAGAGAAAATGTAGCATATAGAGTGAGCTACAATCTTGCGGATGACAATGGAAGCATTATATTTGACAGACTGGAAGGAGGCAGTGGTCCACGCTATCATCTTTCAAATTTTCCGTCATATGGCGGTGGCGTGTGTGCTATTGATATGGATGGAAATGCGAACAGCCAAGATATGATTCCTCAATATTGTGGGGATGCTGGTACTTCTTATGCTTCCGGGATGACCCCTTTAGAAGTTAGAACATGCATGGAGTGCATATACGGACTAAAGACAAGAAGCGTCTGTTCTCGTGATAACTTCTCTATAAAGCCAGAAGGTTTCAATATAAAAATTACAGACCCACTAAATTCAGCTTCAATTTCTAGTGATGCCAACATAGCGGCTGGTTATTTTTACAGATTCGATGTAAATGCTACAAATCACGGCAATGGCTCTTTTACACCAGGCTATTCTGTTTGGTTTAATAGTTCGACCCCAGATAGAAATGTATCACTCTCATGGGAACCAAACGGACGAGTAGTTATAGGATGTAATGACATAACAACCCCTCTGTTAGATTTTTATTTTGCGAACGGCAGAATTATTGCTCAAGATAGAAATCATGCAAATGTTGGCAGATATGAACTAAAAATGAGAGATTCTCTATGGACTTTTGTTGACCAGACTCCAATGCTACATCACGACAACAACACAAACTGGGTTGCAGGAAGTGACTGCGCAAACGGAAGTGCAGTGCCACTTTATGTCTCAGGAGGAAACTATTATAACAATATGGTTGGCTGCCAAATATCTTCAAACCATACAAAACTAAGTGCTCCTACGGCAACTTACAATGATTACAACTTGATTTTTAGACCTGACCATTTTAATCTTTCTGGGATAAGTATGACAACAGGTCTCAGCCATACAAATTCAGCAATAAACAATCTTAATGCTTGGTTGTATATAAATGACATAAATGGTTTAACGGACGATGAGAGGATGAGTCTTCGTTACTCAGGTCAAGTCATAGCAGAGGAGAATGAAAATAACAATAGTTTGAGCAACTTTGTAGCAGACTGTTATGCAGAACCTATAAATTTAAGCGTAAATCTAGTATTTCCAGCAGATGTCAACACAACAATGTCACCATTTGTATATCGCCTGCAAGAGTTAAACACAACTGCTCCACTTATATGGAGAGATACTAATGCTACTATTACAAATCCAACAACCGCAGCATCTTTTCCTATTGTAACCATACCTCAAGATTCTTTCTTGAAAAATAGAAATGGACTTGTAGATGCTAACCTCTCTATCAACTTTGGAAGAAACACTAATATGGCAGTCAACCCAATAACCTTGGGACTACAAAATCTTCAGGCAGGTTGCCAAACTGTTGCAGATTGCTCATCCGTTGCTCATGGAAATTCAAACCACACCCCTGATGCAAACCTAACCACAAACTCTACAGTTACATTCTTGTATGGTCGTACACACGCTTCAAGACAGAGATATGCTGTTCCTGCAGATGCGCCCTACAATGCAAACATATATTTTGAATCTTTCTGTTTTGGCAACGAAGGTGGAAATGCATGCAATAAAAATGTCTTACCTAATGGTCTTAATTCAAGAAGAGTTGACGATACAAGATGGTTTTGGAATGAAAATCATGATATAGCTGATGACGGTGCAGTTGGCATAGTATTGCAAAGAGGCGGAGCAAATACTGCGGCTGATATTGTTGATGCAACAGACAATCCCATTGGAAATCCATCGACTACGACTCTAGACTATGATAGTTCTAGAGGTTTTCCATACAAAACTACTATGGAAAATGGGGCTTCGCCATGGCTAATTTACAACGAAAGCGACCCGACTGCCACAAGAAACGAGTTTCAAGTTGAGTTTGACAATCAAGGTGGATGGACCGGTAAGCATGAAACCAACACAACTACAAAAAGTACTGGCGGTGTTAATACAAACAGGAGAATAATGTGGTAAGTAGAAAAAGCGCTCTAGGTAGATTTGCTTTTACTATGATAGAGTTAATATTTGCTATTGTTGTTATATCTATTGCTGTTATCACCCTTCCTATGATGGCGCAGATTACCTCAAAGGGGATTGAGAGCAACATCCTTCAAGAAGCTATCTTTGCAGGTTCGGCAGAGCTAGTGGGGGCAACATCTTATTACTGGGATTTAAGCTCAATGGATGATAGCCCAATGAGCCGACTGGAGAGGGTTATAGATGTAAACGGGGATTGCAATGCAACTACCAATCTAAGACCGGGACATGTAAATCAACCGTATCATAGAAGATGTTTAGATACCGGAACAACTCTAGCAAATACTCTTGACGCCACTTTTCCAAACTTAAATAATGCCGTTCATGGAGCCGAAGTAATATTTACTGATGCAACAACGGATGCAACTGGGTACAAAAATGCTTACAAAAGCATCGTGAGCATATCACTAGAAGACGGGGCAGGAAATGCAGACAACAACATCAAAAAGATAACTGCAAGAGTAACAAATTCTGATGATGATAACATTACCGTTCTCAGAACATACAGTGCTAACATAGGCGAAATAGATTTTTATAAGAGGAGATTTTAATGCGTAAATCTGCCTTTACACTTCTAGAACTAATCTTTGTTATAGTAGTTATCGGGATTCTTAGTAAGTTTGGTATTGAGCTTTTGGCTCAAGCTTACAAAAGCTTTATTTTCTCAAGCATTAACAACTCCCTGCAAGCAAATAGTGCAATGGCAGTTGAGACCATAGCCTCAAGGCTTCAATACCGCATAAAAGATTCTGTTATAGCAAGAAGGCTTAATGGTACATTTGTAGGCCTAGCAGGCAATACGGATCCTAATATCCCGATACTGGAATGGGTTGGCACAGACATAGATGGCTTTCGAGGCAATGCAGGGACGGCACCTCTTTGGAGCGGAATTATAGACTTAGATTTGTCAGGTTCAGCTGCTTTGGTTTCGCCAGCAACTGATACAGGAGCATTAAATACGCTCATCGGGACACTCTCTAACACCGGCAGCGGTATAAACGATGCAGCTCTCTATTTTGTTGGTTCTGATAGTGATATCAACAATTATGGATGGAGTGGTGTCGCTCTAACAGATCATAATACAAGTGTAATGCACCCGATAAACAGCGGTGCAAATGTTGATGAGTTTGTTTCAGGTATCGGTGGTGTGAATTTTAGCGGTGCTGATATTTACGAATATTACCAGCTTGCATGGACCGCATATGCTGTAGGGATAACGGACTACAATGCAAGCACAAATACAGGCACTCTGACATTATGGTACGACTATCAGCCATGGAACGGGCAGAATTATGCCACACATGGAAAGCCAGTAAAACTTATGGATGGCGTAAGCACATTCCAGTTTAAAGCTGTCGGTTCAATAGTCAAGATACAGGTGTGTGTAAATTCTGATGTAGTGGAGGATTATTCGTTATGCAAAGAAAAAACTATATTTTAAAAAGCAATCCTCACAAAGGAAGAGCCGGTTTTCTAAAGAAGCGTTCAGGCTTTGCCATGATTATGGCGGTAATTGTTATTTTAGTGATATCTACAATAATGGCTCTTTCTTTAGCTCTAACAACAGAGACAAGCAAAAGAACGACTGATTTGTACCTTTATGAACAAGCAGTGCTTCATGCAAAGAGTGCTGCAGAGTTGGCACTTTTGGATATTGCACAAAACGGATGTCAAAATAGTTTTAACACCCTTATTGGAACTACTTCTGAGATACAGTATGATGCAAATGTAACAATGCAATATGTTTATACTGGCACTGTTGGAACTTGTACAGATTATTTTAACATTGCAACCCCAGAACAAAATGGCTCTGTTTTAATGGATATTACAATTACATTGCATGACCAAACAATTGCAAGCGAACCTATCCGCTACTTTAGAAGAACTATCCAAAAACTCTAAATTGTAATTATTGTAAACCATTTAATGATATAATATTTCATATTTAGAGACTAAAGGATTTAAAATGAATATATCATTAACAGGACGACATTTAGAGCTTACAGAACCCATAAAAGCTCATATGACTACATCAATAGAGACACTAAGCAAATATCATATGGACATTATATCTGTGAATGTTATTGCAACATCACAAACAAAAAAAGGCAAAGAGCAGTTAGTTGTTGAGTATGTTATCAACTTAGCTCATAAAAATTCTATTGTTATCAAACAAAGCGACCAAGACCTTTATGCAGCTATTGATTTGGCAACCTCAAGAGCTCAAAAAGCAATGCGTCGTATGCATGACAAAGACAATGGACACCATAAAGACGGAATAAATGAAGCTAAGAATGAAGCCGGTGCAAGTATAGATTTACATCAAGCCAGCGAAGCGATGGAAGATGAAATCGTACCTGTTGAACTGCCTCTTTACAAACCGCGTGAAGTAGAAGATGTTTTAAATGACATAAAAGAAAACAAGAAACTTTTTGAAATATTTATAGACAACGATGGCAAAACTCGCGTTCTTTACAAAAGAAATGATGGAAGGTTCGGGCTTTATTAATCTGCAACCCGTTCGTGGTGAGTTTTTAATGCCCGTTCGTGGTGAGCTTGTCGAACCATGATTCAACCCTTCGACAGGCTCAGGGCGAACGGAATTCCAAACTTGATTTGGAATCTCTTCTAAAATCGCTCTTAACACTTCTTACTATCTCTTCATCCTCTGCCAAGTCTATCCACTTAAACTGAGTTCCGCTTTGGTTATGTCCTTTTAACAAATCGCCCCCTTTTCTAAACTTCAAATCAAGATTTGCTATATCAAATCCGCTTGCTGTCTGTGTAAATCTATCAAGTCGCTCTGATGTGTTTTGATTTGTATATAAAAAACAGTGTCCTTTTAGCCCTGTACGACTAACACGACCTCGAAGCTGATGAAGAGTAGAAAGCCCCAATCGCTCGGCACCGACGATGACAACAGTACTAAGGCGAGGCAGAGATATTCCGACTTCAACAACCGTTGTGGCTATTAAAATATCTCCTTTTTTGTCAAACTCCAACAAAACTTCCTCTTTCTCCTTGTCTTTCCCGTGAGTAACATAAACATTGCCAAATCTCTTTTCCCAAAAGCCTCTTGCCTCATCAATACTCTGATAGTCCAAAACTTCGCTCTGCTCAACAAGAGGATAAACTAGTAAAACTTGATTGCCGCTATTTATCTCACTTTTTATATGTTCCAGCAAATCTTTAAAATCATTTTTATGAATAACCATGCTTGAAATATCTTTTTTAAAAGGCGTTGTTGTAATGAGTGAAACATCTATGTGCGCAGTTTCTATCATTGCTTGAGTTCTAGGAATCGGTGTGGCTGAAAACTGTAAAAAATGCGGTTTTACCTGTCCTCCTTGGTTGAGGATATCCCCGCTGCTTACTAGCTTTTCCAACAAATTTCTCTGCTGTGTTCCAAAACGGTGCTGTTCATCAACCATAACAAGTCCAGCGCATGGGAGTTTTCTATAAAGCAGAGCATGAGTGCCGATGATAAAATCATACTCATCAAGATTTATATCTTTTGTTTTGCTAGTTACTAAAGCAATTTTAATACCCCGAGGGTACTTCTTACAGGGCGCACTTGGAAGAAATTTTTTCGCCTCGACAAAGAGCTGATTTGCGAGGATTGTCGTCGGTGCCATTAAAACAGAGCGATTTGGCAGCGTCATAATGCATGAGGCGAGAATTACCATTGTTTTACCGCTTCCGACATCTCCGACTACCATCCGTTTAGCTGATATATCTTTGGCAAAATCTGCTTTTATATCTTCAATAGTTTTTACCTGCTCATCTGTTAGTCTAAATGGCAAAGTTTCTGCCCACTCTTTATAATCCCCGCACGAAGAAGTTAAAGATTTGAAATATCTTCTTTTATTGGATAGTTTTTTCATATATGTAAAAAGTTCCGTATATTTAAGTGCGTTTATGGTTTTTTGACTTAAATCTCTTAAGTTTGGCATATTTTCTTCTGGGAAATGAAGTTTTAAAAGCTCCTCTGCAATCTCTTCACTTAACCCCTCTGAGATTAAATTCTCTTTTGTTAGAGAACTCTGCACCAGACGAAACATAACATCACTTCTAAGAGGAGATTTGTATTTTGGTATTATTGCACCGATATTTGTAACTTTTTTTGGCATACTAATGCTGCATTGACCGCTCTTACACTCTATCATTCCAAAAAAGCAGTCTCTCTCGCCGACTTTGAACTGATGCATCATATATGGTTTTGGACGAAATATAACACCCGTAATAATATGTCCGAAATTGTGGGCAAAAAAAGTAACCTGAAGAGAGTTTGGAGCTCTGTAAACTGACTCTACCGTAGCGTCAATGAGCCCCATTGCGTGAGTTTGGAGTTTATTGGAAAGTCGTAAATCTTCATAAGCGGAGGGGATTATAAGAGCAAGTTCGCAGTAACTACTGATACTTAGTTTTTTGAACTTACTCTCTTGCTCTTTTGTTATGTTCATCTTAAATCCTTAGTATCAAATACTACCTATTTTTATGAACTACATATTAAAAATATTGCGTTTTGCAATATTTATTTTCTAAAGAAGCTAAAGCTTTGTTACTATCGCAAAACTCATATCTAAAATCTCTTTATGAGCTTTTATAAAATCATTTAAATCTTTTAAACTTAACTTTCCAATAAGCTCCAGCTCTTTGAGCGAATGTCCAAGCTCTTGAGAATTGTAGTACTCCATAAAAGTTCTATTTAATCTCTGGCTCATAGTCTCAACCCTCAAAGGTTCGCTTCCAAGCAAAAACTTTTTAGTTTGCTCAAGCTCATCTTTTGTAACACCCTCTTTTACAAATTGTGCCACAACATCTTTAACAGTTTTTTTAGCTTCCTCAAGTGAGTCAAGTTTTGTTTGCAAATGACCGCTCATACAACTGCTTGATTTAGTAACATCTATCCTTGCATAAGCCGAATAGGCGAGACCTCTTTTAACTCTAATCTCTTCCATAAGTCTTGAGCCAAAACCGCTGCTGCCCAAGATAAAAGTAGCCACTCTCGCTTTGTAATAATCCTCTGAATTAACACTGATATTGTATGGTGAGCCAAAATAGATATAAGCCTGTTCAGTCTCTTTTTTAACTATTTTTTCTTTAGGTTCTTTGGTGACAGAGTAGTTTTTCACCTCCCCATTTTCACCGACAGCCATAGATTTTATAATTTTTGTTACTTTAGTTTTTACATCCTCGGCTTCAATGTCTCCGCCGACTACTACCATCAGTTTAGATATAACTAAATTATCTGTCAAAAACTTCTTGACATCTTCAAGCTCGATGCTCTTTACGCTCTCAACCGTTCCCAAAGATGGATTTGCCAACACACTGCCTTCAAAAAGAAGCGCATTTAGCTCACTCGAAGCGATATAGTCAAAATCGTTCTCTTTTCTGGCAAGGGAGCCGAGAGTCGTGGTTTTTACCTTATCTATTGCATCTTGTGCAAGATTTGGATCTTTTAGCAGCATGTCAAAATACTTAAGCCCGTTATCAAGCTCTTCTTTTAAACATCCGACTTCTATGACAAAAGTCTCTTTTCCGGTTGAAGCAGATATGTGGATTGCTTTGCTCTCAAGCTCTTCGGCAAACGCACTTGAGCCAAGTTTTTTAGTGCCTTCGTTCATTACTTTTGCACTAAATTTTGCCAAACCTGCTTTTGTCGTATCTGCTACGCTTCCGCTGTTTTTAAAAATAAATTGTATTGTAACCAGAGGCAATCTCTTGTCTTGTTCAAAAATCAGAGGTATATTTGTATCTTTAACTTTTATATCTTCTATTGTTGCTGCCATTATTATATTTCCTAAAATCAGTAGTGTTAAAATTGCTTTTTTCATCTATGCGAATTTCTCTAAAATTTCATATGCAGTATTTCGCACGGCTGGAATTTCGCCTATATCTTTTATGAGATGAACCATCTCACTCTTTGCCATCTTGTATGCTGCCCCTGCACTGCTTACAACATTCTCTTCCATCATGGTCGAGCCTAAATCATTTGCTCCAAACCTTAGAGCCATCTGACCTATGTAAGGACCTTGCGTCACCCATGAACTTTGAATATTTGGTACATTGTCTAAGTAAAGTCTTGCAACAGCAAGAAGTCTTAAGTAGCGGTTTGACGATGGTTTTTCCATATCGGGAATGAGTCTTAAAAGCTCCGTGTTTTGCCCCTGAAAGCTCCACATTATAAAAGCGCGAAAACCGTGTGTTTCATCTTGAAGATTTCTTATCATATCGAAGTGTTCGATTATATCCTCATCGCTCTCAACAGTTCCATACATCATGGTAGCTGTCGACATAATGCCTAGTTTATGAGCTTTTCTGTGTATGTCAACCCAAACTTCAGAATCAATCTTTTTAGGTGCAATTATGTCACGGACTTTATCGCTCAGTATCTCAGCCCCGGCTCCGGGAATTGAAGCCAGACCTTTGGCATGAAGTCTCTGCAGAGTCTCTTCAACACTTATGTGTGAGACTTTTGCTATGAAATCTATCTCAATGGATGAAAAGCCGTGAATGGTAATCGTTGGATATTTAGTGTGAATATGTTCGACCAAATCCTCATACCACTCGATTTTTAGTTTTGGATGAACTCCGCCTTGAAAAAGTATCTGCGTTCCGCCGATTTCAAGCAGCTCGTCTATCTTTGCATCTATCTCATCAAATGTCAGAACATAAGCATCAGCATCTTTTTCATGTCTGTAAAATGCGCAAAATTTGCAATCCACCCAGCAGATGTTAGTATAGTTGATATTTCTATCTACCACAAAAGTGGTAATGTTGTCGGGATGAAGCTCTTTTTTACG
>MIBZ01000005.1:0-22252 GCA_001829675.1 Sulfurimonas sp. RIFCSPLOWO2_12_36_12 | reverse complement strand
GCTCTTTTTTACGAGCAGTTGCCATGCGACCTAGCTCTTTTAAATCCGCATTTTTTATGAGGTGAAGCGCTTCTTCTTTTGTTAATCTTTTCATTTTTTACTTATCTTTAGAGATTGCGTCTAACACACCGTTTATAAATTTTGGAGATTGCTCTGTTCCAAATGCTTTTGTTATCTCGACAGCTTCATTTATAACCACCGCTGAGTCAAGCTCTCCAAAAAGTATCTCATAAGTTGCAAGTCTAAGAGTTGCTCTCTCGATAGCTCCGAGTCTCTCAAAATCCCACTCTTTTAAGTGTTTGACTATCGCCTCATCAACAACTTTTATATTTTGCATAACGCCCTCATAAAGTGTGAGTGCGAAATCTTTTTGCTTGTTACGAATCTTTTTCTCTTCTAAAATCTCATCCGTATGCTCTGCAATATTTCCGTTGCCCAAGTCAAATGCGTAAAGCAGACTTACAACTGCCATTCTGGCTTGATGTCTAGTTGCCATAATTAAAGGTTCTCATACAAATCTAGCATCTCAATAACGACGGTCATTGCTTCAAAACCTTTATTACCCGCTTTTGTGCCGGCTCTCTCGATTGCCTGCTCAATCGTGTCAGTCGTCAAAAGTCCAAAAGAGACCGGTTTTTGATACTTAAGACTCATTGTCGCTATCCCTTTTGTTGCCTCAGCCGAAACATAATCAAAATGAGGAGTTGCTCCGCGAATAACAGCACCCAAAGCACAGATTGCATCATATTTTTTACTTGCAAGAAGCTGGTCAACTATCATTGGAAGCTCGAATGCTCCCGGAACCAATACATGCGTTAAATCAGCATCATCTCCGCCGTGACGAGCGAATGCATCTTTTGCGCCCTCTACAAGTCTATCAACAATAAAGTGATTCCATCTCGTACTTACAATTGCAATTTTTTTGCCGTTTACTACTTTTAATTTTCCCTCAATTAGATTCATAATCTATATCTCCCGTATCTTTTTAATTTTATTTATTAGAGCTTCTAGCTCGTCTAGTTTTATCATATTTGGTCCGTCACTTAAAGCGATGCTTGGGTCAAAGTGCGTCTCAAAAAAGAAACCGTCAACTCCAACCGCTGCAGCAGCACTTGCCAAATAAGGCACCATTGTTCTATCTCCGCCTGTTTTTCCGCCAAGTGCACCCGGAGCCTGAACAGAGTGCGTTGCATCAAAAATAGTCGGTGCAAACTCTCTCATAATTACAAGTGAGCGCATATCTACAACAATATTTCCATATCCAAAAGAGCTTCCTCTCTCGCACAGATAAACTCCGTGTTTTTTAGAAGCCTCATAACTTACCTCATCACAGCCGCGAGTTTTAAGCACTTTTGCCACAGAGTATTTCATATCCGGCGGGTTTATGAACTGCCCTTTTTTGATATTTACCTCTTTGGTGGTTTTTGCACATGCGACCAACAAATCTGTTTGGCGGCATAAAAATGCAGGTATTTGAAGCATATCGACAACTTCGGCTACAATAGGAACTTGATGCGACTCATGCACATCTGTAACCACTTTGTATCCAAAATCATTTTTAACTTTTTCTAAAATTCTAAGTCCCTCTTCAATGCCCAAACCGCGGAAACTATTTAACGATGTGCGGTTAGCTTTATCAAAACTGGATTTAAAATAAAAATCAATTGTTTTATCATTTTGATAAATTTCTAAAGCCTTAGCAATTTTAAAAATGTTCTCTTCGCTCTCAATAACACAAGGTCCGGCGAGTAATTTCATCTGTTTACCTTTTAAAAAATAGAGAGTGATTATATCATAATGGATTTAATCTAAAATTATTTTGATTTTGCCACCATTATTCCGGCAGCAACAATAAGAACAATTCCGCTTGCAGTTATAAAATTCGGCAGAGAGTCACCTAGCATTACTCCTACTAAAATCGCAAAAATGATGCTAGAGTAACTGGCAGCTCCCACAATTCCTGCCTTTGTTTCGCCGTACGCCTTAGTCATATAATATTGTGATAGAGTTCCCAAAAGACCAAGTCCGACTACATATATCCACACAACTCCGCTGGGCATGACAAACTCACCCATAATAAAATCAAGCTCTCTTATATAAAAATATTTCGATAAGATAAAAAGCATTATCGGAGCTACCGTGCCCACCAGAGTGAACGATAAAACTATAGCTCTTGTATCGTAATAGTTTTTAAGTTCACGGATAGAGGTATATGCAAACGCTGCTCCGAGACCGCTGAAAATTCCCAGCAAATCATATTTGCTAAACCCGACTCCACTCGGCTGAGTTATTAGCAAAATTCCTAAAAATCCAATAAACACGGCTAGCCAAGCATTTAAAGAGAGTTTTTCATTTAAAAAAAGCCAAGCTAGTATTGCCGTAAAAATAGGAGCAGTTTTTGAGTAGGTCATAGCATCTCCCAGCGGGATATTTGCAACATTGTAAAAATATGCCAAAAGCGCCAAAAAGCCCATCAAACCCCTAAAGAATAGTAAAAAAGGTTTTCCGCCTTTGTGTTTCATTGGTGTTTTGTAAAGTGCGTATCCAATTATTGCAACGCCAAAAATATTTCTAAAAAAGACAACTTCAAGAGAGCTCATATGTTCTGAAGAGAGTTTTGCAAATGCACCCATAATTGCGAATAAAAATGATGCAAAGAGCATATATTTGACGCCGCTGTTTAATTCTTTGATTCGTTTCATAGACGAAAGTATACCCATCTTTTTTAATTCAAATACGCTATAATTATTTAATAGGTGCCAAGGAAATTATATGTCATTACGCATTATTGTTCTTGCTTTATACTTCTTTTTAGTTATTAATGGCGTTGCGGATGATAATGCAACAAAGCAGACATATCGTGAATACATAGACGAAAAACAAAAAAAATTCTCTAAAAAAGTTGTTAATTTATTTGACAGTGTTGACAAGGGCATAAGCGGATGGATTGATGATTCTGACGATAACATCTCTTGCGATGAGATGCAGGCTAGACTTGATGATGAATTTTTAAGAAATCAAAACTCGATAGACCAATTTTTCAAAAGCGATAAATATATTGATGAGACTGAGGCTAGCTATCTTCGTATTCGTCTTGGTTCAGTTTTTCAATCAAAAGAGTCGACAGAGTTTAACTATAAAATAAGAGCGCAGATACCGTTAAGCAGAACCAAGAGAAGCTTTCAGCTTTTTATTGACGATGTTGAAGAAAATTATTTTGATGCCGCCACTCCTACCGAAACAGCTGAAAAAAGTACAGAAGTGGGAGTTAAGTACACTCCTGAAGTACGCTATGACATTAAATCAAAATACTCAATAGGCATTAGCAGTTTAGTAGCATATGCAAAAGCAAGATACAGCAAGGATTTTATATTTGAAAAATGGTTAATACAGCCCACGCAACAGTTTAAATATTCGTTAGAATCTGATTGGAGTGAGGAGACTAATATATATTTTGACAGAACACTTAAAGAGAACTCTATTTTTAGAACAACGCTGCACCGTAAAACACAAGCACATATGGATGGGTTTAACTATGCGGCTGCCTTTTCATACTACCTAACTTTATCAAAAAGAAAAGGTTTTAGTGTTTCGCAGCAATTTTGGGGCAATACTAAGTATGTATGTCTTGAGCACCCGGAGCAATACAACGGCATAAGCGACTACTCAACCATTGCTTCTTGGCGTCAAAATATTTTTCGCAAATGGATTACATACGAGGTTCAGCCCGGTGTTAGTTTTCATAGACAATACGATTATGACCCGAACTACATGTTGAGATTTTATGTAGATTTTTACTTTGGAAACATTGATTAATCATAAATAAAAAAATTTAATATAATTTCATATTATAATTAAATCTAAATTTTGATATAATACATAACATACTAAAAGGGGTTTAAATGAAAATTTTATTTATGCTTTTTCTGTTGATAAGCTCTATTTTTGCACGAGATATTTCAACGCGTTATGATGTTCATGTAACGATGTTTGGTCATGTTGGCTATGCAGATGTCACGCTTAGTGAGAATGGTCATGAGTACGAGATAAAACTTGTTGCAAAAACAATAGATGTTGCAGCAGTGCTTCTGAGCAATAGGGTTGAAACATTTACAAGCAGAGGCAAAATTAAAAATGGCAAATATATACCTGATATTTTTATAAAAACAAAAGAGACAACAAAAAAAACAAGAGTTCAAACCTACTATTTTGATCACAATAAAAAAGAGATTACACTTATTGAAGAAAAAAGCAAAATGGTAAATCGAATGAAATTTGATTCTGAAACTTATTCATTGAAATTAAAAGAGGTGCAAGAGAAGTCAAAAAACGAGGAAGTGCTTGATACTTATGTAGATAATGATGCGTTGAGCTCTTATCTAAATAGCAAATATGGCTGCTCTACGAAACAAAAAAATCATATTCTAGTAGCAATTGGGGCACATAACGATAAAAACAATGTCTCTTATTCATGCATAGAGGGTTCTAAAAAACAAGTGGCAATATTGAACTTTTCTGATGGCATTGAAAACATATACAATCTACATGTTGAACCGTTAGACAAAGATGACGAAATAGTGGATGTGCTTGTTGGGTACGACAGTGACGGGTTTTTAAAAGAGGCTTTGATGGGCGAAGTTTTTTGGATAGGGAAAATGAGCGCAAAAAGAGTCTATCATGAAATTTCAAAAAATTAAAGGATAGTTATGGGAAATATATTATTATTGGCGGTTATAGGCGGATTTTTTTACTGGATATTTAAAAGTTACTCAAAATATACGACTTACTCTCAAGAGGCATTTAAAAATTTTGCCGTCTCCAAAGAGTCTCTGCAAAAGAGTGATTTGGGTCTTTTTGTCTCTCTTGTTGCAAAAGTTGCAAAGGCAGACGGAAAAGTTGATGCACTTGAAGCAGAGCTTATCGGCATTATGTTCGATGATATATCGTCCATATTTCCGGAGCCGCAAAAAACAAAAGATATACTAAAAGAGATTTTTAACGAACAAAAAGATAGATTTGACAATCTAGCAGAGGTTGCTCAAACATTGGGTCATGCCATCAAAAGAGAGAGAACAAAACAGCACCAATTTATGGGATTTTTAATTCAACTTGCATTTGTTGACGGAGAAGTCAGCAAGAGCGAAGAGGAGATTTTATCAGTAATCGCCGAAGCTTTTGAGTTTGACCCAAATGCGTATCATGCTATATTTGACCAATTTGAAAAAATGATGCACAACATAAAACCAAAGGCAAGTGTAGGTGATGCATACAAACTATTGGGTGTAAAAGAGAGTGATGATATGGATGTGGTTAAAAAAGCATACAGAAAATTAATCAGAGAGTATCACCCTGACATTATCAAATCCCAAGGCAAAGATGACGCTTATATGCAAGAAGCAACCGCCAAAACACAAGAGATTAACCAAGCTTATGAGATGATAAAGAGTCACAAAAAGTAGCAACTTTAAGAGAGATTATTTTAAAAAATCTCTCTCCCAAAAAAAATCTATCCAGTCGTCTGCTTCGTTTATCCAAAAATCCGGTTCAAAAATTGATGTTTTTTTATAAAAAAGAGTAGCAGATTTGAACTCTATATCTTTAAAGCTGCCGTTTAAATGCCCCATGACAGCTTTTAATGTGTCTCCACTGTCAGAGATATCATCTACTACCAAAACTCGCTTAAGATTTTTAAACTCACACTCTCCAAATATAGTGATATTTTCTCTTTTTTTGCTCTTATCGTAAAGTTCTGTTCTTATGCTTTGGACTTGGCGTATATCTAAACCCTCTGCCATCGCATGCGAGAGGGTAAGCCCTCCTCTTGCTACTGCGACTATTGCCTCAAAGTTTGAACTTCTGACCTTTTCTATCAGAGAGTTTGTATCATTTTTAAAATTTTCATAACTGTAATATTTCATGGAGATATTATACAGTTTTAATACTCTTTTGCTAAAATTTCTCATACGCGGGGAGAATTTTTATGTGTAAAAATATTTTACTATCGATTTTTATAATTTTTATTGCTGGATGTTCTGCACCAAAACCAGAAGTTGCACCGCAGTGGTACTCAAATATACCGACTGATTCTGAGTTATATTATGCAGTCGGCGCTTCTGACACGATTGAAAATGCAAAAAAAGCAGCAATTGCGTCAATGAGAGAGAGTTTAAGCAGAGAAATTAACAATGAATTTAAAAAAACAACCCATATTCTTCAACCTGTTGACAATAAAACTCTTGAAAAAATATTTGAGCAAAGCTTTGATATATCAAACAAACTCTCATTTCAAAAAATTAAAATTGAAAAATCAAAAAAGATTAATAACAGCGAACTGGTTCTTATAAGTGTTCCGAGACTGGAACTCTTTGAAAAAATAAAACCTGTGTCTGATGCACTTTTTTCGCGCATGAGGCAAGAGTATAAGATGCATAAAAACAGTGTCGCTATAAAAAAATTTATATTTATGGATGGGCTGATAGAAAGTTATTTTAAAGCCGCATCGCTGACTGGATATAAAAAAATTTTAATGCACGCATACACTGCCGATGATGAATTTAAATTATTAAAAGAGATTAAAGGCGAGTATGATTATTTAAAATCAACTATCAATATTTATGTATTGAGTGACGCTGATTCTAAAATCTTTGCACATCATATAAAAGATGCAATCATGCAAAAAGGTTTAAGCACAGACAACTCTCTCGATGGTGAAAATTCAATAAAAATAGTTATAACCTCTGACACGCAAGAGAGCAAAAATTACAATTTTTTTCAATCAAAATCTTTAGTTAAATTTACAACATTTGACAAAGAAAAACAACAAATTGCTTTTAAACAGCACACTTTTGTTGGTCAATCGTCTAAAGATTATAAAGATGCAAAAGAGCATGCTTCAGTAGATATGCAGGCAAAAATTAAAAAACTTAATCTCTTTAATTTTGTTGGAATTGAAAACAAATAGCTGCTTTAATCGGTAAATATTATTTAAGATTAAACCTGCTAGAATGACCTTAGAAAAACAAAGGAGATCAAAAAATGATCAAAACTATTTCGTTGATTGCGTTGGCAGGCTTGCTTTCATTCTCAATAACAGGCTGTAGCAAAGAAGTTAAAGTAGGAGAGGAGAGATCAGATTTTGAGTGTAAACAAGAAAATGTAAAAGCTCCTACATGGACTTGTATTCCAAGTGCAGGGGACTCTTATGCCGGCGTTGGTATAGCTGAAAAAAGCGCAGCGGGTATGGATCACATGAGAAGAGTTGCTCTTGCAAATGGGCGTTCAGACTTAGCTCAACAGATACAATCTCAAGTAAAAGACAAAATTACTATCTACACCGGAACAACAGGTGTCGGCGGCGGCGAAACAGTTGACAAAGCGATAGAAACGGTAACTAAACAAGTAGCAAAAGTTGATTTGGTCGGTTCAAAGGCTGTTGATTTTTGGACTGCTCCATCGGGTGCAATCTTCATGCTGGTAACGGTTTCACAAAATTCTGCAAATGAGCAGATAAAAAATAACATCAAAACAAGTTTCAAAAACGACCAAGCACTATGGCAACAATTTAAAGCTAAAAATGCATTAGAAGGTCTTGAAAAAGATTTCCCGACGGAATAAATTTTTCACTAGCTTATAACTCCCGCTATAAGCTAGTTTCTCCATAAACCTAAAATTCTTCTTATATTTCGGTATAATTCCAAATAAACTACAACTTTCTTCACTTAGGTAAAAAATATGAAAAAAATCGCAATAATCGGTCGTCCGAATGTCGGCAAAAGCTCGCTTTTCAACAGACTTGTTAAAAAAAGAGATGCTATTACATCTGATATAGCCGGAACTACGAGAGATGTTAAAAGACGACATGTCACTATCATAAACAAGCAGGCTCTGCTTTTAGATACCGGCGGACTTGACCAAGGGTGCGAACTTTTTGACAGAATAAAAGAAAAATCACTAGAAGCTGCAAAAAAAGCTGACATTATTTTATACATGGTAGATGGAAAAACTATTCCCGAAGATGCAGACAAAAAACTGTTTTATGAACTTCAGACATTAGGAAAAGATGTAGCCCTTGTTGTAAATAAAATTGACAATGACAAGATGAAAGACAACCTTTGGGACTACTATGAGTTTGGAACAGACGCTATTTTTGGCATATCTGTTTCGCATAACAGAAGCGTGGTTCCTCTTCTTGAGTGGATATATGACAGAATTCCTGAATGTGATATTATCAAAGAAGAAAATGAAGATGAAGAAGAAGATGATGTAAATATTGTTGAAGAAGATGGCAGTGAATTTGATTTTTTTGACCAAGACGAAGAAAACGATGATGAAGATGACGGCTTCTTTTATACGGATGTAAATGAAGAAGAGTTTGAAGATGACTCTATTTTTGCTCAAAACGACAAGATAAAAGAGTTCAATGAGGATGATGTAAATCACATAAAAATCTCTATTATCGGTCGTACAAATGTTGGAAAAAGTTCACTCTTAAACGCTCTTTTGGGCGAAGAGCGTTCAGTTGTAAGCAGTGTGGCGGGAACTACCATCGACCCTATTGACGAGAGCATCGAGTATAAAGGCAAACAACTAACTTTCGTTGATACCGCAGGACTTAGACGCCGAGGCAAGATTGTAGGGATTGAGAAGTTTGCTCTTATGCGAACAAAAGAGATGCTTGAAAATTCAAATATGGCGTTAGTCGTACTTGATGGAAGCGAACCTCTTTTGGACCTTGATGAAAAGATTGCAGGTTTAGTTGACAGCAACCGTCTTGCTTGTATCATCGTTTTAAACAAATGGGATATTGCAAACAGAGAAGATTATGACAAAATTATAGAAAATGTTAGAGATAGATTTAAATTTTTAGCTTACGCGCCAATCATTACACTCTCTGCAAAATCTCACAAAAGAGTCGATAAGCTTTACGATATGATTTTGGAGATCAACGAAAATTACTCTCAAAGAATACCAACTTCTCAGTTAAATGAAGTTTTAGAAAAAGCACTCAGAAAACACCAGTTGCCGAGCATGCGCGGACAGGTTATAAGAATCTACTACGCAACGCAGTATGAAACAAGACCGCCGAAAATAGCTATTGTTATGAACAAGCCAAGAGGTCTTCACTTTACATACAGAAGATATTTGACTAACAAACTAAGAGAGGCTTTTAACTTTAGTGGAACACCGGTTCTATTTAAAGCTAAAAAACGCGGAGAAAAGTAAAAGGAAATTTTTTCCTTTTACATGTAGATTTTTTAAAACGGTTTCAAAATAACCATTGCCACAATAATTAAGAGCAAAATTGTCGGAACTTCATTATAAACCCTAAAAAACTTTCCACTCTTTTTGCACTCATCTTTTAAAAATTTTTCTCTAAAAAAACCAAGTGAAAAAAAGTAAGCCACTAAAACCAAAACAAAAAATATTTTAGCATGCATCCATCCGCCGGTTGACATAATATTTACACCGCCATAGTGCGCAGAAGAGAGAAATATCATAGCTGTACCGCTGATTATAGTTGCCCACATCGCAGGAAGACCTATGTATTTATAAATCTTCATCTCCATGATTTTTACAACTTTTACAAAACCTTCATTATCAATATTTTCAGCATGATAAACAAAAAGTCTCGGCATATAAAAGAGTGCCGCAAACCATGAAACAAGCGAAATAATATGGAACCAAAGTACCCAACTGTACATATTAATCTACTACTACTTCTATATCTTTAATTGAAGTTGCATGGTGAGCAATAACTTTATCGTGTAAACGGCGAAGTGCTTTTGTAGCTCTGTCAATAGCTAAGTCAATCGCTGTATCCAAATCATCGTCAATTTGGTTGATAACCACAGGTTGAGCATGCGCTATATGAATATCAAACTCTACCAACACGCCTTTTTTTTCTGTTTTTAAATTAACATTTACCGTAGTAATATCCAAAGAGTATTTTTTAAAACTCTCTATCGCTGATTCAATATGAGCTCTTGTATTTGCGTGAAGCGTTACACCTTTTGCATGAACTTGTACATTCATCTTCTTATCCTTTTGTTGGCAGTTTCACCTGCCCTAGTTTGTTTAATCATATCGAAATAAAGCTAAAATAAGTATAATATCAAAAATAAAATTTAGAAATTTTTGGAGTTATATTGATGAGAGTTTTAACAGGTATTCAACCATCCGGTGATTTGCATATTGGAAACTATTTTGGTTCCATAAAACAGATGGTAGAGGCACAATCACAAAGTCAAACTTTTGCTTTTATAGCAAACTATCATGCCATGACAAGCGTTAGCGACGGCAAGCGTTTAGGTGAGCTTACAATGCAGTGCGCTACGGACTTTCTGGCACTTGGAATTGACCCTGAAAAATCAGTATTTTGGGTGCAGTCCGATGTAAAAGAGGTGCTTGAGCTATACTGGATATTATCTTCTTTTACACCGATGGGGCTGCTAGAGCGAGCACACAGCTATAAAGATAAAACTGCCAAAGGATTTGCAACAAACCATTCGCTTTTTTCCTATCCTGTTTTAATGGCAGCAGATATTTTGCTCTTTGGTTCAGATGTTGTTCCTGTCGGAAAAGACCAGATTCAACATGTTGAGATTGCAAGAGACATCGCTATAAAATTTAACAACCAATATGGAGATATTTTAACAATTCCTGAGTTTAGAGTTCAAGAAGAGGTTGCAACCGTTCCCGGAATTGACGGGCAGAAGATGTCAAAAAGCTACGGAAATATAGTAAATATTTTTGGGCAAGAGAAAGAGCAGTTAAAAACAATCAAAAAAATTGTTACAGAAAATGTAGCATTGGAAGAGCCAAAAGAGTTTGAAAACTGTAATGTTTACAGTATGGCAAAGCTTTTTTTAGAGGGCGAAAATCTGATAGCTCTTCAAGAGAGATATAAAAGAGGCGGAGAAGGTCACGGTCACTTTAAAATGTATCTAGCAGAGGTTATGTGGGAGTATTTTAGAGATTTTAGAGAGAAGCGAGAGTACTTTGAAGCTCATCAAGATGAAGTTATAGAGATTTTAAAAGCAGGTGCTGCCAAAGCAAGAAAGATAGCGCTCCCTACAATCGAGAAGATAAGAAGTGTTACGGGGATAAAATACTAACTATATGTTTTATTTTGATAATTTAATTATATTTTTAGCAAGATTCAACTAACATACACCCAATCAATTTTAGGAGTGATATATGAAAAATATCCAAAAAGGCTTAGGTGCGCTTTTAGCTAGCGCTATTTTATCTACATCTGCATTTGCGGCTGAAAGAGAGTTCAAAGTTTTACCGGTGTTTACAGATGGTAACTGGTGTGGGCAAACTGAAGTTGCTGTGGTTATGGGAAGCACAAACTTTGATAACAACCTAAAAACCGGTGTTAATTATGGCGTTGAGTTATCATTTGATTGTCCTGTTTTCACTCTTCCGGGTGATCATATACTTCGTCAACAACTAAGCCTTAGCCGTTATGACAAAAATAATTTTGAAGTAACAGTTATTGAGATGAACCCTTACTACTTTTTTAGACTCTCTAAGGACCTTCTTCTTGGCGTTGGACCTGGTATTGCCGGTGTTCACGGTGACCCAGAGGGCGGAAAAGACAACTGGTCTTTTGCCTATCAAGCAGGTGCAGGTTTAAAATATTATATGAATAACTTTCTTGTTGGTGCAGACCTTCGCTGGCAGTGGACAGATGAGAAAGATTACGGTTCAGGAACAAAAGAAGATTTAGACAATATGCGTGTTTTACTAAAAGCAGGCTATAGATTTTAATCTATGCCGCTGCCCGTTTTGCAAAGTGTTTAAATATACTTTGCAAAACATAATCTACAAAAAAATTATAAATTTCTCTGCTTATCCAGCCAAACCATCAAACCCTTTTGAGCATGCAGTCTGTTTTCTGCCTCATTAAAAATTATCTCTGAGTGCTTTTCAAATACACCCTCACTAACCTCTAATCCTCTATATGCCGGAAGGCAGTGTAAAAATTTAGCGCCATCTTGAGCCAATGACATCATCCCATCATCAACCATAAAACCTTTAAAAGTTTTTATGCGCTCCTCTTTTTCATCCTCTTGTCCCATAGAAACCCAGGTATCAGTTGTCACTACGCTTGCACCCAAAACAGCCTCTGCCGGGTCATTCATAGTTTTTATCACCGCCCCGCTCTCTTTTGCAAAGCCTAAAGCAACCTGAAGGATTTTTTCATCAACCTCATAGCCCTTTGGAGTAGCAATGCGGAGTTCAAAACCTAACTTTGCAGCAAGCATCATCCAAGAGTGAGTCATATTGTTTCCATCGCCTACATAAGCAGCTACAATATTTTTCTCCGCTTTATGCTCAACTAAAGTCATATAATCTGCCAAAAGCTGTACAGGATGGTAAGAGTCAGTAAGTCCGTTTATCACGGGAACTTTTGAGTAGGCTGCAAACTCCTCTATTTTAGAGTGCTCATATGTTCTTATCATTACCATGTCGCACATACTAGAAATTACACGGGCAGTATCTTTTACAGGCTCTCCGCGACCTAGATGAATATCGCGATTTGATAAAAACAGAGCATGACCGCCAAGCTGAAACATTCCAACCTCAAAACTAACACGCGTTCTTGTTGAGCTTTTTTCAAATATCATTCCAAGAGTTTGATTTTTAAGCTCTTGCTTGTAAATTTTTGATTTTAAATTTTTTTTAATCTCAAGCCCAATATCAATAATCTCTAAAATCTCTTCTTTACTGAAATCTTTTAGTGTTAAAAAATGTCTCATCTATATATCCAAATTTTTAAATAATTTCTGCCTCAAATGAGGCAAGCTTTAGTGCCATAGCGGCTAGCGAAGCAAAATGGCTTTGCCAGCTTTGCGTTTAAACAAGATGCAAGTTTATAGTAATTTTCTTTAAGATTACTTTTGTAACATCTTTGCCACTTCTTTTGCATGGTAAGAGATGATAATATCCGCACCGGCGCGTTTAAAACTAATCATTGTCTCCATTACGACTCTATCATAATCAATCAAGTTGTTCATTCCGGCAAATTTTATCATGGCATACTCTCCGCTTACATTATAAACAGCCATTGGAAGCGAAGTACTGTTTTTTATCTCTCTAACAATATCTAAGTATGCGAGAGCCGGTTTAACCATAAGTATATCCGCACCTTGCGCTTCATCTGAAATACTCTCCGCTATTGCTTCTCTTCTGTTAGCCGGATCCATCTGATAAGTTGCTCTGTCCCCAAAACTTGGAGCAGATTCTGCAACATCACGAAACGGTCCATAGTATCCTGAAGAAAATTTTGTTGAGTAGCTCATTATAGGAAGATTCACATATCCGGCGCCATCAAGAGCATCTCTAAGCGTTTGAATGATTCCGTCCATCATGCCCGAAGGCGCTATCATATCTGCACCCGCTTTTGCATGAACAATCGCCTGCTTTGCAGATATTTCAAGTGTTGCATCATTGTTTACACTCTGAAGCTTTTCATCAATTATTCCGCAATGCCCGTGGTCCGTGTACTCGCAAAAACACAAGTCAGTCACTACAAACATATCAGGATGAGCCTCTTTTATCGCTCGGATTGTCTTCGCAATAATCCCATGCTCACATAATGAGTCTGAACCGATAGAGTCTTTTACATCAGGAATACCAAAAAGTATAATTGAGTAAAGTCCAAGTTTTTTTAACTCCGCACACTCTTTTATTATCTCATCAACGCTCATCTGAAAAACTCCCGGCATAGATGCGATTTCCGTTTTAATCCCTTTGCCAGAACGAACAAAAAGCGGATAGATAAAATCATTCACGCTTACGCTTGTTTCACGGACAAGTGAGCGAAGGTGACCATTTATACGAGTTCTACGAAATCTTTGAAACATTATTAAACCTTTTTAGCTATAATTTTGAAAAATATTTTACCGTTTTAAAGTTAAAAATAGGCACATTAATTGAATATAAAAATTTCAGAAGTAGCAAATTTGCCATCAAAATTTGGTGATTTTAAGGTAAAAGCTTTTAAAGAGGGTAACAAAGAACATCTTGTAATTTTCAAAGAAGCCCTAGATGAAATTCCCATAGTAAGGGTACACTCAGAGTGTTTAACTGGTGATGCTATCGGAAGTTTGAAGTGTGATTGCGGAGCTCAGCTAGAGTATGCGCTGAATCTTGCTTCACAAACAAACGGAATGGTTATTTACCTAAGACAAGAGGGACGCAATATTGGGCTTCTCAACAAGATAAATGCCTATGCGCTGCAAGACAGAGGGCTAAATACCATCGAAGCAAATCATCAACTTGGGTTTGGAGCAGATGAGCGCACTTATGAGATGGTGACATATATACTTCATCACTTTAATATACATAAAATTAAGCTGCTTACAAACAATCCTGATAAGATAAAATCTATCAGCGATATTGAGATAGTTGAGAGAATACCTATAATTATGAAATCAAATAAGTATAATGAAGATTACTTAAATGTAAAAAAAGAGAGTATGGGGCATCTGCTTTAAAAAAAGGATATATTTTTGAATTTAAAAACCGCGCTCCTTGAGCAAAAAATAGAGTTGCCAGACAACTTTTTTCATAATATTCAAAAATATAAAGAGCATCTTTTTAAATGGAATAAAATCCACAACCTAACGGGTGCAAAAGATGAGAAAACAATAGATGAGTTTATATATGACTCTATTTTTCCGATAACTTTTCTGCCAAAGTGCAAAAATCTTCTAGACATCGGAACGGGTGCCGGTTTCCCCGGTTTGATTTTAGCCATGGGACTGCCAAACACAGAGGTTACTCTTGTTGAGCCATTGGCAAAAAGAGCTAGCTTTTTACAGTTTATAAAAGCTGATTTGGGGCTTGATAATGTAAAAGTTGTGAAAAAAAAGGTCGAAGAGATGGAGAGTGAGATTTTTGATCTTGTAACTTCAAGAGCCGTTGTTGACACAAACATGCTCCTAAAACTAAGCAAAAACTTTCGCAATGAACACTCAAAACTTCTTTTTTATAAAGGAGAGAGGGTTTATGACGAAGTTCCTCATGATTTAAAACACAAAATTATAAAAACACAAAATAGGCACTATTTACTTATTGGAGATGATATATGATATTAAAAATTTTACTAATAGTCGGTCTTATTGCCGCAATTTACTTCATATTCATAAAGAAAAAGCCTCAACAAGTGCAAGAGACCAAGGACGCAAATAAAAAAGATGTGCCGCGCAGCAACGAAATGGTCGAGTGCTCTACATGTCAAATTTACTGCTCACTTGATGATGTCTTGTTAAGCAACGGAAAATACTACTGCTCTAAAGAGTGTTTGGAGAAGTTAAAATGACTTCTCTTGCCAAAGGCAAAGCTTTAGTGACTGAATATTATACGGACTTTGTTCGTGTAATATGAGATTTTAATAATAGGAATAAAAATGATATTTTTTGGACATAGATTTATAGAGAGTGAGAATTTTTATCATATCTCAAGTATCGAAGCTATACAAAATACACCGCCATCTTCTACTCTATATATAGAATTTAGTGAAACAAATCTAGATATTATCACCCATACTTTTTTAAACTCAATGCCAACCGCCATATATGCACAAAATGTCACTCAGCTTCTTTATGCTTCATCTTTTAATGCCTCTTTTATAGTAGTAGAAAAAGAGTTGGCAAAAACTGCTCAAAATGTAGCTGAAAACTATCTTTTTGATGCAAAAATATTAGTTCTTATTGAAAAAGAGGATGAGATTGAAGAGTTAGCACTGCTGGGAGTTGATGGGGTAGTATTTTCAAATACAATAATAAAAATTAATTCATGAAAGATTTTAAATAAAAGTTTCTGTTATAATATAACCATAAATTTCTTGAATATGGTGAAATTGGATGTATGACTTAAACAGTAAAATCTTAAAAATTATTCCTCTTATTTTTTTAGCTGTGGTTATCTCTAAAATAGTGTACACATACAGTGATGTAAAAAAAAGAGAGTACACATTTGCAAAACAAGAAGCTAAAATTTTGTACGACTATGTAGCCGCAAATAGAGCTTATCACAGAAAATTATTTACGGACAACATCTTACAGCTTGATTCAAATTCAATAAAAGTACTTCCCTCTTTTAGCTCAAGCATCATATCAAAAGAATTTTCAGAAAAAAATTCACTAAACATTACAGTTAAAACTGTTTCTGATAACGCTAGAAATGCCACAAACAAAGCTAATAACGATGAACTAAAAGCTATAAAATATTTTAATGAAAACAAAAATGAGACAGAGTATTTCAGCAATGAAAATAGTGAATATTACCAATTTGCAAATGTTTTAAAAGTTGATGAAAGTTGTTTAAAATGTCACGGAAATGTGCAAGATGCCCCAAAAGTTATAAAAGATAACTACAGTAGCGCATATAACTATAATATAGGTGAAGTAAGAGGGATTATAAGCATCAATATTCCTACAAAAAATTTAAGAAAATATTTCCTGGAAATCTTCTTCTACTCTATAATATATGATGTTATTTTACTTGTATTTTTATTTTTGGGGATAAGCTACCTAATCAACAAATCCAAAAAATTAAATACAGTCCTTGAAACTAAGGTAAAAGAGAAAACCGAAGAGCTTAAAAACTCTCTTCTTCTTGAGAGGTTAACTCGTCTGCCAAACAGGCTAAGGCTTATAGACGATATAGCTCTTAACGCAGATTCAAAATCTTTACACTTAGCGCTTATAAATATAGATAGATTTAAAGATATTAATGATTTGTACGGATATGAAGTCGGAGATAAAATTTTAAAACAGGTTGCACTTGCAGCACAAAATATATGTGAAAACAAAAATTCTGTTTATAAACTGCCATCGGACGAGTATGCTCTTTTTACAACTGCAAATGTACCTCAAAAAGAGTTTATAAAAACAGTTAAAAAACTTATTGCAAAAATTCAGGAATCAGAGTTTGAAGTTAGTGGTAACTCTATTTTTATTACGCTTAGCTGTGGCATTGCTTCCAACCAAGACTCTTTATTGACCAAAGCAAATGTAGCTCTTCAGATGGCAAAAAACAACTCAAAAAGCATTGTAGTTTATGACAACTCGCTAGATACAAAAGAGAGAATAACTCAAAATATAGAGGGAGTATTGCTGCTTAAGAATGCAATCAAAGAGGATATGATTGTTCCATTTTTTCAACCTATATACAATACTGCTACAAAAAAAATAGAAAAGTATGAGTCTCTTGCTAGAATAATTTTACAAAGCGGTGAAGTCATACCGCCTATTAGATTTTTAGATATTGCTATCAAATCTAAGCTATATCCTGAAATAACAAAATCAATTGTAAGAAAGTCGTTTGATTTTTTCAAAGAAAAAGATTATGAATTTTCTATCAATATCTCTATTCATGACATAGAAAACATAAAAACTTCAAAGTTTATACTAGATGAAGTAGAAAAATTTCCAAATCCAAAAAATATAACTTTTGAAATATTAGAGAGCGACAGGGTAGAAAATTATGAAAAACTGAATAAATTTATAAAAGAGATCAAAGCGCATGGATGTAAAATCGCAATAGATGACTTTGGAAGCGGGTATTCAAACTTTTCACACATCCTAGAGCTTAATGTTAACTATCTTAAAATTGACTCTTCTTTGGTTAAACATATTACCAAAGATGAAAACTCAAGAGCAATTGTTAAAACCATTATAAATTTTGCTTCAAATCTTAATTTAAAAACAATTGCCGAGTTTGTTGAAGATAAAGAGTCTATGGATTTGCTTGAAAAAATGGGAGTTGATTTTATTCAAGGTTACTACATCGGAAAACCGGAGAGTGGCTTAAATACAGATTTTGAAAGTTAGATTATCTCTCTTTTGATATCCGCTTTTAAAGCTGTTAAAATCTCGTAACTTATAGTTTTTGCATACTTTGCCGCCTCTGTGGCATCATTAAAAATTAAAAGCTCATCTTCACTGCTCATAAATGTGCTGTTGTCCATAGAGACCCTGCCGACAAGCTCAATGGCATTTGAAGTCTTGTAGCCGTTTGCGCAAGCTCTTAAAAAACCGTCGCCATAACCAAAATCATAGTTGCTGACAACGCAATCTTTTAAAGCCTCGTAGTCACCGCCGTAGCCGACTCTCTGACCTGCCTTTAGCTCTCTTGATGAGACTTTAGAAGCCCAGAGCGATAAAACAGGCTTTAAACCCTCTGTATTTAGAGCTTGAGGCAAATCCATACATCCATAAGCCGCAATGCCTACCCTTGCCATATCCTCATCGAAATTATTATTTCTAAAGAGTGAGGCAGAGTTTGAAGAGTGAAATCTAAGAGTGCCGAAACCAAACTTTTTACTCAACTCTATTGCTCTCTCTTTTACTGTTTTAAAGTTATTATTCTGCCAAAACCACTCACTTGTAAGCTCATCTGCGCTTCTATGATGCGTAAACACTGCTTCTAAAGAAAGTTTTGCCTCTTTGATTTTTGAAAAAGCCTCATCAAGTTCGCTCATTAAAATGCCGTTGCGATGCATTCCCGTATCTACTTTTAGCTCTACTTTAGTGCCCTTGGGAAATCTGCTTATGCTATCTACATCATTTATCGTATATCTTATTTTGTCACTCTTTGAAGCAGGTATCTCGCCTAAAACCAAGATGTAATCAAAAAAATCCTCTATTTTGTCCGCCTCTTGGCATGTACGGACAACTGCTCTTTTAACTCCATACTCTTTTGCCATGTGAGCCATCTCTAAAAGTCCGTGTCCATAAGCATTATCTTTTAAAACAAGAGCTATTTTATCTCTTCCTTTGGTACTTTTAGCGATAATGTCGAGATTATTAAAAAAATTGTTTTTATTTAAAATTATATAAGCCATAGAGGAATTATACCGAATGAGACGACTAATTGCAGAGTTTGAAAAACAGAGTTTTACGCAAATTATATTTCCGCATGCAAAAAGTGACTGGGTTGACTACTTGGAAGAGGCACAAGAGACATTTGTAAACATTATTAATGCAATTACAAAATACCAAGAGTGCTTAGTTGTTTGCGATGATGTAGAGAGTGTAAAGAGCAGATTTAAAGAAAATGAAAATCTATATTTTGTTGAGTATGAGACAAATGACACTTGGGCAAGGGACTGCTCCGCTCTTTGTATTGAAGATGGCAACAGCATCAAACTGCTTGATTTTACATTCACCGGATGGGGCTCAAAATTTGAAGCCTCAAAAGACAATGCCATGAGCAGTGCAATAAAAAAGTGTTACGATAAAGAGCTGAAAAAAGTAGATTTGATTTTAGAGGGTGGAGCTCTAGAGAGCAACGGAGTTGAGACCATTCTTACAACTTCAGAGTGTATGCTAAATAAAAATAGAAATGCCAAGTCAAGCAGAGACCAGATGAGTAAAAAACTTCAAGATGAGTTTGGCATGAGCAGGATTTTATATCTAAACCACGGCTATTTGGCGGGTGATGACACAGACTCTCATGTAGATACTTTGGCTAGATTTATTGACGAAAAGAGCATAATGTATGTTCAGTGCACGGATGAGAGCGATGAACATTTTGGTGAGCTAAAACTGATGGAGGATGAACTTCAAGCATTCAGAGATGAGTACGGTTTTAGGCTTATAGCCCTTCCGATGAGTGATGCCTGTTACTTTGACGGAGAGAGACTGCCTGCAACTTATGCAAATTTTCTTTTTATTAACGATGCGGTTTTAGTCCCTACTTACGGAGTTAAACAGGATGAAGAGGCATTAGAGATTTTTAAAGAGACTTTTCCTACAAGAGATATCATAGGAATCAACTGCTTCTCGCTCATAAAACAGCACGGCTCACTCCACTGCGTCACTATGAACTTTGCCAAGGGTGTAGAGATTATTTAAGTTGCTCCGTGGTATTTAATTTTAAATACTTTTAGTCTTGACTTTAGTAGATTGTTTATAATATACTTTTAGTATCTAAATACAAATACTAAGGAGCTTTTATGCACTCACCCTTTCCCTATGACAGGCTCAGCACTTTAGAAGAGTTTTTTGGAAGAGAAGAGGAGCTTGAAAAACTCTCAAGCATTGTAAAATACTCCAATAATCTTCTCATTCACTCCAAAAGAAGGATGGGGAAAAGCTCGCTTATAAACTATTTTTTTGAGCAACACAAAGAGGATTATTTATGTATCTATGCAGATATATTTGACATAACTTCAAAAGAGCATTTTGCGCATTCACTCCTTAGAGCATTTTCAAACTCACATAAATCAGACATAAAAACAACGATTAAAAATCTTACTTCCCTCTTTAAAAGAGTACGCATCGAACCTGCCATTGACCCGATTACACTGGAGTATTCTATCAAACCAATCGTTGCAACACTTAGTTTTGAAGAGATGATGGATGATTTTTTTAACTCCCTTGACACGCTTAGCAAAAGCAGACAGATAGTTTTAGCCATAGATGAGTTTCAGCAGATTGCAAATATTACAGATGTAAAACTAGATGCAATCCTTAGAAAATATATACAAAACAGAGAAAATATCTCCTATATATTTTTAGGTTCAAAAAGGCACATGCTGACATCACTGTTTGAGTACAAAGCACCGCTCTATGAACTTGCAACACACTATGAGCTGCAACCTTTAAAAGTAGATACCATCTATAAATATGCGAAAAGATTTTTAGATTTAGACAATAGCGCGGTTGAGTATATCTACGAAAAAAGTGACGGCGAGACAAAAATGGTGCAAAATATTTTGCACCTGCTTTATATAGATAAAGAAAAAAAAGTCTCCAAAGAGCTCATCGATGAAGCCATAAAAGAGATACTAAATTCAAAAGATTCAAGCTATAAAATTATATTTGACACGCTTAGCAATAATCAAAAAACAGCTTTAAAAATAGTAGGCAAGTATAAACGAGGTTTTTTTGCAGCACCCATTTTAAATGAATACAATATCAAAAAGCAGACGCTTCAGTCAGCAATTGATGCTCTATTTAAAAAAGAGTTGATTGACAAAGAGAGTGATAAATATTTTATACCTGATAGGAGTTTAGAACTTTGGGTAGAGAATTTATAGCTTATTTTACTTCGACTATCTTTTTCTCCTCTTGGCTTAAAATAGCAAAACCGCTATACATTAAATAAGCCGAGAGGCTTAAACCTAAAATTATTAAAATCACTCTTTTTATTTTTTCTATTTTATTCATGGCGAAATTTTAGCAAAATTTTGTCAATTATTAACATTTATGTAACACTAACTTTATACAATTAAGTAATTTTAATATTTAAGGTTTATCATATGTTACATAAAAAATTTATCCCCTTATCGTTAGTTGTCATAGCTTCACTAAACGCTGCCGAAGTTGAACTTCCTAAAATAGGCATCGAGTCAACTATCATTACAGAAGTTAGCCAAAAGGCTCAAACTTCCGCCGATTTGGCCGAAGCACTAAGCTCAAGCGTACCGAGTATTGATATGAATCGCCGCAGCGGTATTGCAAACGATATCTATATCCGCGGACAAAAGAGAGACAACATCTCAGTTGAAGTTGACGGAACCAAAGTTTGCGGAGCCTGTGTAAACAGAATGGACCCGCCCGTTTCTCATATCTTAGCAAGTCAGATTGATGAGATAGAGGTAATAGAAGGTCCTTATGATGTTGAGACTTTTGGAACTATGAGCGGCGGACTTAAAATAACAACCAAAAAACCTACCCAAAAGCTTCAAGGCGAGGCTAATTTCGGACTTGGAAGCTGGGGATACAAAAAAGTCGGTGCAACTATCAGCGGAGGAGAGAACAAAATTCGTGCTCTAATCAGTGCATCTAACGAATCAAGCGGTCAATATGAGGACGGCGATGGAAATACTCTTGCCCAGCAGACAAAGCTAAAAGCTCCTCTAGCCAACCAATTTCAAACACAATATGAAAATATAGACGCCTACACCAAAAAAAGCGTAATGGCTAAAATATTTGTAGATGTTACTGATGACCAAGAGCTTCGTCTAAGCTACACAGGAAACAGAAGCGATGATATTCTCTATGCAAACTCTAAAATGGATGCTGCTTATGATGACTCAAATATTTATAGTGTAGAGTACGCTATAAAAGATATCTCTGAAATTTATAGAGATGTAAACTTACAGTACTACTACTCTGATGTTGAGCATCCGATGGACACAAGATATAGAAACAGCGGCGCAGTTTCATACTCAACAAACCACTTAAAAACATCTATGCAGGGCTTGAAACTTAAAAACAATTTTGAG
>MIBZ01000004.1 GCA_001829675.1 Sulfurimonas sp. RIFCSPLOWO2_12_36_12 | reverse complement strand
ACATACATCCATATTGTCCAAATCCATGTGATGCAGAGCTTTATGAACCATAAATGCGTCCAAATGACAAGCCGAACCCGTTTGAATCTGATGAGCCTGTATGCCTTTGGCTTTTAGTCTGTCCGCATCTTTACTTGTCTCCAAGTCACCTTCTACGACACAAAATTTAAAATCAGCCAAATCCGAGAGGCTCTCCAAAAGTGCTGTTTTTCCGCTTCCGGGGCTGCTCATAAGATTTATACACAAAACGCTGTGAGAGTTAAAATGCTCACGATTATGCCCTGCCTCTTTGTCATTTTTGTCTAAAATCTTCGTAATTACTGAAATGGTTTTAGGGTCATTTAACTGTGGGTTATCATGCAGATGTTCATGAGTTTTTTGATGTTCATGTGAATTCCCGTGATGATGCTTGTGTGAATGACTTTCCTTATGAGAGTGACTATGTTCTACAATGGAGCAACCGCAATCTTTACACATATTTTGTTCCTTTATTTTATTTCATAAAATGAAGGAAACCCTTCATCTATTTTATTACGGTATCGGAAGTATACCCTCAAGGGGTACCTCGATTCCGATACCTACGTTAACACTTTGTTTCACCAGCAAAGGCACTACGCCTTCGGCAGGAAGCCCTCGGCACTTATGCCTCTTTCTATTCGATTTTCTATCCGATTAACATGTTAGAGCCGACAGCTACCGAAACAATACCGGCAGTTGCAAAAACTCTTCTTAAGTTCTGTTTTGAGTTTAGTAGATTTTTATTTATATAGAGTATAACAACCCCAAAACTTACAAATATGCTCATGACTCCAAGCGTAAAAGCCAAAACCATTACAAAATCAACACTCTGTCCTTCTATTACTCCAAGCGTTATAAGCATACCTCTAACTCCGCCTATGCCCATCAATGTTCCTATGGTAAAGGCGGAAGCTGTATCTGCATTGTCGTGAGCATGCTCTTTTCCAAAAAATATATGAAGATGCTCTTTGCCGTCATGTATATGTTTTTTCAACCCGATTCTGTCAGTAAAAACCATAAAAAGAAGATATACGCCTATACCGATAATCACTAATGACGAGATAAGGTCTCCGTACCCTAAAATAGTCTCGCTTATATGATAGCTCTCTAATATTTTTGCAAATACAAAAAGGGACAATCCGTGTCCAACTGCGAAAAGAGCAGTAATGAGCATAGTTTTCTTTTTGTTTTTACCGATTGAAAAATCTGCAATAGCCGTAAGATGGTCAGGTCCAAACGCATGCAATACACCGTACCAAAAGATAAGCAACAATCCGACATTTTCCATATGCACTCTCCTTAAACTGAATAGGTATTCATATTATATATCTTTAAAGTAAATTTAAAATAAATTTTACACTTTCTTATATAGTTTTAGGACTAAACTATGATAAAATCAGTTATGAAATGTATTTACTGCAATAATAAAAAGTTATATCAACTAAAATCAGAACAACTTAAATGCTCAAACTGCAAAAAAAAGTTCTCTATAAAAAAAATAGATAAAGATTTAAAAATTATTGAGTGTTTCTGCAATGATTTGAACATAAATGAAACCAGAAAAAAACTTGACATCAACTATGTAACCGTAAAAAAGAGATATGATCTTTTTAGACAGCTCATAGCAAGCCGCTTAGAAGATGAGTTCAAAGATAAAACGGTTATTGAGTATGATGAGTACATTTACCTTGAAAAAAGCAAAAGAGATATAAAAGAGAATATTTTTGATGCACAAAATTTTTTAACATTTCATTATGACAACAAGATTTACAACCTGCTTATGCAAAACCTCAACATGTATAAAAATCAGTTTATGGATGATGGAGCGGATGAAGCCTACTTCAAAGAGTTCTCAAAATATATGATGTTTAATAAAATTTCAAAAATACAAAAAAAAGATAACCTTATAACCAAGTTCTGGATTTTTTTTGAAAAGTCTATTTTGAAGTATAAGGGAGTGAGACACGAGAACTTTTTTTACTATTTGAAAGAGATTGAGTTTAAGTTTAATTATGAACAATCTCTGCAAAAAGAGATACTAACAGACTTGTATCAAAATTCACTGTGAGATAAAGCATAATAAGCTTGTCCCAAAGCAATTCCTCCATCATTGATAGCCGTTTCTTGTTGAAAGTAGTGTTTGATTTTTTCTTGTTTTAACTCTTGACAAGTCAACTCCATAAGTGTCTTGTTTTGAAAAACTCCGCCGCTTAAAATCACGTCAAGTTTTTCTCTTTTTGAGATATCTACGATGATTTTTACAAGCGTGTTTATGAACATAGAGTTTAACTCTTTTTTACCCGACTTGCTCTTTAACATGTACTCTGTTATTTTAATATCTATCTCGCCGTCTTCGATACCGTATTCAAAACATTTTTTTATGTTTTTATCATAATAGCTCTCGCACAAAAGTCCGCTTTCACCTTCGTAGCTTACACTCTGGGCAATATTTGAAAATGAGGCGATTGCATCAAAAAGTCTTCCTACAGAACTGCTTTTTGGTGCGTTTAGATTTTTTATGTAGCTTTGATGCAATATTTTTATTTCATCTTTTGAAAAAGATTTTACAAGGTCTAGTTCAAGTTTTAAAACCTCTTCTAAGCTAAGTTCATCAAAAAGCATACTAAGAGCAACTCGTCTAGGCTCTTTTATGGCTTTTGCTCCGCCTAAGAGTTTGATTTGTTTGAAACTGTATTTGCGTTTGTCGCCTACAAAAATCTCTCCGCCCCAAAGTGTGCCCTCATCTCCGTAACCAGTGCCGTCAAAGCTAAACCCCAGATAATCGCCGCTAAGTCCAAACTCCGCTTTGCAGGCGTAGATGTGTGCCAAGTGGTGCTGTACTTCTAAGAGCTTTTTGTTCTGTTTTTTCGCCCATTTGGTCGTTTCATAGTCTGGATGTCTGTCATGCACTATGACATCGGGTTCAAAATCGTAAAAGCGTTTAAAAGTCTCGATGGTTCTCTCAAAAAATCCAAAAGCTTCCATAGAGTCCAAATCTCCGATATAGGGCGATATGATTATCTTGTCGTCCATCACAAAAGCTATAGAATTTTTTGCATTTGCTCCGACTGCCAAGATTTTTTTCTCGCTCTTAAAAGGGAGTTTAATTGCCTTTGGGCAAAAGCCCCTTGAGAGTCTGAGTATCTGGGTTTTGCTATCTACTATCTGAATAAGAGAATCGTCAACTCCGTTAATTATCTCTCTGTCAAAATCAAGGGTAAAGTCAACAAAAGGAAGCTTTTTAAAGATATCTTCAACGCTTATGATAATAGGCTCATCGCCGAGATTTGCACTTGTGGCGACTATGGGATTTTGCAGATGTACAAACAGAAGATGATGAAGAGCGGTGTAAGGCAAAATGCACCCAATTGCGTCAATATTTGGAGCTAAAAGAGATGAAATTTTAACATCTAGATTGCTTTGACATGTAAGTTTTTTTAGTATAACAATTGGTGCTTCTTTTGATGTTAAAAGTTTTTCTTCTTTATCATTTACACATGCAAAGTTTTTAATCTGTTCCATATCTCTGCACATAACGGCGAAAGGCTTCGTAGGTCTATGTTTAAACTCTCTTAACTTTTTTACCGCCTCGTCATTGGTTGCATCGCAGATTATATGAAATCCGCCTATGCCTTTTAGCGCTAAAATATTCCCCTCTTCTATAAGAGATGCAACTTTTTGAACAATATCTTTTTGAGCGATATTTACCTTTTGTTCGCCTCTAAAAAGAGACAATTCTGGTCCGCAGTTGTTGCATGAAATAGGCTGTGCATGGTATCTTCTGTTTAACTGATTTGTATATTCTTCTTTACAGCTTTTGCACATCTTAAACTTCTGCATAGATGTGTTTTTTCTGTCATAAGGAACTGTTTTTATAATGCTATATCTAGGTCCGCAGTTTGTGCAGTTTGTGGCAAAATAGTTATGATATTTTTTATTTTTCTCATCTTTTATGTCAGTTAAACACTCATGACATATGGCAGTATCTGGAGGAATAAGAGCAGATTTGTATGAGTTTTTTGAATTGTCGGAGCTTTGTATAATGTCGAAGCTGTTTTCATGAAGCGGTTTTATCTCTGTTTTTTGTATGTCGTCTATTCTTGCAAGCGGCGGTAGTTTAGAGTGAAGAGACTCTTCAAAAAGCTCTATATCTTTTTGCTCTCCCTCCGCTTCAATCTCTACTCCGTTTATGTCATTTTTGACAAAACCCACAAGAGCAAAATTGAGTGCCAACTTATATATAAAAGGACGAAATCCGACACCTTGGACTTGTCCCTTTATAAGATATTTATACCTTCTCAAAACAATTCATTTCCGCCATATAAAATATTTTTTCCATCTACGGGCAACTCTTTATTGAAGTATAACTTATGATTTACCGAAACTTCTTTGCTAAGTTTACTAAAAAGATGTCTATTCTCCAAAAGTGAACCCGTTACAACAACCGCGTCGCTTTTCATCTCCTCTTTTATCTCATCCAATTGGGTTGAGATAAACTCGACAAAACTCTCTATAACCCCGAAACTAAGTGTAAGCTGATCAACTTGTGCAAGTTTAAAACTCATCGCGGTTCTGATTGTCATCAATGGGTCTAAATAAACCTTGTTCTCTATACTTTTTAGTTTATAGTCTATACGAGGTCCTTTTGTTCCTAAAAATGAACTTGCACTCTCTTCAAGAATTTTTGCAGACTTAGCAAGGTCTTTCTCTTTCGAGTAACCTAAAATTATAGAAACTATGCCCCACAATTTATAAACATTAAAATCTTTTTCATCAAATACTATAGCAGATATTGTTTCAAAATGCTGGGGAAATTTGTTTTTAAAGTTCTCTACCAGCTTCTTTCCTGTTCCATTTGTGCTTACAATGGAATCAAGTACATCTTTTATTGAACTGAAATTAAACGCAAATGAGAGGTACTCAATAGTTCCGAATTTTTTAGAGTAAACTAAAATGTCATTGTGGTACTCTTTGGAGATATTTACGCCTACTACGGTTTTATCAAGCAGAGAATGCTCTTTTATAACTGAAAAGAAAGCCCCGATATGAGGAATCAAAGTTTTATTTTCAAGATTATTGTATGGCAGACCTTTTTCACCTTTTACTATAGCAATATGATTATCACTTACCACAACCTCGATTGGCTCTGACTCTTTTTTATACTCCACTAAATCAAACTTAACATCAAAAGGAAGTTTCTCTTTTGTTATAAAAATTAAGTTGATTCCGAGTTTGTTAAGCTCACTGAGTAAAAGATGCAAAACTAAATCATCTGAAAGTTTAAAACGGATAAGCTCATTTGTTATATCTTCAAAATCCATTTTAAATTTAATGTTTGTTTTTAATTTTATAAGAGGTTTCTCAATTGCTCCCATTGCTACAATTTCGCTATTTGTAGCGTTTGTGTAGTGTGCTACCGTAGATAAAGCATAACTGATAATATCAAAATCAACACCGTTACACTTTTTGCCTAGCATGCCAACAAAATATTTCCCATAAAACGTGTTTACTTCAACTACTAAACCATCGCTTATTGATTTTGCAAGATTTACAAAATTCTCTTTATAACTTTTTTTTTCACCCTCAACCGAGTATCCGCAGACTTCACACTCATGAAAAACATTGTAATAGTCCTCATTTGACTCGTCCATAACTTCACCTAAGCACTTAGGGCAAAAAGAGATATCAGGTTTTGACTCCTCAGCTAAAACAAAAGAGCCCTCCGGCATCTCATCAACAACTATTACATTTGTTTCATGTAAAAAAATCGAGTGAGGAAGTTCTAGGGATAATTTATTTGCAAAACGCTCTAACTCATCACTGTCATCTGATTCAACATACAAAAATAGTTCGTCACCGTTTCTTAATATTTCTGATTTCAATAAAAACTGTTTCACTGTTCTTATAATTATTTTTTCATAAACCAAAGATGAAGACAAATAATTGAATGAAAATTCCAAGATCATAGAGTGCCCTTTAAATATGTGTATTTTGAGACTTCTTCCAAGGTTATATTCTTCTTTATTAAAACTTTAACTCCAAAATCTTCTATATATTTTGTGATGACTCGTTCCATGGTTTTACTTGCTTTTACAACTTCTTGCGTCATAGTAAAAGTGCTGTTTTCTCCAATCACGTAAGGAATAACACCCACTATTTTAGTTGGAGGCAAATCACCTAGCATCTCAATCATCTGCAGTGTCTGCAGCATTTCGACCTCATGAGCACTGCCGTTCCATGTAATACACTCCGGCACATCATTGAAATCAAAACTGTATACATCTCCTATATTTCCATCTATCACATTTACACAATCAATCAGTAAAACATTGTCATACTCTGTAATAATAGGTATCAGCCTCTGTGCCAATGTACCGCCGTCAAGAACATTTACAACATGTTTACTTGACACAAACTCATACTTTTCATCTATTAAATTTGCCAGATGCGCACCAATGCCTTCATCACCGAATAAAATATTACCGATGCCAAGAACTAAAATTTTCACAAAAAATCCTTATTACGACTAACTGACTTTACGCACTTTTCATAAAAGTGCATATAACACCTTGTGGTTCTCGAAAAACAAAGTTTTTCGTAGCTTTAGGGGGTTGTAGGGACATCTGTCCCTGCCACTAAAACGGACGCGTTCGTTTTAGTGCGTAACATCAGTGGTTTCTTTTCCATCTATATCCGCTAAATATAGAATCAACAGTTCCCTCTTTTCCATATACAGCATTGAAGACTACCATGTAGACATGTCCGACTATAAAAAAGATAACTCCCCACATTAACAGATGGTGCAATTCTCTTACGGCAGCTAGACCGCCAAACATAACCTCTAATGATCTCATACTCTCATATAAAATTCCGCCTATTCCAAGATGAAAACTATGAACATAAAGGATAAGTCCTGTTACAATCAAACCTGTAATAGCGATATAAAAAACTAAATAAGCTAAAAGCTGTATAACATTATATGCTCCGCTTAATTTTGGATGCTTTGTTAAAAGCAGATAATATCCTATCTGACTAAGCCAATTTTTCAGGCTTACAACATCCTTATAAGACTTTATTTCCATTCTGTCTTTTACAGCAAAAAAGAAATAGTATGTTTTTCCTATAAACATAGAAATCATTACAAATCCAAATATTTCATGCAAGCCTCTAAACTCTGCATTTAAAAAGTTTGTCGGCTGGGCATTTACCGCCGGAATAATAAAAGGAACAGAGATATAAAACCCCGTTGCTATTAATATGATTATACTAAGCACCCTAATCCAATGATGCCACCTATAAAACGAAGTAAACTCTAACTCCATCTCTATCTCTTGCCCTGCCTTTTTCGAAGAGTGCTCTTCCAATTTATCAGTAGTCTCCATAACAACTCCTTTTTATATACTGCACCCGCCATAGAGTGGATCTATTTTGTATTCACTTAGTGTCTTGCCCTTTGTGTCCATTACATGTACTGCACATGCTATACACGGATCATAAGAGTGAATAATCCTGATTATCTCAAGCGGCTGTGTCAAATCTTGTATTTTAAGACCGATTAAATCAGCTTCATAAGGTCCTTTTGCACCTTTGGAGTCCATAGGTCCTGCATTCCAAGTAGATGGCACTACGGCCTGATAGTTTTCAACAACACCGTTTTTAATTCTAATCCAGTGACTAAGCATTCCTCTTGGAACATCACCTATTCCTCTGCCTTTATACTCTTTATCTTTATCTATAACATAAGTAGCACAAGTTTCCTGATCAACTTTTAGGTTTTCAATAAGATTATTAAAAGCGACAAGTGCATTATCCGCAATAAGTTTTGCCTGTAACATTCGCCCGGCTGTTCTTCCTAGAGTTGAAAATAGAGCTGCTGCGGGAACGCCGGTTTTAGCCAAGAAATCATTTACTACTTTTACTGCTTTTTTGTTTCCTTTTGCATAACTGACTAACATACATGCTAAAGGACCGACTTCCATAGGCTCACCTTTATATCTTGGTGATTTAATCCAGCTGTACTTCTCTTTTTCATTTATCATTTTGGAATTAACCATTTTACCATCAGGTCCGACAGTATCACCATCAACAAAACCGGTATAGTTTGGATTTGTTGTACCGTCATAAGGGTGTTGCGGCGCATCATCTTTATACCAAGAGTGAGTAGCTTCTTCAGTTATCATATCTTCATCAATCTCAAAGACTTTACTGAGATCTGCGTTCATAATAATTCCGCTTTCAAAAAGATAATCATTTCTGCCAACCATCATGTCTTGATGTGCCATAAAATTTTTGACACCCATAGGCTTCATAACCGAAGGCTCAGTTTTATACATCTCTGCCGCCATTACAATATCTGCATAGTAAGCATTATTTACAAAGTCGGCAATTGTTTGATATTTAACTAAATATTCACCCATTCTTGCCGGATTTAAAAGATCCATAACGCAAGTAACTCCGCCTACTGCCAAACTTTGAGGATGTGGATTTTTACCGCCGAATATTGCCATCATCTGCGCTACCGTTCTTTGAATTTCAAGTGCCTTTAGGTAGTGTGAAAGTGCAATAAGATTTTGTTCAGGCGTAAATCTAAATGTTTTATGTCCCCAGTATGCATTGGCAAACGGTCCAAGTCCTTGAGGATTTTTAGCAAATTTTGCTACTTTCTCTTTTACTTTTTTTAACTCATTTTCGCCTGTTCCTATAGGATTGTCCGTATATTTAAAAGCTAATTTACTCGCTTTTGCTTCATCGGCTGAGAGTGCAGAGACGATATCAACCCAGTCAACACCATGCAGATGATAAAAATGGACAACATGGTCATGTAAAAACAGCGCAGCGTTCATTAGTGTTCTTACCAGTTCTGCATTGTAAGGAATTTTAATACCGAGGGCATCTTCTACAGCCATTGTGCTTTTTAAATAGTGTGAATAGGTACAAACACCGCAAATTCTTTGCATCATAAGCGGTATATTTCTCGGATCACGACCT
>MIBZ01000003.1:11123-17915 GCA_001829675.1 Sulfurimonas sp. RIFCSPLOWO2_12_36_12 | reverse complement strand
ATATAGTAAACTCCTCTCTAAACTACGCTTATGCCATTCTTTATGGAAAAGTACAGCACTCGCTTGTTCATGCGGGGCTGAGCCTTAGCATCTCTTTTTTACATGCGCTTGACGATAAAAAACCGACACTCACTTTTGACATGATAGAGGAGTTTAGAACTTTTATAGTCGACAGAACCATAATCGCCATGCTAAACAAAGATGAACCCATAAAGCTGGGAAACGACGGGCTTCTCACAAAACCGAGCAGACAACTAATAGCCAAAAACATCAAAGAAAAACTTGGCTCTTACACCATGTGGAAAAAAGAGTCCAGAAAGATGGAAAACATCATCCAGACTCAGTGTTTTAACCTAGCAAAAACCATAAACGGTGAGAGTGCGAAGTACAAAGCATTCATTGGAAAATACTAAATGTTTTATCTTGTAGCCTACGACATCACAAACGACAAACGCAGAAAAAAACTCTCAGATTTGCTAGAGAAATACGGCACGAGAGTAAACTACTCGGTTTTTGAAGTGGAGATAAATAGTACCAAACTTGAACATCTTGTTCATGAGATAGAACTTCAAAAACTCATAAACAAAAAATACGACTCGCTTCGCTTCTACCACATCTGCCAAAACTGCACACCAAAGTGCTTTGAGCTCTCAAACTCCCCGGACCCCTTTGCTCCAAAAGAGTTTTTTATATAAAAAACAATTCTCGAACTTTTTTTTCTCAAAAACAGCCCTTTTTGGCTAAAATCATATTTTAAAAGTTATCAAAACCGCTCTATCTGTTTTTATGTTTTTTTGATTTGCGAACTTTTAGTTTTGTTTAATATTTAGGCTTCCTATTTTAGGCACTTTTCAAACTTAGAAGATATTTAAAATTAGAAAATCTCAACTTTTGGAAAAATCTACAATAGGTTTGCGAACTTTTTTAAGAGCAAAAAGCCTAAAAATAGGCATTCTTTGAAATCTCAGTGTCAAAACCATGGAGTTGCATTTTAAAATAAAGCATACATTTGCGAACTTTTTCTGCAAAACCCGCTCACTGTGGGAAAATATAAGTTTCAAGAAGATACCATACTGTTCTACATAGCCGTAACCTTGGCTATTCGCCCCGTAAATTTCGGGGCAGTTATTTTGAGACATTGAACGTGAGATGAATTGCAGAAGTTATCAAAAATTCGCCCCGTAAATTTCGGGGCAGTTATTTTGAGACTTTAACGTTTTCGTTGATTGTACATGCAGTCATAATTCGCCCCGTAAATTTCGGGGCAGTTATTTTGAGACACACAGTCCATATGAAGCCTGCCACTATAAGCAGGTTTATTCGCCCCGTAAATTTCGGGGCAGTTATTTTGAGACTACCTTTATTATCAGCTACTATTTCATAGTTAATAATTCGCCCCGTAAATTTCGGGGCAGTTATTTTGAGACAGAGCGATTCCACTCACTTCAATCACGTGTGATTGATTCGCCCCGTAAATTTCGGGGCAGTTATTTTGAGACTCTGACGTTCCATATGCAATTTCATCAGAAAAATCCAATTCGCCCCGTAAATTTCGGGGCAGTTATTTTGAGACAGTTCCCATAACCACCATATCAATGGAATATTCCTTGAATTCGCCCCGTAAATTTCGGGGCAGTTATTTTGAGACATCATCTGAATCTTCATCTTCATCTTCATCTTCATTCGCCCCGTAAATTTCGGGGCAGTTATTTTGAGACGGTAGTTTCTACTACCACCTGTGATCAGCTTTAATATATTCGCCCCGTAAATTTCGGGGCAGTTATTTTGAGACAAGATTCAACCTTTCCTCCGGTTGAAAATAAATTCGCCCCGTAAATTTCGGGGCAGTTATTTTGAGACTATATGGGGAGAATCATTTTGTAGTGGATATTTGATTCGCCCCGTAAATTTCGGGGCAGTTATTTTGAGACCTTTGAAAAAAGTATTTCCGTTGCATCCGTTACTTATTCGCCCCGTAAATTTCGGGGCAGTTATTTTGAGACGATAAATCAGCGTAAGTTACAATTTCAGTTCCTTCATTCGCCCCGTAAATTTCGGGGCAGTTATTTTCTTTAATTGTTTTTGTGATTCCGTTCGTGGTGAGCTTGTCGAACCATGAACTATGAACCAACCCTTCGACTGGCTCAGGGCGAACGGGGCAAACCAACCTCTAGATTCTTCGACAGGCTCATGGCGAACGGGGCAAACCAACCTCTCGATTCTTCGACAAGCTCAGAACTCAGGGCAAACGGAAACAAGTCTGTTATAAATATAAATAAACCTATTTAAATTTCATACACTCAAACGAATTCAGACATTCGTTTCGCTTCTGTACAATTTTTCATTCGATATAAAAAAGGGAAAAAAATGCAAGAGACAGACTTGAGTATAAGTAAAACTGAAAAGCCGTTTTTTGGTTTTTACAGCTATATGTTTATTGGGATATTTGCATCTGTTATGATAGGGATGCCATTAGTATTCAAAGTTAGTGAGTATTTTATATTTATTGAGATAGTTACTATTGTTCTATTTTTGGTTTTAGCCCTCAGAAAAGCTTTTAAAAAGTATGACAGCATTGTAAAAAAAGTATTGGCGTCTGTTTGGGCTCTTATATTTAGCTTCTTTGTTATACTCTTGGCTGAGAATAATAGGAATCTCGTGAATAACCCATTTTTTGCTTATATTTAGCTTCTTTGTTATACTCTTGGCTGAGGGTTTTGCTAAAAATATAGTTTATAAAATGTTAGATTTAAATTAAAAGGAGAAGGATATGAATGTAGAGGGATTAATGGCAATATCGTTTGCCATAGGACTTGGTGCCGAATTCATTGTCAACAAAGTTGGCAGTGGTATTATGGCAGGATATGAAATGATAACTGAAGATACATCAGTCATTTCAGATGTGAACAGTTCTATTGTTGATATAAATACAACAATAGATTTGAATTCTACTATTGATGCAAACGCGTCATTAGTAGTCAGTGTTTTAAGTCAATTGTCTATATTGGCTTAAAAAAATAGAGGTTTGTTTAAAGTATTAGTTGTCTATGTCGTCCTCAGCAACTCTGGAGTATGTTTTTCCGCCGTCTTCAGTTTGCAGTCTGCTTCCGCAGCCGTTGCAAAGGTATTTTGCTTCGTTGGCGTTGCTTGAAAATGAGTACTGGTACATTTTGTGATTGCAAAAGTCGCAGATGGGGCGATTCTTACTTTTTTGAAATATCTCATAGTATGGCGCTGTATTTACTTCGCAAAAGTGCTTCCACAAAAACTCTCTTGTTTCTTTGTCAAATAGTATGGGGTAAACGGAGTCTCCGCCGTAGTAGATAGCGGCATCGGGTATCTTTACCTCAAGCCACTCCGCCACATTTTTGTAGAGTCCAAAATCTCCCCGCTCATACCCAATGCTGTAAAAATTGCCATTAAGCGAAACCCTTATAAATGTTTCGTCATCTTTAGGCGTTATCTCAGTTATATCTTCGTCAAATAGCACTCCTATGGCTTCTACCACCTCAAGCGCTCGGTACTCTGGGCTTGACTCATTCTCTTTTCTTAGCGTAAAAAAGTTATCGTATCCAAAAGCGCATGAGAGCTGATACGATAAATCTACTATCTGCTCTTGCGTTATCTTACTTTTTGTCACAGCAAACATTTCGACCGATATTCCCATTTTTAAGCCTTTTTATTTAAACGGATTATTTTTATTTTTTATTATAACTTCAAATAAATTAAAAAATTTGTAGTTAGAATTTTTTAAACGAAATAGTATCTTCGTTTCGCTTCTGTACAATTTTTCATTCGATATAAAAAAGGGAAAAAATGAAAAAATCAAAATATATAGCGGCGGCTTTGCTGCCATTGATGATATTTAGCGGTTGCTCTTCAAACGGTGTAAGTTGTGATGATGATGCGGTTTTGAAATTGGTAAAAGAGGAGACATACGATTATGCCAAAAATGCGGCTTTGTTAAATATGGTCTATCAGTTACAGATGAGCGAAAATATAGAAGAGGGTAAAAATGTTGATGCGTCATCTATGATGTCAAATATGTATATTGACCCCAACTCTGCAATGGGGCTTGGACTTTTAATGATGAGAGATAATGAAAAAATAGAACAAACACCTCTTAAAGGCAAGTTTGAAGTAGCAGAGTATTTTTTTAAAGACGCAAAATATCTTATAGAAGATATAAGAACGGTGGAAAAAGATAGCAAGCTAAATAAGGTTGAGTGCAAAGGCGTTGTAAAGTATATTACACTCGACAAAGAGGATGACTCTGAAATAGGATTTAACTTTGACTTGGATTACAGCGCTCAAATGTCTGACTCAAGCGACAAGGTTTTTGTGGATATTATAAATATCACTGCTCAATAAAATAAAAGAGGAAATATGCAAGAGGTAGAAAAAAACAGCGCAGATGAAGAAGAGTCGTTTCTAGGCATAAGCACGCCCGCGCTTTTTGCCGTGATGGAGGTCGTAGAGACTTGTGTTATACTACTTTTTTTCGCTTATGGTTTTATTGAGGCGGTTGGATTTTACAACAATCTGACAAATCAAAATTTGTTTGTGGATATTAACGGTGTTATAAATCTATTTTTAGAGTTTTTCATTGAGTTCTTGCGAAACTCATCTATAGCGCGATAGCACTATATCTAGATTTGCATAGATTATTTACTTAGAAGTGTGTACAATTATGCACACAAATAGGAGTGACACTATGAATACAGTTAGATTAAACATAACACTGCCGGCTTCTTTGAATGAGGAGATAAACCATTTTTCTGAAGAGTTGAACGAGAAAAAAAGTCATATTATTGCCTCTGCTCTTGAGATGTACTTTGATTATCTTGATATTAGAGTAGCAGAAAAAAGGCTTCATAACAATGAGCCTACTTTTACTCTTGAAGAAGTTCGAAAAGAGTTAGGTCTCTGATTTGTTTATTCTTGAAATTAATCAATCTGCAAAAAAAGATTTAAAAAATATAGATAAGTCTGATCAAGTTTTTATTCTTGATTCTTTGGAAGAGTTTGTACAAAATTTTTCTTCCAATTATGAAAAATCGCTTATGCACTCCGGCAAAATCAAAAAACTTCAAGGTCAAAAAGAGATACTTTACCGCTTAAAACTCCGCTCATACAGAGTAGTATATAAAAAATACGATGATAAACTAGTTATCTTGGTTTTGCATGTCACAACTCGCGAAAATGCTTATAAATAGAGATAAGAAACTTTAGATATAATTACCCAATTTATAAAATCAAGGGCTGTTTATGGAGTGCGAATTTCCGACAATTAATTCAAATAAGCAAGAGATAATAGAAATTTTCAATATTACTAAAACCATAGCTGTTTTGGGGCTTTCACCAGATGAGAGCAAGCCAAGTCACAGAGTGGCAAAATACTTAAAAGAGCATGGCTTTAAGATAGTTCCAATATATCCAAAAGAGGAGACAATCCTCGGAGAAAAGGTTTACCGCTCGCTTTTAGATATTCCTTTTGCAGTTGATATGGTGGATATATTTAGAAAGCCAAAAGAGCTGGACAATGTTGCGGATATGTGCATACAAAGAGGCGATGTAAAAGTTTTCTGGGCTCAAAAAGAGATAGTAAACAACGAAGCGGCGGCTAGGGCGAAAGCGGCAGGTATGATGGTCGTTCAAAATATGTGCACGATGGTAGAACACCGTAATTTAGAAGAGGAGCTGTAGTTGTTTGATGTAAAAAAAATATATGAAGCAAGAGAGCGCATAAAAGATGTCGTTGTTGACACTCCGTTCTCGTACGCACCGCATCTTAGCCAGATTTCAGGGTGTGAAGCCTACTTAAAAAAAGAGAATCTTCAAGTAACCGGCGCATTTAAAATCAGAGGCGCATACAACAAAATCGCAACACTGAGCGATAAACAAAGAGCTTGCGGTGTTATTGCGGCAAGTGCCGGAAACCACGCTCAGGGGGTTGCACTCTCTGCTTCAAAATTCGGTATAAAAGCTGTAATTGTTATGCCCGAATCGACCCCGCTTACAAAGGTTAACGGCGTAAAAAACTACGGCGCAGAGGTTATTTTACACGGAGCAAATTACGATGAAGCTTATGCTTTTGCAAAGTCTTACGGTGAAAAAAATTCACTTACATTTGTACACCCATTTGAAGATGATGAAGTCATTGCCGGTCAGGGCACTCTAGGTCTTGATATACTAGACGGCTGCAAAGATTTGGATGCGGTTATTATTCCGGTTGGGGGCGGCGGGCTAATCTCTGGAATGGCGGCTGCGATTAAGAGCGTAAATCCTAAAATAGAGGTTATCGGGGTAAGCGCAAAAGGCGCACCCGCTCTTAAAAACTCGTTTGATTTAAAAACTGCCGTGGATAGCCTGAGTGTCAGAACTATTGCCGACGGCATAGCTGTTCGCGACACATCGCCGATAACTCTGGGATACATGCTTGAGAGCGTAGATAGATTTATAAGCGTTGACGATGAGGAGATAGCAAGCGCGATTCTATTTTTACTTGAGAAGCAAAAGCTCGTCGTTGAGGGTGCAGGAGCCGTCGGTGTTGCTGCACTTCTGCATAACAAACTAGAACATCTTAAGGGCAAAAAAGTAGCAGTCGTTCTTAGCGGCGGAAATATGGATGTAACGCTTCTCTCCGTCATCATAGAAAAAGGTCTCTTAAAATCCGGCAGAAAAATGAAGCTAACGGTAACACTGGTTGACAAACCCGGTTCTTTGATGCGTTTTACACAAATATTGCAAGAGCTAAATGCAAATATTGTCCATATAGCGTACGATAGAACC
>MIBZ01000003.1:0-11113 GCA_001829675.1 Sulfurimonas sp. RIFCSPLOWO2_12_36_12 | reverse complement strand
TTGATTACGGCGATGCGAATGTTACGGTGCATGTTGAGACAAAGGGCGAAGAGCATCAGCAACTTATTCATAGGGTGTTAAGAGAAGAAAATTATATAAGAGACTAGACAGAGTATGAATCCAGCAAGAAAAAGTAATTTTGATGAAGCAATTATTTATACGCAGATTTTAGATGAAAAAACACTTTTGGTCGTTGATGCTTTTACTGCCATAAGATATTTAGACATCGATACGCTTGTAGTTAAATATGAGTTAAGGATGAATATTTTGCATCCAAGATACTCCACAAAAGTTATCTCTTTTACATCAGACGGCAAATATTTTGCTTCAATAAGCCAAGATGCCAAAGAGTCAAAGCTTTATAATACTAAACGAAAAGAAATAATTGCAGCAGTAAGCAGACATCAGGGAGAAGTCTCTTGCGTAGGCATTGATTCTAAAGATAGATATATGCTTTCATGCGGTGATGACGGCATGACATACGGAGTTGATATAAAAAGCGCTCAATTATCTTTTACGCTTCCAAGACATGTCGATTCTATAAATGATATAGCATTCAGCAGTGACGGCAAATTGGTAGCAACCGCTAGCTACGATAAAAATATCTCTCTATATAATTTGACTACCATGATGCCAAAAAGCAAGCTAAAAGCGCACTCTGCCCCTGTTATGAAACTGCAATTTTTAAACAATAACAGACTCTTTAGCGTTGATAAAAACAGCAGTGCGATTATTTGGGATTTAAGCAGTTCAAAGATGATTGTCAGGCTTAGTGGAATCCATGATGAAATTACTCAAACAACTATTGGCCATGAAAACACATTTCTTTTTTTAGGCACTAAACTGGGGTATATTTTAGTTTATGACCTAAATAGTTATGAGTTGATATCAAGAAGATATGTAAAAGTTGCCAATGCCATCACAGCTCTAAATTTTAATGAAACTACTAAAGAACTTATCATAGGAACTGATAACGGAGATTTGCTTTTTTACAATATTTTTGAGAACGAAGAGTCTTTTACGGAGATGCTAAGAGAAAAAAAATATAGTTTGATGCAGCATAGCATAGAAGAGAATCCACTGCTCAAATATACAAAAGCATCTAAAGTATTTGATGCACTTTGGGATAAAACTATACAAATGGCAAAAAAGTACCTTGAAAATAGCGATAAAATAGGTGCGACAAAGCTGTTTGAGAGTTTTATTGCCATTCCGGCTAAAAAACAGATTATGCAAAAACTGATTCAAGAGTATGCAGAGTTTGACAAATTTTTAATGTTTATAAAAAGTAAAAAAATAGCTTTAGCATATGGGTTGGCAAATATCCACCCGCTTTATAAAGAGAGTAAAGTTTATAAAAACATGGAGGCGGAGTGGAAAAGAACATTTACACTTGCAAAAAAATATCTTTTTGATCCAAAGCTCGGCTACAAAGCTCAAGAAATTTTAATGCCATATAGAGGAATAAGCGAAAAAACGGTGCTTATTCAAGAGCTCGTTCAAGATGTGCATGTGTATAAAAGATTTATAGATTTTTTAGGGCAAAAAGAGTTTAAATTAATATTTGAGCTTGTTAAACAGAACCCATTTTTGAAAGAGTATCCCGAATACAAAGCTTTGATTAAATATTCTGATTCTCTCTATATGAAGGCTCAAGTGCTGCTTGGCAACGGCGATACTAACTCGGCAATAAAAATTTTTCGTGTTTTGCTTGATTTTGATGATTTTAGGGATGAAGCAAAAGAGATTATTTCAGAGATAGAAAATAGACAAAAATTTTTTAATGCCATAGAGGCTGAGGATACTATTTTGGCATATAATCTTTTAGATACTTCTCCAGCCCTGCAAGAGAGCGAAGAGGGTAAAAAACTTCAAAACCAGTGGGAAGAGGATGTTTTCAAGGCGTACGGATATGCAAATAATGCCGATGTAGATGGAATTAAAAGAGTTTTAGAGAAGTATCTAAAAGTAAAATCAAAAAATATAGATATAGCAAATGTTATGTCACTGTGCTACATATCGCAATTGCACAAAGTTCTTAAAGATAATGTTGAGCAAAAAATTATAGAAAACGGTATAAAAAATTATATTTTATATTATGGACAGACAGAAGAAATCAAAGATTTTTTTGTGCTGTTTCAAGCGCAGTATCCAGAGACAAAACTAAACATAGAATCGCAAACACACGGTTCTATGGGCAACTGGCGACCATCAATGATAGTTAATTCAATACTAGAGTAAAAAATTACATCAATATTTAACTTATAATATAGCTCATTTTATATATAATTGGCGAATTTTTTATAAGAGGAGACTTTTCATGCAGATAAGTGGCGCACAGATGGTCATTGAAGCTTTAATTGCAGAAGGGGTGGACACAATATTTGGCTACCCTGGCGGAGCAATTATGAATGTCTACGATGAAATTTATAAACAAAATAACTTCAAACATATTTTAACTAGACATGAACAAGCTGCCGTGCATGCCGCCGAGGGTTACTCAAAAGCAAGCGGAAAAGTCGGAGTTGCTCTCATAACAAGCGGTCCGGGATTTACAAATGCTGTAACCGGAATCGCCGATGCATATATGGACTCCATTCCATTGGTTGTTATAAGCGGGCAAGTTCCTATGAGCCTAATCGGTACCGACGCATTTCAAGAGATTGATGCGGTCGGAATAAGCCGTTCATGCACAAAACATAACTATCTTGTAACAGATGCTTCTGATTTGGCACGAGTGCTTAAAGAGGCATTTTATATCGCTTCAAGCGGTCGTCCCGGACCGGTACATGTTGATATTCCAAAAGATGTAACTGCCCAAATCGCCGAATTTGACTACTCAATAGAATTAAATCTTGAGACATATAAGCCTCACACAAAAGGCAATCCCCGCCAGATTAAAAAGGCGATGGAGGCTATCTCAAAAGCAAGAAGACCTATCTTTTATCTGGGTGGGGGCATCGTAAACTCAAATGCGGCTTACGAAGTAAGAGAACTTGTTAAAAAAACCGGAATTCCTGCTGTTGAGACATTTATGGCAAGGGGCGTTTTAAGCCATGATGACGATTTGCTAATCTCCATGCTTGGTATGCACGGAAGTTATGCCGCAAATATGGCTATGAGCGAGACAGATTTGGTTATAGGGCTTGGTGTAAGGTTTGATGACCGTGTAACAGGCAAACTCTCTGAATTTGCTAAAAATGCAGGAGTTATACATGTCGATATTGACCCGGCGAGTATCTCTAAGCTTGTAAATGCCGATTACCCGATAGTCGGTGATGTTAAAAATGTTGTAAACGAGATGCTTGAGCTCTCATCTTTGATAAATCCGGCAAAATATTCTGCTTGGAGAGAGAGCATAAGAAATTTTGACGAGCTTCACCCGTTAACATATCATGAAGATAGTGCCAGATTGAAACCTCAATGGGTTATAGAGAGGGTAGGCGAGCTTTTAGGCGATATCGCAAATATCTCTACGGATGTCGGGCAACACCAGATGTGGACAGCGCAATTTTATCCGTTTTCTCGTCCACGCCAGTTCATAAGCTCGGGCGGACTTGGAACTATGGGATTTGGTTTTCCGGCGGCAATCGGTGTAAAAGCGGCTTCTCCCGATAAGGTAAGTATTAACTTTACAGGAGACGGCTCGATTTTGATGAATTGTCAAGAGTTGATGACTGCCGTTGAGAGAAAACTGCCTGTAATTAACATTATTTTGAACAATAACTACCTTGGAATGGTTCGCCAGTGGCAGACACTTTTTTATGACAAAAGACACAGCGAGACTGATTTGAGCGTTCAGCCCGATTTTGTGAAGCTTGCAGAAGCCTTCGGCGGTATCGGTTACAGAGTCAACACAAAAGAGGAGTTTGACGCTGCCCTAAAAGATGCAGTGGAGAAGAATATCGTTGCATTCATAGAGGTTATTATAGAGAGACTGGAGAATGTTATGCCGATGGTTCCATCAGGCGGTTCGCTGTTTAATATGATGCTATTAGAGAAGAAGGAGAAAAAATAATGCAAGATGAAAACGCAAGAAGAGTTATCTCCGTTATTGTGGTAAACGAAGCAAGTGTACTGTCTCGTATTACCGACCTTTTTTCCGGTCGCGGGTATAACATCACATCACTTACCGTTGCTCCGATTCCTGATAGCAGATATTCAAGACTTACCATCGTAACATCGGGCTCAATAAGAGTTATAGAGCAGATTACAAAACAGCTTCATAAGCTTATACCGGTTTTGAAAGTATATGAACATGCTGATTTGGTAGAAAAAGAGATGGCATTAATCAAGTTTTCGGTATCTGAAAATATTACAGATATAGCAACTCTATGTGCCGCTTATAACGGCAAGATTGTTAATGTCGGCGATAATGTTATCATTGCTATGGTTGCAGACGAGCCTAAAAGGGTTGATAACTTTTTAAAAATTATAAATAAATATAACCCAAAAGAGATTGTAAGAAGCGGTGCCGTTGCACTAGAGAGATAGGGTATGCTTTTTAGCAGTGTTGCATCACATCTAAAACTTGCATTTATCGGTGAAGATTTGGAGATTGACTCAATGAATGAGTTAAACCTCTCTTCACCTTCACAATTATCATTTGGGGTTCATAAAAAATACTCTTCACAGTTGTCTCTATCTAAAGCAAAAGCCTTTTTAATAACCAACACTCTGATAGAACATCTTCCGAAAGATTCATCGTATATTGTTTGTGATGATGTCTCAATATCAATGGCGCAAATAACAAAACTTTTTAATAAAAAACCGATAGATATAAAACTTCCGTCTCCAAAAATAGGCTCCGACAGCTACATAGACTCTATGGCTAAAGTTGAAAACGGTGCGGTAATAGGCTCAAATGTGACAATCATGGCAGGTGCTTATATAGGTACCAGTGTGGTTGTGGGAGATAATACGGTTATATATCCCAATGTAACTATCTATAGAGATTGTGTCATAGGAAGAGATTGTATTATTCATGCAGGAACGGTTATAGGAGCTGACGGGTTTGGCTTTTCTCACACAAAAGAGGGAGAGCATGTCAAAATATACCAAAACGGAAATGTTATCATAGAAGACAGTGTAGAGATTGGTGCTAACTGCGCAATAGATAAGGCAGTTTTTAACTCTACCATAATCAGAAAAGGCACAAAACTGGACAACTTCATCCATATTGCACATAACTGCGATATTGGCGAGTACTGTATTTTTGTTGCTCAAACAGGTGTCGGCGGTTCAACAAAGCTAGGGCGAAACTGCGTTGTAAGCGGGCAGAGTGCTTTTAGCGACCATATAAATATTGCTCCGTTTTCTACTTTTACGGCTAGAAGCGGTATTACAAAAAGCATCGCGCAGAGCGGCGGAGTTTATAGCGGCTATCCGCTTATGAACCACAGAGATTGGAAGAGAGTTCAAGCAAAAATTGCAAAGCTAAACGACTAGGAGTTAAACGATGGATTTAAAAGAAATATCAAAAATAATAAATAGTGATTTTATTGGCGAGAGTTTTAATATAACCAAGATGAATACCTTAAAAAATGCCTCAAAGAGTGAAATATCATTTGTAGCAAACTCAAAATATATAAAAGATATCCAAAATACAAATGCCGGTGCGATAATAGTCGATAAATCTACAAAAGAGTTCGTTCCCAAAGGTTGCATTGCTTTAGTTGTTGATAGCCCGTACTGGGAGATGGCAACGCTCTCAAAACACTTTGCTCCTCCTATTGAAGACGATGCTCTCTCAGAGGCGCAAATAGGCGAGGGTACAGTAGTCTCTCCAAAAGCCGAGATCGCAAAAGGTGCGGTAATCGGTAAAAATTGCACCATTATGGCACATGTTTACATCGGCGCAAATGCAGTAGTAGGCGATAACACTATAATATATCCGAGCGTAACCATATACAGAGATTGCAAGGTTGGAAGCGACTGCATAATACACGCAAACACGACAATCGGAAGTGACGGTTTTGGTTTCGCGACCAACAAACTTGGAGAGCATAGAAAAATTTACCAAAACGGCAATGTCGTAGTAGAGGATAATGTAGAAATTGGAAGCTCAACTACCATAGATAGGGCAGTTTTTGGTACTACGCTTATAAAATATGGTGTCAGAATTGACAACCTTGTTCAAGTCGGACATAACTGTATCATAGGCGAACACTCAGTTCTTGTTGCCCAGTCTGGTATCTCAGGCTCAACTACGATGGGAAGAAATGTTGTAATGGGCGGACAGAGCGCTACGGCAGGACATCTTAGCATTGCTCCTTTTACGACCATGGCTGCAAGAAGCGGAGTTACAAAGAGTATTAATGAAAGCGGCTTAACATTTGCAGGATTTCCGCTTATGGAACACAGACTATGGTTAAAACTTCAGGGTAAAATAGCTAGACTAATAAAACAATAAATATAAACAAAGGATTTACATGTCAAAAACAATTGCACTTAATGGAACAAAAAAAGGTGTTATCTCAATAACAAAGATAGATGAGCCTTATGGAAAGGGAAGTCACAGCGTTGCGAGCATTGGTATATCTTTAGCGGGAAACACGGATGAGCCTGAGTGGAAAGTTCATATCCCGTTAGAAAATTTAGATGAAGTTATAGAGGCTCTAACAGAGCTAAAATAGCGACTTTCTGAAGTTTGGAGTCGAGTTGAAAAAAAAGTTTTTAATTTTTCTTTTGTTTTCGACGCTTCTTTATGGAGAAAAACTTGAGCTTTTTTTTGATGGCAATGTTAAAATAAGCTCAAGTGAACTTTATGGCTCCCTTGATTTGTATGAGCCGTCATTTTATGAGTTTTATATAGAAAATCCCTCAATTGAACCAAAAACAATAGATTTAATCACACAAACAATCAAAGACTATTATAAAACAAAAGGTTTTTTCCATGCAGATGTAATCTATCTTAAAAATGATAAATTCATCACCATAAAAATAGAAGAAAAATCCCCGATAATAGTCAAGAATATTTCAAATATTTCAGATTTAGATTTAAGCAAAAATATACCTTTTAAAGTCGGTGATATTTTTGATGCAACTAAATTTACCCAAAGCAAAAAAGAGATAAGACTTCTTTATGCAAATAAAAGTTTTTGTAACGCCTCTATTGATGCCAAAGCATGGATTGATATAGAGTTAAACGAAGCTTACCTGAAATATGAATCTGCTCAAAATAAAAAATGTTATTTTGGCAAAGTGAAAGTAAATCCGCCAAAAGATATAGATGAAGAGATTGTAAAATCAATTTTATACATAGATGAGAATGAACCTTTTTCTGTAAATAAAATAGATAGAAGTTACGAGGAGCTCTACTCTTACGAGGGGATTTCTAAGGCAATCATAGATACGAATGTAGTGGATGAAAATATTGTAGATGTTAATGTAGATGTAATTCAAAACGAGAAACCGCTAAGGTTTGAGTTTGGTGTAGGCGCAAGCAGTGATGAGGGTGCCATGGTTTCAACAGGTGTTACAAATAGAAATTTTTTAGGAAATTTAAAAACATTAAGCTTAAAAACAAGAATTGCGCAGATAAGGCAAAATGTAAAATTAAATTTTGATATGCCGCTGATGAACAAAAACTTTACCGGTTTTGAAACAGGTTATGAAAATGAAATATTTGAAGGTTTCAAAGAGTATAAATTTTTTTCCAGCATCTATCTAAAGCAAAAAAAATCTACCCATATTTTTAAAGAGAGCATAGTTTTTGATAAAATAAATACTTACGACAGCAGCGATGAGACACTTTTTCCTACAACTCATCTTTTTGTAATATCTCCAAAGCTAGAGTACAGCTATGATGCAAGAGATAAGATTTTAGATCCAACTAGCGGCTATTTTGTAAACGGTGAAGTTATGGGTTCAACCAAGAGTGAGCTCTCGGATGCAACTTACTATAAACTAAAAGCAAGCGGCGGCTATATTCATAGTTTACAGAAGAGTATTGTTGCCATAAAGGGAACTTATGGGGTTTTAAAGCTGTTTGATGGCGATGTTCCGACATCTTATCGTTTTTTTGCGGGAGGAATGTACAGCAATCGAGGATACGGCTATAGAGAGCTGGGCACCACAAACGCTCTCGGCGACCCGATAGGCTTTAACTCTATTTTAGAGCTCACAGCCGAACTGAGATTTAAAATTTACGGTGATTTTAGCGGTGTTGTATTTAATGATAACACCTATATCGGGGATAGTAATATTCCTGAGTATGGTCATGGGTATCATAGTGCGGGATTCGGTCTTCGCTATAAGACGCCGATTGGTCCAATCGCAATTGATTTTGGCTTTGATGTTAAAAATCCTACAAAGCAGTACGCTGTACACTTTCATATCGGAGAGCTATTTTGATAAAAAAAATATACTTTTTTCTTCAACTTAGCACAAAAATTTTTCTGCTCACAGCTTTAATATTGGTTTTTATATTTTTTCAAAAAGATGTTGCCCCTTTTTTGGCAGAAAAATATTTAAAAGAGCTCTCTGTTGAGTACTCATCACTAGAGGGAACCTTGTTTAACGGTGTTGAGATTAAAGATTTTAGATATAAAGAGAGCATAAAAGCAAAAAAACTAAACATCAAATATAACTTTCTATCACTTATAAGACCTACGCCGAGGATTGCTTCACTAAGTGCTGAGGGAGTTTTTATAGATTTAGATAAGCTCTTGGATTCAGAGGCATCATCAAACATCGCATTTAATATATCAGATATTGAGTTAAGCGACGCGATATTAGTTTACAAGGGTGAGAGAGCACATTTTGACTTTGACGGCTCAAACCTCAGTTATAGAGAGGTGGTAGATATTGAGAAGATATATCTAAAATTAAACTCAAAATACGGCGATTTGGAGCTAAGAGGGGAGGTTAAGGCAGATGCACTGAGGGCAAAATCATCTCTCTTGATTTCAGATGAGACCAGTGCCAAATATATTGATTTTTTAACATATATGCCAAAGAGTTTGGCGGTTGATGTGGATATAAACTCTAAAAAAATCAATCTAAAAACAAATCTGAAAAATGTTGGGATTAAAAGTATCCCAAAGCTTGCAGCAGAAGATGTTAAGCTTGATTTTTCATACAGTATAGATAAAGAAAATTTTACGCTCAAAACAAATTATAGAGCCAAATATGAAGAGTATGAAGCAGTCGTTACCCAAAGCACGCTTGTTGATAAAAATAAAAAAGTGACCTCAGATATAAAAGCAGAGATTATAAACGAGAAAAACAGACTTCCGTTTGATGAGTTTGCCATAAAAGTTGATTATGAGAACAACACGACAAAAGCTCTCTTTAACGCAAAAGATATCTCTCTAACTCTTCTAACGCAGGATTTTAAAAGCTTTTCTCTTGGCGGAGATACTATCTATGCAAAGTTTGATGCAGAGATTTTAAAAGATGCTGATGAGACCTTTTTACAGGCAAAAATCTACCCAAAGGATGAGTATTTAAAATATAAAAACTACAATCTTAAAAGATTCTCTAAACTCAACCTTTATGCCTATGAAAAAAATAAAAATGTTCTTTTACATATAAATTCGGACATATTATCTTTGGTTTTGTCCGGCAACGAAGCAAAAGTAAAAGGTTTTGCAGATTTAGGCTCTGCCCATTTTGAGTTTGATTCGGATATAGAGAACAAAACAGCCTTTGTAGCGACAAAGATAGCTTCAGTAAATGCATTTCTAAAAGAGATTGATATAAAACCCTTAAATGTTTTTTTTGATGCCAAAATAGCCGCCAAAACAGATATAACATTTAAAGATGCTCTGGAGGCGTATTCAAAAGTTGAGATGCCGACATACACACTTAGGCTTGACTCAAAAAGAGCGTTCTCCGACATAGACAACTCGTTTGAATTTTTTTACAAAGAGAACGAGTTTACGCTAAAAAAATATAACATAGGTGTGCAAAACCGCAGAATCTATTCAAAAAAAGCATCTAAAATTGTGTTTAATTCCGATTCGAATATTGAGTTTAGAGAGTTTTGGATATATGATAATGTGCTTCTAAAAGGTTTGGTTAAAACGGCGGATATGAGCGCTGATTTTTCGATAAAAAGCGATAATTTTCATTATGAATCCAAAGATGCGAATGTAACTTTTAAGGTGGACTTAAAAGCCAGCATTGAGGCTGACGGAAAACAACATGTTGATGGCGAGTTAAAAATTTTAGATGGGGTGATTACATATGAGCCAAAAAAAGATTATACGATTACCGATGAAGATATTATAATAATTCAAGATATAAAAGAGCAGGAGCAACAAAATAATAGAGAGATAAATATACATCTAACATCCATAAAACCCATAAAGTACAAGGCAAAAGATATATCTGCAACTTTTGTTCCGGATTTAATACTCTATCAAGAGATGGGCTCGTATCTGCAAATATTCGGTGTTTTAAATATAAAAAACGGTGAGGTAAATATCAGAGACAAAAATTTTGAGCTTAAAGAGAGTGAAGTCTACCTTTATGGCACTAAAGAGATAAACCCATACTTAAACCTGAATTTACATTTTAAAACAATTGATAATATTGAAATTGAGATTTATATAACAAATAGACTCAATTCACCGGTTATTATTCTCTCTTCAAAACCTGCTATGAGCCAAAACGACATACTCTCATATATACTTTTTGACGGCAGTGCATCCTCTGTTTTTAATGCGACTTCAGATTCATCAAAAACAGCACTAAATACTCTTTTGCTCGGAACAGGTTTGAAAAAAGTGCTCAATGAAACAACAGGCGTAAACATTGATACTTTAAATATTTTGACAAACAAAGAGGGTACGCTAGGGTACGAAATAGGTACGCGGTTTAATAAAAAAATCCGTATAGTCTATAAAAATGATGAGATTTCTAGTCTGATATTGCAGTACAGCTTAAATAAATCTCTAAGAATAGATGTGGATGTAAAAGAGACGGGACAGGGCATTAGTATAATATATATGAAAGATTTTGACCTAAATATTCCATAACAAACTTTAACAATTTAAATAAAACCTTTGTAATATTAAATTTTAAGCAATGTTTAATAAAACTTTTTGAAATTATTATGTAGGATACTAATATAAAAAATTTTATAATTATATATCTACAAGGGGAA
>MIBZ01000002.1 GCA_001829675.1 Sulfurimonas sp. RIFCSPLOWO2_12_36_12 | reverse complement strand
TGGACACAAGATATAGAAACAGCGGCGCAGTTTCATACTCAACAAACCACTTAAAAACATCTATGCAGGGCTTGAAACTTAAAAACAATTTTGAGTTTGATGGTCTTAAACTCTTAGTTGGTCTTGATGGAAGCAGAAGAACTTGGGAGGGTGAAAAATACTCAACCAATGTTGCAACCGGAGTTGTTACACCTATGGGAATAAGTTTAACCCATACAGAAACAGAAAACAGCGCTCTGTTTGCAAAGATAGAAAAATCATTCGGTGATTTTAAAGTTGAAACCGGTGTTAGGGTTGATGATACAGAGATTACGCCTGATGACGCAACAAAACACTCAAACAGCTACAATGCCTTAAACGCAAACATCATTACAACCTATAGTTTGGACAAAGAGAATAAAATCTTCTTAGGTTTTGGTTCATCTTCTCGTGTACCGGACGCAAGAGAGCTCTATCCGGTAGTTGATAATATTACAGGAAACCAAGAGTTAAAACAGACAAAAAACAGAGAGGTAGATTTAGGGTATGAATTGAAAAATGATTTAATGGAATTTAAAGTAAAAACTTTTTATTCGATGTTAGAAGATTATATCTATCTTAAACATACCGCACCGACAACTTACACTTTTGAAAATATAGATGCATCAGTTTACGGTGTTGAAATAAGTTCTTCTTGCTTTGCAACCGATGAGATTACAATCGACATGAGCGCTTCATATAAAAAAGGTAAAAAAGAGAACAGTGCAACACAACCGGATAAAGATTTGGCAGATATAGCGCCTCTTCGTGGAAATATAGCTCTAAACTATGAGTACATGAACAAAAGCGTAGCTACCATTGAGATGCAAGCCTCTGATAACTGGAGTGATATTGACTCGAATAGCGGCGAACAAGAGCTAAGCGGTTGGGCAATTTTTAACGCAAAAGTAAAACATGCCTTTACAAAAAATGTTGATTTTACTTTAGGAGTTAACAATATGTTTGACAAAACTTATGTCCAATCAAACTCTTATGTTGATTTAATACTTCTAAGCGGAGGAGCGAATACTATGCTTCTTAACGAACCGGGAAGATATATTTACACAAACCTGGATTTTAAATTTTAACTATTTTTTTTCTTCATGCGCTTTGCATGAGGAGATAACCAAAGCACTTTTTTATACCAAAAGAGATAAAATCTCCTTATGATAAAAAGATACCCAACTAAAAAAATATTTGTCGGCACTGTAGCAGTTGGCGGTGATGCCCCTATTTCTGTACAGTCGATGACATACTCAAAAACCTCCGATGTTGCAGCTACGGTTGAGCAGATAAAAAGGCTCCATTTTGCCGGATGCGACATAGTTCGCGTTGCCGTTCCTCAGATGGAAGATGCCCTTGCACTCAAAGCGATAAAAGACCGTATTTCACTCCCGCTTGTTGCAGATATTCACTTTAACCACCGCCTCGCGCTTATTGCCGCAGAGGTAGTTGACTGCATACGCATAAATCCGGGAAATATCGGCTCAAAAGAGCGTGTAAAAGAGGTTGTAAAAGCTTGTCAAGAGCGAAATATCCCAATTAGAATCGGCGTAAATGCAGGGAGTTTGGAAAAAGAGTTTTTGGACAAGTATGGACAGAGCGCCGAGGGAATGGTGGCTTCTGCCGAGTACAACATTAAATTTCTTGAAGATTTAGGGTTTGATGATATTAAAATCTCTCTAAAAGCCAGCGATGTGCAGAGAACGGTTGATGCATACAGAATGCTTCGTCCAAAAAACAGCTATCCGTTTCATCTTGGGGTTACGGAGGCAGGAACGCTGTTTCACGCGACAGTTAAAAGCGCCATAGGTCTTGGCGCACTTTTGCTTGATGGTATCGGCGATACAATGAGAGTCTCAATCACCGGAGAGCTTGAAGAGGAGATAACCGTTGCACGAGCAATACTCAAAGACAGCGGTGCAGCAAAAGACGGTCTTAATATCATCTCATGCCCCACATGCGGACGCATCGAAGCGGATTTGGTGAGTGCGGTTGGCGAGATAGAGAGACGAACAGCTCATATCAAAGCACCGCTTAATGTCTCGGTTATGGGATGTGTGGTAAATGCCATAGGCGAAGCTGCCCATGCGGATGTAGCCATCGCATACGGCAAAGGAAAAGGTCTTGTCATGGTAAAAGGCGAAGTTGTTGCCAATCTGGATGAGCATGAACTTGTAGATAGATTTGTAGAAGAAGTTGAAAAAATGGCGAAAGAGATAAACTGATGCACGATAATTTATACAATTTAGCTTTTGAGAGAAGTATTTTAAGTTCAATAGTTTTTGAGCCAAGCCAATTTGATGAGCTTAGCACTACATTAAAAAGAGATGATTTTTATCTTCCTGCCCATCAAGATATCTTCAAAGTTATGACTCTGCTTTTACAAAAAGACCAGCCGATTGATGAGGAGTTTATAAAAAAAGAGCTCATTAAAATGAAAAAATTTGATGAGAGCGTTATGCTTGAAATTCTCTCGGCAAATCCCATCTCAAACACAAAAGCTTATGTTGATGAGATAAAAGACAAATCATTAAAACGACATCTTTTAACACTAACAACCGAGATAAAAAGGGTTACGGTAGAAGAGGAGCTTACAAGTGCCGAAGTTATCGATATAGTAGAAAAAAAACTTTACGAAATAACTCAAGACAACCAGACAAGCGACTTTAAAGACTCTCCGAAGATGACTTTTGACACCATGGAGTACATCAAAGAGATGAAGTCTCGCGGAAACAACATCTTAGTCGGAGTTGATACCGGATTTCACGAGTTAAACAAAATGACAACCGGTTTCGGAAAAGGCGATTTGGTAATTGTAGCGGCAAGGCCAGCGATGGGGAAATGTCTTGGAAGAGGAACCAAGGTTGTGATGTTTGATGGAACACTCAAAAATGTTGAAGATATAGAAGTTGGAGATCAACTTATGGGTGATGATTCAACTCCAAGAAATGTGTTTTCACTTGCTCGCGGCAGAGAAAAAATGTATTGGGTTAGACAAAACAAAGGGATTAATTACCGCGTCAATGAGAGTCATATCCTCTCTCTTAAACGAAGCCGAAATGAATACAAACATAAAAATGGAGATATTTTAAATATATCCATAAAAGAGTACAACGAAAAGTCAGACAAATTTCACTCAAACTACAAAGGCTATAAGGTAGCTATAGATTTTAAAGAGCAACCTTTAACAATTGAGCCCTATTTTCTTGGTCTTTGGCTCGGCGATGGGCACAGTTCGAGTGTAAACATCACAACACAAGATAGTGAGATTGTTGATTATTTAAACTCTTACGCAAAAAAATTAAACCTACAAGTTACAAAGCAAAATTCCAAAGACAGATGTCCAGTTTATGGAATAACTTCAGGACAGAGAGGTATTTCAAAATTTGAAGACAATTCTCTGCAAGCAAAACTAAGAGAGCTAGGTATTTTAAAAAATAAACATATTCCGCATATCTATCTACAAAACAGCCAAATAAATAGACTTGAACTTTTAGCTGGACTCATCGACAGTGACGGTTACTACGACAAAGAGTTTAATGTTTTTGAAATAGTTCAAAAAAATGAAAACCTTGCAAAAGAGATAAAATTTTTAGCTGATTCTTTGGGCTTTAGAGTTTCATTTAAAGTTAAAAAAGCAAAAATTAAAAAAATTGATTATGAATGTGATGTTTACAGACTTAGAATTGTCGGAGACTTAGACAAAATTCCTACAAAAATCAAAAGAAAAAAAGCTAGAGAACTTATTGCTAAGCGTAATTTTCAACATACGGGTATAAAAATCGAGTATGATAAAGTTGATGATTATTACGGATTTACAATAGATGGAAATCATCTCTTTTTGCTTGAAGATATGACTGTGACACACAACACATCTTTTATACTAAACACCGTAAATAACCTCATCACAAAAGGCAAAGGGGTGGCATTTTTCTCGCTTGAGATGCCCGCAGAACAGCTAATGCTAAGACTTCTATCTATCCAAACTTCCATACCTCTTCAAAAACTCCGAGTCGGAGATATGAATGATGACCAGTGGAGCTCTTTAAACGGGGCTATAGACAGAATGAACAGTGCCAAGCTCTATGTTGATGACCATGGCAGCATAAACATAAATCAGCTTCGCTCAAAACTTAGAAAACTAAAAAATCAGCACCCGGAAATAGAGATAGCGGTAATCGACTACCTCCAAATTATGAGCGGTATAGGTAATCAAGACAGGCACATACAAGTCTCAGAAATATCTCGCGGACTTAAAATGCTTGCTCGTGAACTAAATATGCCGATTGTCGCACTATCTCAGCTAAACCGCGGTCTTGAGAGCAGAAACGACAAACGACCGATGCTTAGCGATATTCGCGAGTCCGGCTCTATTGAACAAGATGCTGATATTATTCTGTTTGTTTACCGTGACGATGTTTACCTCTACAAAGAGGAAAAAGAGCGCGAAAAAGCAGCAAAAGCAGAGGGCAAAGAGTTTAAACCGACATATGAAGAGAAGGAAAATGAGGATGCCGAGATTATCATCGGAAAACAGAGAAACGGCCCGACAGGACATGTAAAACTTATTTTCCAGAAAAAATTGACTAAATTTGTTGATGGCACTCCTTATGCAAAAGGTGTGGAGACAATCTATGAAAATGTAGATACCCGCTCTGCAAATATAGGTTTTGGAAATGACACGATTTCCATGCCGCCCCTCTAAATAGATGATAGAGAGAGTCTCGTTATTTAACAAAAAACGAGACTTTTTCCTCTTTATCTCTGCATCTTCGCTCATCCTCCTTGTTTCACTTTTTCTAGAGTACAAAAACTTTTCGGAGTTTACGCGCTTTGATTCAGCGCTTATTGAAGCCACAGTATTAAAACAGTACACAAAAAGCAAAAACAACAGAACATATCAGGTGCTAAAATTAAAAAGCGAAGATGGACTTACTTTTTATACTACTGCAAAAAAATCGCTCCAAGATGTCAAAGATAAAAAGTTGGAACTTGAAATTTGGAGTTCAAACTTAGACTTTTACGGCTATCTTACTAACTTTTATGCAAAAAGCAAAATTATAAATATAAAAGACAATAGAAGCGCAAAACAGAAGCTCGACTCATACATCGCCTCCTCGCATGAGAACAAAACCGTTGCAAATGTTTATCAGGCACTCTACACAAATGCTCCGGTAGAACAAGATATACAGAACAAATTTTCAAATCTCGGAGTCTCACACATAGTCGCAATCAGCGGATTTCATCTTGGAATTTTAAGTCTGCTGCTCTATTTTCTATTAAAGCCGATTTATAAATTTGCACAAAACAGATTTTTTCCATATAGAAACTCAAAAATAGACCTTTTTATTATAGTCGTGAGTGTGCTTTTTGCCTACATGCTCTTTTTGGATTCACCGCCATCGCTGGTTCGCTCCTTTGGGATGTTCGTTGTCGGGTTTGTGCTTTACGACAGGGGTATTGAAATCTTCTCCATGCAGACACTCCTTGTAACGATTTTGCTGCTTCTTGCTTTTTTTCCGCGGCTTGCCTTTTCGCTTGGCTTTTGGCTCTCGGCAGGCGGAGTTTTTTATATATTTCTGTTTTTGATTCACTTCAAAAACCTGAATCTACTTTGGCAAATTATAGGTATTTCGGTACTTGTTTATCTCTTTATGCTGCCGGTTTCACTCTTTATTTTTCAAAATTTCAGTATCTACCACCCATTTTCCATTATTCTTGCCATACTTTTTGCCCCTTTTTATCCGCTTAGCATCTTCTTGCATATAATCGGTTTTGGAGATTTTTTTGATACTTTTTTTGAGTGGCTTTTGGTTTTGGGTGAAGACGGAACAAAAGTAGAACTAAATTTTTATCTATTTTTACTCCACGCAGCACTCTCTTTTGTGGCAATATGGAGCAAAACAGGCATATGGGTTTTAACCCTCTTTTCGAGCTTTATTTTCATATACGCGATTTATAATGTAGCATAACTTAAGCCCGTAAACAAATATAATCCATGAAGCATAAATCCATAAAAACAGAAACATAAGAATAGAAAACGAGCCGTACATTGTTTCATAAGCTTTGTTATAAAAAACATAATAGATAAACAAATTTTTTGCAATACTAAAAATAACAGCTGTTACAAATGAACTAATCAAGGAAGCTTTTGCGTGGATTTTAGTATTTGCAGAGATTTGAAATATTAGAAAAAAAAGCGCCCAAATGATAAGATGCGGAACAAACGGGAGGATATCAATAGCAGAAGTGTACTCATTGCTTGCCATCAAAGAAGCAACATATCCCGTTATATAAAAAGAGACCCCAAGTCCTATGGGAGTAAGGGTAAGGAGTGTCCAAAATGTTGTCACACTGTCCCAAATGCCCCTCTCTTTTGCGCGAAAAATTTTATTTGCAATATACTCAAAGTTTTGAAAAAATAGAAGTGAAGAGACGATAACCGCAACAAAACTAATCATGCTCATCTCGACTGAATTTTGTAAAAATCCGTTTATATGCCCCATTAAAGCTTCAGAATTTACAGGCATAAGGTTTGAAAAAATAAACTCCTGCATTTTTACATAGTAGTCTGAAAAACTAGGCATTGAAGTAAAAAGAGTAAGTACAATTAAAAGAAGCGGAATCATAGTAAAGATTGTATAAAAACTTAAACTGGCAGCATAAAAAGTTAAGTCTTTATCTATAAACGATGTTATAAAAAACCTCGCGTGATTATAAAATTTATGAAAAACTGACATCAAAAAAACTCCCCAAAATTTATATCTGGCTTTTATTATGACACAATAACACTTATTTGCAAAATAATGCAACAGAGATAAAAAACTCTATGTTATAATCCTCAATTAAATTACATAAGATACAAATTATTACATCACAGGAGTGCCCTTATGAGCACAAGACAAAAAGTTACGCTGGTTTTATCTGGACTTTTTATAACATTTTTTATTGCAATGATTATAATTATTTCATTAAATTTTAGAGATTTTGGTGTAAAGAGCGCAGAAAAAAGAGCTATGTTGACTGCCGAAGTTGTTAAAAGCGGTTTAACGGCACATATGGTTAATGGCATAATGGATAAACGCCACTATTTTATTGACCAAATTGAAAATATTGAAAATATCAGTGCATTGTGGATTGCCCGTTCACCGACTGTTATAAAACAGTACGGAGAGGGTTTTAACAGCGAAATTGCTCGTGATGAGATAGATAAAAGAGTGCTCAGTTCCGGAAAAATAGAAAAGGAGATGACAGAGACCGCAACTAAAAGTACAATGCGTATGACTATACCATTTACCGCATCCGCATTTGGTGCAGCGAATTGTTTATCATGTCATGATGCCAAAGAGGGTGAGGTATTAGGAACAATCAGCATGGTTATAGACATTAGCGATGTCAGAGGAAGCAGTTTTACAACGGTTGGATATACAGCAATTTTAATCCTGCTTATAATGTTTGCCGTACTTTTGGTTGTAAATAAATTTCTAAAACCATATGTAAATATTTTCTACTCTATCAGAGATGTAATGTTAGCGGCATATAATGGCAACTATTCAGGAAGGGTTGACGGCGGAGATTTAAGCGAAAGCAAAGCCGTTGCGCAAATGCTTAACTCTCTGCTTGAAAAATTACAAAAAGTTTTTGATGAAATTGATAAAAAAGTCTATATATTTGTTCAAAACAAAAACAAAGAGATTTCTCATGACCCGCTTGTAAATATAAACGATACTATTGACAAACTCTCTGAAATTTACAAATTTAAACAAACAATAGAGCATGATGAAAACTTAGAGGATATCTACGATAGGCTTGCTTATGTTTTTATAAATAAGTTTAAAATTGAAGATTTTTCCATCATAGAAGCAGATACTCACAGCGGAATTAAAAAAGTTGTGTATAGCGTAAACGGCTGTCACTGCGATTTAGTTGATGGACAGTGTCGCGCTGACCGCATAAACAGCATAGTTGATTCCACAATTTTTGATAATACATGCAGTAAATTTAATAAGCCGGATTTACAATATCTCTGTATCCCATACTCAATCTCAAATGAGCTAAATCTTATAATCTCCGTTGTAACGCAAGACAAAGAAGAGAGTTACAGAGTTAGAAATTTAATTGGACTTATTGAAGATTATATAGCTACTGCGCAACCGGCCATTGTTAGTAAAAAACTGATGCAAATCCTCAATAAAATGGCAAGAGTCGATCAATTAACGGGAATGTTTAACCGCAAATATCTTGATGAGTTTGCTGAAACTGCGATTCCTCAAGCACTTAGAAGCAAAACGCCGTACGGAGTATTGATGATAGATATAGACTTCTTTAAAATGATTAATGACACTTACGGGCATGATATCGGCGATGAAGCAATCAGAATTGTTTCTAGGGTAATAAAAGAGGCTATCCGTTCCTCAGATGTTCCTATTAGATTTGGCGGCGAAGAGTTTATCGTACTTCTTCACAACTGCGATAAGGCACATATAAAAGATGTTGCCGAAAAGATTCGCACGAACTTTGCAAAACAGGTCATCTCAGCCGGTTCTGAAACATTTACAAAAACGCTTAGTGTCGGAGCTGTTATGTTTCCTGATGATAGTGAGAGTATTTGGAAGTGTATTAAATACGCCGACATATCGCTCTACCATGCAAAAGAGCACGGAAGAAACCAAGTCGTATGTTTTGAGCAGAGCCTTATAAAAAATGAAGAGATGAAGAACTCATTTTAATCCCATCTT
>MIBZ01000001.1 GCA_001829675.1 Sulfurimonas sp. RIFCSPLOWO2_12_36_12 | reverse complement strand
AATGAAAAAGGAGCGGATGAAGAGTACAGAGTTGGATTTGAACTTAGTAAAAAACTATTTTTAGAGTTAAAAGCACTTCACCCAAAACTTCATCTTATGACTGCAAACCAATTTCAACTAGCTAAAGATATATTGTCATAATAGTTTAAACTGATTTGCCCTCACCCTTAAAATTTTCAATAAACTCTTTAAACTTCTCTATTCTTAGGGGTTTACTAAAATAGTACCCTTGTATTTGGTTGCAGTGTAAAAACTTTAACGCATCAACATGCTCTTTGGTTTCAGAACCCTCTGCTATCACATCTTTGCCTAGTGATTTTGCCATTGCTATAATTGCCGCAACAATTGAGCGGTCATCTTCATCTTTATCGATATCAAGCACAAAACTACGGTCTATTTTTATAGTTTTAGCGGGTAATTTTTTAAGATAACTAAGTGATGAGTAACCGGTTCCAAAATCATCTATTGAGAGCTTAAAGCCTTTTGCATATAGTGCATTTAATATAGAGAGTGCTTTATCAACACTCTTCATAATATGGCTCTCTGTAATCTCTAATTCGATATAGCTTTTATCTAGCCCAATATCATCTGCAATGGCACAAATATCATCAACAAAAGAGTCATTATTTAACTGCTTGCTAGATACATTTATTGATACTGTAAGCTTTTTACCCTCATCATGAAGTGCTTTTGTGTCACCAATAGCTTGTTTTGCAACCCACAAACCTATCTGCACTATTTGTCCTGTCTCTTCGGATATGCCAATAAATTTATCCGGTCGTATGAGACCGACATCTGAATGATTCCAGCGAACCAACGCTTCCATACCGTAAACGCTCTTTGTCTCCAGATTAACTTTTGGCTGATACTCTAAAAATAGCTCTTCTTTATCAATAGCACTTCGCAAATCATTTTCTATGAGTGCACGCTGGGTTATCTTCTCATTCATTGATTGTGTAAAAAACTGATAACCGTTTTTTCCGGCCTCTTTTACCTGATACATTGCGGTATCGGCAGCTTTTACAAGTCCTTCATAACTCTCTGAATCATCAGGATAGATACTAATGCCGACGCTTGCACCGGTATAAAAATTTTTACCCTCAATTACAACCGGCGCTTTAAATCTACTAATAATTTTATCAGCAACGAAGCCTATATCTAAAATTGACTCGACATCTTCGAGTATAATTGTAAACTCATCACCGCCTAATCGTGCCAAAGTATCCTGCTCACGAAGAAGAGATTTGATTGATTTTGCTACTTCAATCAAAAATTTATCTCCGGTTAAATGCCCAAATGTATCATTTATATTTTTAAAATTATCCATATCTATAAAAAATATAGCCATCTTTTTAGAGTTTCGTTTTAATGCCGGAATCATATTAATAACACGCTCTTGAAACAGTACCCTATTTGGGAGATTTGTAAGTGTGTCAAAGTAGGCAAGATTATGAATCAAATTCTCTTTTTGCTTCTTCTCACTTATGTCATTGAATATAGATATGTAGTTCGTCAATTTACCGTCTTTATTGTGCAAAGCAATAATATTTAATTCAGCAGTATATAACTCACCGCTTTTTCTGCGGTCCATAATTTCTCCGTTCCATTGACCTTTTGCATTAAGTTCATCCCATAAACCTTTATAAAAAATATTATCATGCCAACCTGAGCTAAATGTGTTTGGAGTTTTTCCTTTAACATCTTCGGGCATGTAACCGGATATAGCGCTATATGCACTATTTATCGTGAGAATATGCTGTTTTTCATCAGTAATAAGAACCCCGTCATTCATCTTTTCAAAAACAGCAGATGCCAAAATAAGTTGATTTTCCGCATTTTTTCGTCTTGTTATATCGTGAACCGTACCGATTGATCTTACCGGGTTTCCATTACCGTCAAACTCATGTTCACATCTCTCTTCAACAAACCCAACCTCACCGTTTTTCCGTACAATGCGATGCTCAACATAGTAACCGTGCTTCTCTTTAATGGATGTGGCGTAAGCGTTGTTTACCAAAGCCACATCTTCTGGATGTATATGTCCTAAAAATGCTTCATAAGTTGCACCAAACTCTTGCGGCTTAAGACCAAATATGCGGTAAACCTCATCAGACCAATATAGAGTGTTTTTAAGTAGGTCAAGCTCCCAGTGTCCAATATTTGCAAGTGCTTGAGCTTGCTTAAGACCGGATTGAAGCTTTTTATAATAAATTTTTTCTTCTTTTTCATTTGTTATATCCCAAAAAATACCAATTATTGCAACAACTTCACTACCTTTATAAAGTGGTTTTTTAATAGTTCTTATTATTCGTATTTGATTATTTATTACAATATTTTCTTCAGTATCTATTACTTTTTTATCATGAACAACGGTTGCATCATCATCACGATATTTTAGAGCAATCTCTCTTGGGAAAAAATCTAAATCATTTTTTCCGACAATTTCTGAAGCTTTTTTTCCTATCAATTGCGCACATGCTCTATTGACAAATAGAAAGACGGAGTTAACATCTTTTACAAAGATGCTCTGCTCAAGCGAATCAAGAATTACATTATTATCAAATGGCACTTGCATAAATTTCCTGTTACTTTTTCTAAATTGTTGTATTTTATCATATAGATGTCATAGTATGCTTAAATAGTTTATTTTGATATAATTTCACCACTTATTTTTTAGGATAACAATGATTGATTTAAAATTACTACAAAAAGATTTTGGGGGCGTTAGTGCTAAACTTACACGCAAAGGCGTGAGTGTTGAACTTCTTGATGATTTGAAGAAAAAAAATGAAGAGCTAAAAGTTGCAAAAGTTGATTATGAGACTTTACAAGCAGCACAAAATACGATGAGTAAAGAGTTTGGCATTTACAAAAAAGAGGGCAAAGATGTAAGTGAGCTAAAAGCAAAAGTTGATGCAAACAAAATCAATATAGCTGATGCCTTAGAGATTCAAAGAGTAAAGCAAGAATCTCTTGAGGCTCTTGCTATGTCAATTCCGAACATACCGGATGATGATGTTCCGGATGGCGCAGATGAAAACGATAATGTAGAAATTAAAAAAGTTTTATCTCCAAAAGAGTTTAGTTTCTCTCCAAAAGAGCACTGGGAATTGGCTGAACAAAACGGGTGGATAGATTTTGAGAGAGGTGTAAAACTGGCAACCAGCCGTTTTAGCGTCTCTTTTGGAATGGGTGCAAAGTTAGAGCGCGCACTTATTAACTTTATGCTAAATTTCAACTCAAAAAGAGGTTTTGAAGAAGTTAGTGTTCCATCTCTTGTAAACAGAGCAGCGCTGGAGGGAACAGGACAGCTTCCAAAATTTGAAGATGACCTCTACAAAATCCAAGACCAAGAGCTGTTTTTGATTCCAACAGCGGAAGTTCCTGTTACAAATCTCTATCAAGATGAGATTTTAGCACACGATAAATTACCGATAAAAATGACGGCATATACATCATGCTTTAGAAAAGAGGCAGGCGCAGCCGGACGAGACACAAGAGGTATGATAAGACAACATCAGTTTCACAAAGTCGAGCTTGTGAGCATTACAAAACCTGAAGATAGTGATAAGATTTTTGATGAAATGGTTTCATGTGCATCAGATTTACTTAGCGCACTTGAACTTCCACACCGCCTTGTAACCCTTTGTGCCGGTGATTTAGGGTTTGGCGCAGCAAAAACAGTTGATTTGGAAGTTTGGCTACCGGGGCAAAATAGTTACAGAGAGATAAGCTCAGTCTCTAACACTAGAGAATTTCAAGCAAGACGAGCAAAAATAAGATACAAAGACGGAGATAAAAACTCTTTTGTACATACATTAAACGGTTCATCATTAGCTGTTGGAAGAACCTTAGTTGCTATTATGGAGAACTTTCAAAATGAAGACGGAAGCATTACGATTCCAAAGGTACTTGAGCCATATATAAGCTAACTGATGTTGCACACTAAAGCTTCGAAAAACATAGTTTTTTCGAGAAATACAAAGTATCTTTATGGTACTTTTTTTGCTTTGAAAAAGAAACGATAACAAGGTAGATAATGGCTGATGGATTAGAAGAAGAGATAATTATCATTGAAGATAGTGATGCTGCAAACGACAATGGCTCTTCAAATAAATCGACAATAGACGAAAATTCATCATCCAAAAATAAAAAAAAGCTTCTGTTTATAGGCATTGGGGTTGTGTTTGTTTTAATAATAACAGTTATCTCAGTAGTATTGCTTAAACAATCAAAAAAGCCTGTTGAACTCTCCATGGATAACGCAAATGAGAAGTTGGAAAAAGAGCCTTTAGAAACAGTAGAACCAAGTAAAATAGAAAATATGATAGCCAAAGCGGACTATCTCTACTCAACAGGCTCTAAAAATGAGGCTCTCACTCTTTATGAAAAAATAGCACACTTCAGCGAAGCCGTATCTGCATATAACCTTGGTGTTGCACAGATTAAAGATGCACAGTATGAAACAGCTCTAAACTCATTTCAAAAAGCAATACAAAATAATGAAAAAAGATGTGTAAGCGCCATCAACGCGGCTGTTTGTTCACTACATCTAGAAAATGAAAAAGGTTTTAGATACTACATTGATTTAGCTTATGCCTATTTACCACAAGAGAGACAATCACCTCTATACTCTTACTACTACACGCTTATCAACTACTATAACGGCAACTATTTGGAAGCTCTTAGCGCACTTAAAAATCCAACTACAAATGAGTATGCAAAAGTACAAAATAATTTAAGCTCAAAAATAAACGCTCTTTTTGATAATAATCAAAAAGCAATAGAGAGCCTTGAGAAAGACTCATCTCCGACAAACAGTTTTAGTTTGGGTTTGCTTTATGCAAGAACCGGAGATTTAAAGCAGGCAAAAATACATTTTCAAGATGCTATTAAAAACGGTATTAAACCGATGGAATCTCAACTTGCCATTGGATATATAAATCTAAAAGCCGGTCAAATTCAAGAGGCAGCAAAAGAGATAGAGAATGTTACGGATATTTTTAAAGAAGAAGTTTATAAAGCATACCCAATCAAAGTCAATTTAAAAGATTCTCTCTTTGATGCTGAACTGGCACAAAAACGATATAGAAACTTTATAAGCAACTCAAAAGAGATGAATTATCAAAAAATATTCTATTTTTCACCATACAAAATTTTTAATGCAAATCAAACTATAAATTATATTCGAAAAGGAACTGCAAATATATTTATCGATAATACAGACTCTGCTAAAGAGTATTTGGAAAAAAGTTCTTCATCTTCAAATGTAAATATAGGAATTGTAAAAGCAATCAAAAATGCTCTCTCATTTAAACTAAGAGAAGCAAATGAATTGCTGCAAAAGCTAGTTGAAATTCAGCCCAAACATTCTGTACTGCACTACAATTTAGCTCTTACATATGCACAAATGGGAAATATGGTTGATGCGCATAAACATTTTTTACGCTCATATAATCTTGATGCAAAAAATTATACATCTGGAATATATGCGATTATGTGCTCTCAGCTTATCAATAAAGAGAGCTCGAAGTTGTCATCAATTGTTAAAGATGCCGTTTCTCAGGAAAAGCCTTCAGAAGATGTAGAACTCTACAAAACTCTGCTTTTTATTAGTGAGGATAACGCAATTTCAGCCACTGATTGGCTAGAGAAAAATTATCAGCAGAAGCCTTTATATTTGGCTTTAGATATCATAATAGCTCTAAAAGTAAACGATATAGAAGCAGCGCAAAAATCGGCGAATAAACTTACAATTCTGCTTCCTAATGAGATACTGCCGCACATAATGTATATTGATGCGCACTTTAGTAAACTTAACTCTGTAAAATATGCAAGTGAGGTTATGAACTATCTCAAAGTCCAAAAATTTAATTTTAGCGACCTATATTTTGGTGCGCATGTTACGAGATATCTATATACTCAACAAAATCTAATAACCGGAAAACTATACTATCTAAGAGAACAGTTAAAACAAGCACTTGAATCAACAACCAATCAAACTCATGAATTAACAAGCGCTTTAGCACTTGCTTCACTCTACGACAAAGCATATGAGGAGTCTTATACACTCTATAATAATCTAATCGATAATCTAAAAGTAAATGATTCTCAGACTCTATTCTTAGGTGCTGTTGCTTCTACTGCAGCAAATCATCACTCAAATGCGATTGCTCTTTTAGAACTCTCCAAAATGAAGAATCCTGATTTTCTAGAGAGCAGATATGCGCTTGGTCTTCTTTATCTTGAAGCAAGAAACAACAAAGGAGCAACAGTTCAACTCTCAAAAGTAAATAAGAACAATTTTAACTCTGAATATTTTAGCTTTAGTATTGATGTTGATAAACTAATGTTTGATAAGAGTCAAACTCAAAACTAAAGTTTACTTTTTACTCTCATTGGTAAAGTATCCGATAAGTGTTTCTGAGGCTATAAGCTCACTGCCTAAACCAACATTTAATCTAAAATTAGTCGGTAAATAGATTGTAGTTATTCCGTTTATCATAAGACCGTATCTTGTACCTTGCAATAAATCTTGAGCTTTTATAATATCGATATCAATAGTCTCAAAACTCTGTTTTAGCTTATGTATGATTTTTATCTTATTTGATGATCTCTTATCAGCAAAAATCAATTCCGCATTTTCATTAATGTTTTTTGAGAGCGGACTTGTTGCAGAGAGTCTTGCACCTCTTTGTATCTCGATGTGCTCTAAAGATGATGTGAATGGAACCCTTAGCAGAGATACATTTAAATAAGTACCCTCTATCTCTACCTTATATCCGCTATTCTCTTCGTCATGCAGTTCTTCAATTGAGACAACGGTTCCATCTACCGGACTTACTATGCTATTTTCTTGGTAAAGCATATTTTGTCTCTCTGGATTTCTAAATACATAAACAAAAAACATCATTGCTAAAAAAGCTAAAAATTGTAAAAACTCAAAGTTAAGAAATTTAAAAATTAACAACAGTACAATAGACCCGATTAGGTAGTTCCAACCCTCTCTTGCAATCGGTAAAAGATTACTTTTCATCTGATTCCTCTTTATCTTGCTTTACATTTTTATCATTCTCTGCCATTTTAGCATCGGCTTTTAGCTCTTCTTCTATATCATCAACGACTATATTTACTTTTGATACTAAATTATTCTCTTTTTCAAAATTGGTAATAATTCCTCTAACCTCTTCACCGGTTATATTCTCTTTTTTATAAAGAAGCTTTACAATACTCTCAATAGCGGGCTTATACTCTTGAAGTCTAATTACGACATCTTTATATCTATTTTGAAGTGACGATTTGATGAATTCATCCATGTTCTCCGCCATTTTGTCACTGTACTCTCTAGTAGTTTGACCCATTCCGCCCAAAAATGAGTGTCTGCTTTTTTCTAAAACCATAAGTCCGGCTACATCGCTCATTCCATAAGTCTGAACCATTGATTTAATAATATCAGTAGCACGCTCTAAATCATTTCCTGCACCGGTCGAAATTTCGCCGATAAATACCTCTTCAGCCGCACGACCGCCAAGAAGAACATCTACCTCTGCCCAAAGCTCGTGCTGCTGCATCATAAACTTATTCTCTTCAGGAGTGTTAAGAGTATACCCCAAGGCTGCCAAACCGCGAGGCACAATAGAAACCTTTGAAACTTTTTTAGCTCCCTTGGTTGTCTCGGCTAAAAGCGCATGTCCGCTCTCATGATACGCTACAATTTTTTTCTCTTTAGGATTGATACGGCGAGATTTTTTAGCAAGTCCCGCCAGTGCACGCTCTACCGACTCGTAAAGATCTTTTTGCGTTACCGTTTTTTGACTTTTTCTACCTGCTAAAAGTGCTGCTTCGTTAATTATATTTGCTAAATCAGCGCCGGCTAAACCGGCTGTTAGACGAGCAACCTCTTTAAGGTCAACATCTGCATCCATTTTAACGCCCTTAACATGAACCGTTAAAATTTTAATACGCCCTTCATAGTCAGGTTTGTCAACTAAAACCTGTCTATCAAAGCGTCCGGGACGAAGAAGAGCTTGGTCAAGTATCTCGGGTCTGTTTGTTGCCGCTAAAATAATAACGGGCGTATCAGTTCCAAATCCGTCCATCTCTGCTAAAAGTTGATTTAGTGTTTGTTCTCTCTCGTCATTTCCGCCCATATTTGCACCGGCTGCACGGCTTTTACCTATGGCATCTATCTCATCTATAAAGATTATACTCGGTGCATCTTTTTTAGCTTGCTCAAAAAGGTCGCGAACACGAGCTGCTCCAACACCCACAAACATCTCAATAAAGCTTGAACCGGTTACAGAGAAAAATGGCACTTCTGCCTCACCTGCAACAGCTTTTGCCAGAAGTGTTTTTCCTGTTCCGGGACTACCGACCAGTAAAACACCTTTTGGAATTTTCGCACCAATCTCTACATAACGACCTGGATATTTTAAAAAGTCAACTATCTCTTGAACTTCCTCTTTTGCCTCTTCTACACCGGCTACATCATCAAACTTTGTTTTTGGCTTTTCTGAATTAACCATCTTTTTAGAAGTACCCATTCCCAAAATACCGCTACCCATACTCTTTTGCATTCGTCCGGCAAAAAACATCCATATAGCTATAATAATTAAAAATGGAAAAAGCCATCCAAACATCTCTGTAAACCAGTTAGTTTCGCTAAAGCCGCTATACTCTATGCCCTGTTTGTCTAACACTTCAGTTAACTTAGCATCGCTTGGCACAATCCTTGTTGTATAAAGAGTAGAGTTATCGGTTGAGTATGCTTTAATGTAACTCTGTCCAATATCAACTTTGTTTACACCTTTGCTTTCTATTAAGGATTTCAATTCAGAGTAACTTATCTGTTTTGCTCTCTTGCTTCCAACAACTTCACCGCCTGAGTTACTGTTTTCACCCATTAAAGCTTTAAAGAGTAAAATAATTACTACTGAAAATATTGCAAAAGTAATCAGTGGATTTTTATTAAAAAAATTATCATCTTTGTTGTTGTTATCTTTGTTTTGCATATCTATTTTTTGCCTTGCTTTAGTATTAATGTAACCCATTCGTCTTGGGTTATCTTTTCTAGAATTTCAAAATCTTGATAAAACTTCAAAACTTTTGATTCATATTTGTCTAATATTCCGGATAATATAAGAATTCCGCTTTTTTTCAAAACAGCTTTTAAATCATTTGCTATAAATGTTAAAACATCTGCCACTATATTTGCTACAACTACATCATAGCTCTCTTTAGCAAGGCTGCAAGAACCTTCCCATAAATTTTCAAATTTTACACAGTTTAGCTGTGCATTTAACTCACTATTTTCTACACATACGATGTCTGTATCACAAGCATCTACTACAGCGCCAAGCTTTATAGCTCCGACACCTAATATTCCGCTGCCACAGCCTACATCTAAAACTCTATCACCCTTTTTTACATATTTAGCAATTGCTCTTAGTGATGATGCAGTAGTTGGATGATGTCCCGTGCCAAATGCCAAGGCCGGGTCGATAGCAATGTTTATTAGCTCCTTGCTAGGCTCATCCCAAGTAGGATGGATATAAAATTTATCTATACAAAGCGGTTGGATACTCTCTTGATAAATCTTAACCCAGTCACTGCTTTTGAGTTTTGTCTGCTTACACTCAAGCTCTATGCTTTGCCCCGTAGCTTTTTGTAAAGCCTCAGTAAATTGCTCTAATCCCCAGATTATAGTGTCAAGCTCATCATCGCTTCTAATAATAAAACCGGTATCTGTTTCTTCAAAACCTACCGGTAAAGTATCTGCTAAAAAATCTGAAAAAAGAGCGTGATGAGAAGATATATTGACAACTAATTCAAAGTAATGCTCTTGCATTACACCTCAATGCCCATAACAGCACCAAGTTTCTCTTTTAAAACTTGTGGAGTAAACGGTTTAACAATATAGTTATTAACACCGGCCTTTAAAGCGGTTATAACCTCTGCCTTGCCACCTTCAGTTGTTACCATAATTATTGGCAAATCTTTAAAACGAGCATCAGCACGAACTTTTTTGACAAGTTCCAATCCGTTCATCTCCGGCATATTCCAATCTGTGATTAACATATCAACATTTGGATTTTTGTCTAAAGTATTCCACCCTTCAACACCGTCGCCACCCTCAAGTATATCTTCATGACCAAGTCTTGACAAAGTGTTTTTTATAATACGGCGCATTGTGGAGCTATCATCAACAACAAGTAATTTCAAATGAAATCCTTTTCTTTAAATATTTGCAAATTTAAGCAATAATGATACCTAAATTTTATTTATTTTACGATTAAGTAAAACTTAACTAAATTGTTTAAACATCTTTGCTAAGTCGATGGTTCCCTCGTAGTAAGCTTTTCCTATAATTACGCCATCTACTATATTTGTAGCCACTAAAGCCTCAATGTCACTCTCATCTTTTACTCCGCCGCTTGCAATTGTGCTTACTCCGCTTGCTTTTGCTATCTCAACCGTGAAATCAACATTTACTCCGCCAAGCGTTCCGTCTTTGCTTACATCTGTGCATATAATAGCTTCAACGCCGGCGTTTGCAAACTTTCTTGCTAAATCAGTCGCCCTCATAGAACTGACCTCACCCCAACCCTCAACGGCTACAAATCCGTCAATCGCGTCTATGCCTACTGCGATAGGATATTTCGCTGCCATCTCTTTAACAAACTTTGAATCTTTAACCGCTATTGAACCTAAAATAATTCTATCTATCCCTATTTCAAGCATTTTTTTAATTGTTTCTTCATCCCTTATACCGCCGCCGAGTTCAAGTTTTACATTGCAATTTTGTCTGATTTTTATAATCTGCTCTAAGTTTTTCGGTTCACCCGCAAACGCACCGTTTAAATCAACCAAGTGAACCCACTGGGCACCCATCTCTTCAAATTTTTTAACTAGCATCCATGGCTCATCTGAGTAAATTTTAGCGCTATCCATAAGACCTTTTGTAAGTCTTACAGCTTTTCCATCTTTTAAATCAATTGCCGGGTATAAAGTCATACATTTTTTCCTTAATATTTACAGTTTTATATTGATAAAATTTTCCAAAATTTTAAGCCCATTGGTATGGCTTTTTTCCGGATGCGGTTGGATTCCCATAACATTTTTATGGGCTACTGCCGATGTAAACTCATATCCATATACAGTTTTGCCGATAGCATCATCTTCGTTTTGGCACAAAACATGATAAGAGTGCACAAAGTAGAGATAATGCTCCTCATCTAAACCTTTAAAAAGCGGATGCTCTTTTGTAAACATTCTATTCCAGCCCATATGCGGAACTTTGAGCGGTTCACTGAATTTAGTCGTATCAAAAGCCACAACCTTGCCTTTTATAAGCCCTAAACCTTCATGGTTTCCAAACTCTTCACTGCTCTCAAAGAGAAGCTGCATACCAAGACATATGCCAAGCATAGGCTTTGAACTTGCTGCATACTCTTTTATAGCGTCAATCATATTTCTCTCTCGCAAATGCTCCATAGCATCACCAAAGGCACCAACACCCGGGAGTATCAGTTTGTCATAATCTTTAAACTTTTTTGGATTACTCTCAACAACCGTATCGGCGCCAAGCTTTGCAAATGCATTTTGAACACTTGCCAAATTTCCCATGTTATAGTCAACAATCCCTATCATTCTTCAATCTTTAATTTAGTAAATTTTATATAAACCGCTAAAGTTATGAGCAACATTGCCACACCGGCGACTATATACATTGCATAAAGCAATTTTTCCGGATCTGTTATTGCAAATTTAAAGACTAGCATCAACGCTTCAATAGACAAAGCTATAATAATCGAACCCAAAAACCTAACCATTGTTTTATGCGGTCCGGAAATGCTATGCTCTTTGTTTCTGCCCAAAATCTCCTCTTCTATAAGAGTTTTTGCCAAATCAAATATCGCCAACGAGAGTGTTAATAAAATTGTTGCTTCGAAAACATCTTTTATCTCAAAATGGTCAGGCGTTATCTCATATACAAAAAAGCTCTGTACCCCTTTAAAAAACAGAAGTATGGCAACTGCAATAAGGGCAAATGCAAATATTGCATATGAGTATTTAAAGAGGTTTATAAAAAATTTATCAAGAGTATTTGAACGAGAAATTTTAATAACTTCATCAAGCGGCATGTCAAGACAAGCCACATATTTCAGCTCGCCATGCTCATCAAAAATAGGCTGTGACGCAGTTACGGTCAACTCTCCTGTTATAAGAGAGGGGTATGGATCAGTTATCGTACATCTGCCTTCCCTTACCGCACGGTAATAGTACGCTCTGTCTGCTCTGATTTTTCCTGCATCCTCGTCTATCTGCTTGGTTGCCGTAAATGTCGGTGAAATTTGAACACCGCGGCTATCAAGAAGATAAACTCCCTCACAATGTTCTAAATCTGCCTTTATTTTTAAAAGGCGCGGCATTATCATCTCTACAGACAGTGACGGTAATCTATTTTGGATGTTTTTTGAAAAAAGATAGCAAAAATACGCCCTTGCTTTAGTACGGCCTTCAGAAAAATTTTGGATATCTGATAAATGCATTTTTTACTTGCCTTGTTGATTTTATGGGCATGATTATACCAAAGGCTTGATAACAATTTTATTACTTATTCAGTTTTTTATACCATCCTTTGATATAATCCATTTTTACAATACATCGGAGTTATTGAATAAATGAGCTTTAAACTATTTTTACTACTTGAAAAATTTTTAATGGTGCTGCCGAAAAAAATAAGAAAAAGTTTCTTTCTATTACTGGCAACTATCGCCTACTATGCGTCATCAAGATATAGAAACATAGCATACAAAAATCTTGATTTTGCATTTAATGCAAAACTAACTAAAAAAGAAAAAGATGAGATTGTAAGATACAGTTTTAAAAATCTGCTGCTTAATTTTATGCATTTAATGGAAATTAGGTGCATTAGCAAAGAAGATTTGGCAAAAAAAGTAACCGTAAAAAATATAGAGGCTGTGCAAAAAGCTCAAAAAGAGGGGCGTGCTATTATTTATGTAACTCCCCACTACTGTGCTTGGGAGCTGGGCGCAGTTGCTGTCGGGGCTTTTGTAGAACCAATTACGGCAGTATTTAAAAAAATGAAAAACAGACAATATCAAGATTGGATGCTTGAATCACGCGCCAAATTTGGCAACAAATCTCTGGAAAAATCGAATGTAATAAAGCCGTTAATAAAAATCATAAAAAATGGTGAAGCATGCGGAATTGTTATCGATACCGGTATAAATTCCAGAGAGGGCTTAAAAGTGGATTTTATGGGAAAAAGCATTCGTCAAACATCGACTCCTGCCTACTTTGCCAGAAAATATGATGCGGCAATTATACCGGTTATAATGAAAACAGATGATGAAGAGAACTATACTTTAATATTTTTTGATGAAATAGATGTAGAAAAAACCGATGACGAACAAGAAGATATTCAAAATGCTACTCAACTTCAAGCAGATTGGCTTACAAAAATAGTAACAGACGACCCAAAATTTTGGTTTTGGGTTCACAGAAGATACAAAAATGATTACCCACAAATCTACAAAAATTAACTTTGATTAGATTCGCACTCTTTTGTTCTTGCCTCAAAAAGCTTTAAAATAGTCAAGAAAAATGCAGTAATTGCAGGTCCCAAAATCATACCCCAAAAACCAAAAGTCGTAAGTCCTGCGATAATAGCAAAGAAGATAATAAGTTCATTCATCCTAGCATCATCCTCTTTTAAAACTCTTAGATTTATCTCTTTTATAATCAAAGGTTTTATAAAAGTATCTGCGATAACAGAGATAAGAAGAATTGAATATAGTGCTATAAACAGCGCATTTGAACTGTTTCCCATGGAGAACTCAAAAAGCATAAACGGAAGCCACATAAGCGCTCCGCCTACAACCGGAATCAATGAAGCAAATCCGTACATTATCCCAAACAGAAGCCCGTTATATCCCATAAATGAGATGGCTACTCCAAAAAGCAATCCTTGAAACATTGCATTTACTATAATAGAGTAAAACACAACGCTCATAACAGATGAGAGCTCCTTTGCTAGGAGTGTTGTCTCATCAACCGACATCTGAACAACTCTTTTTAACAAATCAACTACAAAACCGCCGTTGTACTGCGCAAAAAAATAAAAAACTATCACTAAAAATGAATTTTTAAGATAACCGGCACTAAGCGAGCCTATGTCTCCTGTAAATGTCAATGCATAAGCTGCGATTGAATCCACACTTATATCTTTCATTAGATTGTCCATATAAGGCTTTAAAAATTGTAAATATTCTGGGGGATTTGCTAAAAAATCTTTGATTAACATTTCAATATTTTCAAAAACTATTGGTTCCACACCGTTTATTTTAACAGTTAAAGTTACCAAAAAATATCCAAGCGGTACAAAAAAGAGAACGGCCAATAAAAAACTGGAGCTAAGTGCTGCTAAAAATTTTGATTTTAAAACTTTTTCAAAAAAATTCTGAATATTTGCAGTTGAAATCGCCAGCAAAGCGGCTATTATCATACCCAACAAAAACGGTGTGTACAAAAGATACATCCAGTAGAGCGAAGTTGCAAACAGTATGGCTACAAAATATTGCGGTTTCAAAACAGACCTCCCTCTTCTATTATCGGAATATTAACATTTAAAATCTCATAAGTGCTTCTAGTGGCTTTTCTGCCTTTGGCTGTTCTCTCCAGATAACCGTTTGCTATCAAATACGGCTCCAGTACATCTTCTACCGTTCCCTCGTCCTCGCTAAGCGCCGCGGCAATCGTGCTGAGCCCCATGGCTCTTCCGTTAGCTCCAACTAAAAGATTTAAAAGCCTAATGTCCATCTCGTCAAATCCGTATGAATTTATGCCAAGCTCATCAAGTGCATAGCTCGTTCTTGAGTGAAGTATATCTTTTTCGTTTGCAACATCGGCAAAATCTCTTACACGACGCAAAAGTCTCAGAGCTATACGAGGAGTTCCGCGGCTTCTTTTTGCTATCTCTGCACATGCCTCATGCGCTATCTGCTTGTTTAGTTTATTTGAAGCTTGAGAGATAATCTTAGAGAGCTCCTCAGGAGAGTAAAACTGCATTCTAAAGTTCATGCCAAATCTGTCACGGAGCGGATTTGAGAGCATCCCCGCTCTTGTCGTAGCACCGATAAGAGTGAAGCGAGGCAAATCTATCTTTACTGTTTGGGCAGCAGGTCCGCTTCCTATGATAATGTCTATGCGAAAATCTTCCATCGATGAGTAAAGTATCTCTTCTACCGCCGGAGAGAGACGGTGAATTTCATCTATAAAAAGAATATCGCCCTCCTCCAAGTTTGTAAGAATTGCAGCCAAATCTCCGCTTTTTTCTATCATCGGAGCGGCTGTTACTTTGATATTTGCATTCATCTCATTTGCAATAATAAGAGCCAAAGTTGTTTTGCCAAGCCCCGGAGGTCCAAAGAAGAGAACATGGTCAAGAGCTTCGCCCCTTTTTTTACTGGCCTCTATAAAGACACCGAGATTTTTTTTAATCTGCTCCTGTCCTATATACTCACTCCAAGCACTAGGACGAAGCGTTATTTCAACACTCTCTTCGCTATCAAATCTCTCTATCTCGACCAATCTTTCCATATCTTCTCTTAGTAGGTATGCATATCTTGAGGAAACTCTTTGGTTTTAACCTCATCAGCATAGCTTTTTATAGCATTTTTAACTAAAGATGCGCCATCCATATACTTCTTAACAAACTTTGGCGTAAACTCCTCAAAAAGCCCCAACATGTCAGAAAAAACAAGAACCTGCCCATCAACATCTTTGCCTGCGCCTATGCCGATTACGGGTATCTCTACGCTTTTTGCAACATCTCGTGCGACCTCTGCTTTAACACCCTCTATAACCATACAAAATGCCCCAGCCGCTTCAACAGCTTTTGCATCTTTTATAAGTTGCAATCTCTCCTGCTCGTTTTTGCCTTTTACTTTGTATCCGCCCTCAGAGCGAAAAGCTTGCGGCAAAAGTCCAATATGCCCGCAGACTGCGATTCCGTTTGAACAGAGATGCTTTATTATATCAGCCTTCTCTTCCCCGCCCTCTATTTTTAGAGCATCTGCCGGTGTTTCTTGAAAAACCTTAATAGCATTTTTAAGAGCTTCATCCGGGTTTACATATGTTCCAAACGGCATATCGCAAATCAAAAAAGAGTTTTTTGCTCCCATCGCGACAGCATTGGTATGATATATCATCTGTTCCAGAGTTGCACTTAATGTATCACTCCTGCCCGCAAAACTCATATTTAGACTATCGCCGACCAAAATCATATCGGAGCTAGGCTCTAGAAGTTTTGCAAAAAGCGCATCGTAAGCTGTTATCACAACCAAAGGTGTTACCCCTTTGCTCTTTTTGATAGAAGTTATCGTCATTTTTTTGGTCATTTCAAACTCTTTTATTTAATAAAAAGTATTTTAACTAAAAATTGCTATAATTTTGACTATATAGGAGAAATATTTTATGGGCATAAGAAGTGATTTAGATTCTAATTTTGATTATGAAATAGTCGATGAATTTTTAGATCACTACTCCATGATGGTTGACTACATGGAGGTCATGATTTTGGATTTGAAAAAACCAAACAAATATGAACAGAGCATCAATGAGCTTTTTCGTGTTTTTCATAATATCAAATCTGCTTCAAGCTTTTTAAAAATCACACAAATGTCGAAACTTTCAGCTTTTGTGGAGGATGCACTTGAACAGATAAGAACTAACCATAGCAGCGTCAATGAAGAGACTATAACTTGGCTGCTCGAGATTAGCGACATGTTTGGAGCGTGGAAAGACGATTTAAAACTAGACAACGAGCTTACCCATATAAAATATTCTCTGCTTAAATTACCTGACTTGGAAAACAATTGAAAAAATTAGTAGCATATATAACGACCGGATATCCTGAAAAATCTTTTAGCATCGACTTAGCTTTAGCCCTTGGTGAGAGCGGTGTTGACACGCTTGAACTCGGGGTTCCATTCTCTGACCCTGTGGCAGACGGTCCTTTGATAGAAAAAGCAAATCACAAAGCTCTGGAACTTGGTTTTAAGTTTAAACATCTTTTAGAAATATCTAAGGCGGTTGCTCCAAAAGTTGATACTCTGTGGATGGGATATTTTAACAGTTTTTACCAGCAAAATATGGAGGAATTAGTTCCTTTAGCAAAAGAGATAGGGATAAATGGATTGATAATCCCCGACCTGCCTCACGAAGAAGCACTGGCATACAGAGAGCTTTTTAATTCTAACAATGTTTCAAACATAAGTTTTGTCGCACCGACCGACAGCGAAAAGAGAATTCAAGAGATAGTTAAAGATTCTAAAAAATTCATCTATATGGTAGCTTATACGGGAATTACCGGTTCAGGCAGTGCTGAGGATTTGCAGCCGTTTTTATCTTCAATAAAAAAATACACCGCAACTCCTGTTTATGTCGGTTTTGGGGTAAATAAAAATACCGCAAAAGATAAGGTAAAAGGTGCCGATGGCGTAATAGTAGGAAGTGCTTTTATTGATATCTTGTTAAAAGAGAGTCTAAGTTATGAAAATAAGATTAAAGAGTGCAGCGAACTTGCAAAAATATTAAAGAGTGAGATAAATAGTTAAGAGTTTTTTATTAAAATATTGAGATTTTGTAAGTTTTTTAAGGGGATTTTTTGAAACATAAGTGGTGCGCCCGAAGGAATTCGAATCCCTGACCGCTGGTACCGCAAACCAGTGCTCTATCCAGCTGAGCTACGAACGCACATATACTCTATTAAAGAGACCGAAATTATATCACTCTTAACTTATATAATAATAAATTTTATCTTAAATTTCTAGTTTCTTGGTGATTTCTTCTATTCTTTGCTCTTGCACATACAAATCATGATTTTTACGAACATAAGCTTGAAGTAATATTTTCAAATCGTTATTGCCGTCAATATTAAAATCTTTTTTCATTTGCTGCTCTAAATACAGGGCGAAACTATCTTCTACATCAACATCAAAACGACGGCCGCCTATATTTAGTCCAAGCTTTTTACTCATAAATTTAAACCATAATGCTTTCTAGTTTTTCTACTATTGATTCTATTTCTGAATCTTTAATGGCATTTTGTTCTAGCAATTTTTCCATCTCATGATTTTTAACTTCATTCTCAACTTTTAGTTTAACTATCTCCATTCGCAGTGCTTCATTCTCTTGTTTTAGCGAACTGTACTGCTCAACTATGACTGAAATTTTATCATTTAACTTAGCTAAATTTGTTTGATTTTGCATAAACAATCCTATACATTTTATATAAATATAATTCTACCATAATTAAATATTTATCTGTTAAGGAAACCTCTTAAAATAGCTTCTTCCATCTTTATAAATATCGTTTATTTTTAATCATAATCTTCGTTAAATTTATGTCTATGTCGAAATTTTTCTACATGGTCATAATCATCTTCATCATCATCTAAAGCATCGTCAAGCCCATTTTCAAAAATTCTTTCGTAGCCTAATTTACTAAGCTCATCATCAATTTCTTCTTTGTCGATGCCATTTTTTCTACTAAAATCCAAGACATAATCTACATCTTTCCTCATAACACCGTTTAACTCTAACACAAATTCTAAATCTTTAAATGTCATATTTGCCCTCTTAACAAATACACTCCACGCCTCGTGGATTGCTATATTTTCACATAACCTTTTCTTAGCATAAAAGCAACTATTACCCAAATCTAAATTATTATTTTCAACAAAATTATACTCACAAATAAAAAAAAATTTGCTAAAAATAATCTTAATATTATTTGTATTCTTTTAAATTTCTTTACTGATTTTATATGTTATAATTTACTTAAAATATTGGATTTAATCAATGCTAAAAAAGAAAATTATCGGCGCAATTGAGATTATTTCCATCCCTGATTTACAACTTTATGATTTAGAAGCAAAGGTTGATACCGGTGCCGATTCTAACGCTCTGCATTGTGACGAAATTTTTGTAGACGAAAACGACATTGTTCATTTTAAACTTCTAGATGAGATTCACACGGCTTATCATGGGAAAAAAATGGCAGTGCCTCTTTATCAAATGAAAAAAATCAAAAGCTCAAATGGAGAGATTCAACATAGACCCTCAATTAGAATAAAAGTGAATTTTTTTGGAAAAAACTACATGACCGTTATATCCTTAACCAATCGTTCAGATATGAAATATCCGATGTTAATAGGAAAAAAGTTCTTGGCAAAAAAATTTTTAGTTGATGTTTCACAAAAATATCTTACAAAACAATTATAAGAAGAGGAAACTATGAGAGTTTATATATTATCAAGAAATAAAGAGTTGTATTCTACTAAAAGACTGGTTGAAGCAGCTGAAAAAAGAGGCTGGGAAGTCAGAGTCATAGACTATTTAAAATGTAGTATAGAAATAATGAAAAATGAGCTTAAGGTAAACTATTTAGGTAAAGAGTTGCCTGCCCCTGATGCCATCATTCCAAGGATAGGGGCAAGCAGGACATTTTACGGAACTGCAATGGTACGACATTTTGAAATGATGTCTGCCTTTTCTACATCTGGAAATTTAGCAATCGCAAGAAGCAGAGATAAACTTAGAAGCCTCCAGATATTGTCTAAAAACGGCGTTGATATGCCAAAAACTGTTTTTGCTTCAAATAAATCTAGTGCAAAAGATGTTATAGAGTTAAGCGGCGGAGCACCTCTTGTTCTTAAAATACTTGAAGGAACCCAAGGTGTAGGCGTTGTTTTGGTTGACAGTGAAAAAGCTGCAAAATCTGTACTTGACGCATTTTACGGAATGGATGTCAACTTGCTTGTTCAAGAGTACATTGAAGAAGCCGGCGGAGCTGATATTAGAGTTTTAATCGTTGGAGGAGAGATAGTAGGCGCTATGAAAAGACAGGGTGCTGAGGGAGATTTTAGATCAAACCTGCATCAAGGCGGAAGTGCAACTGCTCATAAACTTACAAGAAAAGAGAAGGCAACAGCCCTCGCTGCGGCAAAAGCAATGGGTCTTGGAGTTTGCGGAGTTGATATGATTCAATCAGCTAGAGGACCGCTGGTAATGGAAGTAAACTCTTCACCTGGATTAGAGGGAATTGAAAAATCAACAAAAATTGATATTGCCGGAAAAATAATGGATTACATTGCAAAAAATGTTGCTCCAAAATCAGAAATAAACCAAAAGAAAAGAAAAATAAAAAAAGATAGTATTGGAGCATAAAAGCTCTTGGTAATTATGGAGAAAAAATAAGAATGGAACTATTTTACGATATATTAAAACAACTTATCCGCATACCAAGCGTAGTCGGTGCCGAGCATCCGTTTTTTATGTTTATCAAAAGAGAGCTTGAAGAGCTTGGTGTAACTGTTGAATATTATGACGGGGTTCTTGTAGCAAAGGGAAACAACCCAGAGAGCGGTTACATCTCCGCACATGCCGACAGACACGGACTTATCTGCACAGGTCACAACGAGTTTCAATACGCAGCATTTATTGCAAAAAACAAGGCAGACTTAACGGGTAATTCAAGCTCGGAACAGCTGTTGCACAACTTTACTGCCAGATTTGTTGAAGAAAAAGTTCAAGCATATCAGCCGTGGTCCGGAACTTATCTGGGGCTTGGTTCAATTAAAGATGCTTTTTTGTGCGAAAGAAGAAATAATATTATTTTTAAAATAGACGGTTTTGATTATCTTTTTCCGGGGATGCCGATAGCGTTTACCGACAAACTTGAGATTAAAGACGATTTAATATCCGCACAACTGGATAATGTAATAAGCATAGCAATTATTATCTACATGTACGCAATCGGATATCAAGGAACGGCCTTTTTTACCGCTTCCGAAGAGGCTGGCAGAAGTTGGAGATTTTTACTTGAGTGGTTTAAACGCTTTAACATCAAAACAAATGAGCTGCTTGTTCTTGACACAAGCCCTTACCCGAGCCTTGAAGAGATTAGAAACATAGATATAGTGCTTAGACATAGGGACTCAAATGCCGTATTTAGATCACCCCTAAAAGATAAAATAAAAAAAATAGCTGCAAAAGAGAAGATAAAATACAATTTTAAAGACACTTATTTGAAAGATAAAATGCTTAGAAACGGTCATAAAGTATCGCTTGGCACAACTGAGCTTGGAAGACTTATCCACGCATCAAAAGGTGAAATTCAAGGAACAACTCTGCAAATACCGACAATTGGGTATCATACAGTGCATGAAACAACAACAAAAAGAGCTGTTGAGAGTATGATTACTATTTTAAAAAATATATATATAAAAATTTAGTATCTAATATAGGGAAATGCAATGATTAATATTCATGAGTTGGTTGATAATCTTCATCTAAAAGATTTAAGAAACGAAACTCATCCATCAATATTTGATGAAAATGAGCAGTATGATATGTTAATTATTAGATTGCCGATAATTCGCCAAGAGCTTGAGGTAACTTCGATTGGATTTATAATTACAGCTGATAATAGTTATCTATACGAAAGAGAAAAAGATAACTTTAAAGAGTTGGGAAATCGTTTTGAAGCTCCATATAAAATTTTAGATGAAATAATAGACCAGTTGTTAAAATCATTTGAGCGCTATCTCAATCTAATTTTAGACATGGAGGAGATGTTATATGTTAAAAAAACTACAAACTCTTTTATGAAACAATGGCTGGAGCTAAAACACAACATTACAAGAATCGAAAGAGAGTTGATGAATTCATCTTCTACGATGGACAGAGTGATTGAGTATTATGAAAAAAGTGATGGTTTTCCCATAAATCACTATATGGATTTACATGAACATATAGAACGAACTTTAAAATCTGCGACACTACAGCTATCTAAACTAGACTACCTCTATAAATTTTTCAGTGCACAAGAAAATGAAAAAATGAATCGTTCGATCTATACTCTTACAATTATCTCTGCCCTGTTTTTACCGCTAAACCTAGTTGTTGGATTTTTTGGCATGAATACCAGCGATTTGCCATTTGCAGATGGAACATCAGGAACAAAAGATGTTGCAATCTTGATGTTATGTATATCAATAATAACCATTGTTATAATTAATTTTGTAAAGAAAAAAGCTTAGGGAAGTCGTGAATGTGTCACTAAAATAGGTTAAAAACCTATTTTAGAAGGAGAAATAAAATTTTAGATATTAATAAATATCTGAAGTAGGGTGGTTAGGCTTACTTATTGGAGCTTGTGTCTCTTTAGTATCATAATGTACTATGTTGTCGGCTTGAAGAGCACCTAATGTCAATGCGATTAATAAAATGAACTTTTTCATTTTGGTTTCCTTTGGTAAGAGAGCGTTACCCTCTAAATTTTTAAATCGGAGTAATTTTATCCGATTTAACTTTTATCTTTCTTATCACTTTTTGATTACATAATTGTTTTAAGATTTAATTTATTTTATGATAGAGTTACACAACTATTTAAGGGGCTGTATGCAGTTTAACCGCGTTCATATCGAAGTAACCAACATCTGCGGTCTTGCCTGCAGCTTCTGCCCGCCAAAAATAAATCCATCAAAAACCATGTCGCTTCTATTTTTTGAAAAAGTGCTCTTGGAGCTTCGTCCGTATACAAAAACTCTTGCTTTTCATGTAATGGGCGACCCTCTGACGCTCTCAAATCTGGATGAGTATCTTGATGTTGCAGATAAATATGGGTTTGAAGTTGAGCTTACGACAAGCGGTTACTATCTTGGCAAAACAAAAGCTCAAACTCTCTTCCATAAAGCAGTTCGCCAGCTCAATATCTCCCTAAACAGCTTCAATAAAAACAGCCTGAATATGACATTTGATGAGTACATAAACGCTGTTTTATATGTATGTTCGCAAAAGGTGGAACACTACCCAAAACCGTTTGTAAATCTCCGTCTTTGGAATCTTGACGATGTTTGCAGCGAAGCCGATTACAACAGTCTGTTGTTTGAAAGATTAGGCTCTTTTTTCAACATCTCTATTGACGCTGATAAAATCTATAAAGATAAAATCAAATCAATCCGCTTGGACTCAAAACTGTTATTAAATTTTGATAGTTACTTTGAGTGGCCATCCCTTGCCTCCGCACATGAAAGTGACGGTACATGCTACGGTTTAAAATCACATATCGGGGTTCTTGCAAACGGAACCGTGATACCATGTTGTCTTGATGGCGACGGGGTTATAGCGCTCGGGAACCTGCATGACGCTTCGCTTGAAGAGATACTGAACTCAAAAAGAGCCAAAGATATGATTGAGGGTTTTAAAAACTTTAAGGCTGTTGAAGAGCTTTGCAAAAAATGCAGTTATAAAGATAGGTTTGCTCAAATATGATAAACCCTAAATCAGCTATAATTGCGCATGTCAAAATTTAAAGTTTATTCAGATTATTCTCCAGCCGGAGACCAGCCAAAAGCCATTGAAACCCTGAGCGAATCCATACTAAATGGTAACCGTTATCAAGCGCTTGAGGGCGTAACGGGAAGCGGCAAGACCTACACGATGGCAAGCGTCATAGAAAAAGTGCAGATGCCAACCATCATCATGACGCATAACAAAACTCTTGCAGCTCAGCTCTACAGCGAGTTTCGCCAATTTTTTCCAAATAACCATGTAGAGTATTTCGTAAGCTACTACGACTACTATCAGCCAGAGGCGTACATACCCCGTCAAGATTTATTTATAGAAAAAGACAGTGCCATAAATGATGAACTAGAGCGAATGAGGCTCTCTTCTACCGCAAATCTTCTCTCTTATGATGATGTCATAGTCATAGCTTCCGTCTCCGCAAACTACGGTTTGGGTGACCCTGAAGAGTATGAGAAGATGGTTCAGGTTGTAGAAGTCGGGGACAGCATCGCGCAAAAAAAGCTTCTTCTTCGTCTTGTGGAGATGGGTTATAGCCGAAACGACACATACTTCGACAGCGGGCAGATAAGAGTTAACGGCGAGAGTTTGGATGTTTATCCGCCCTACTTTGAGCAAGAGGCCATCCGCATAGAGTTCTTTGGAGATGAGATTGAGGCCATCTACACATTTGATATCATCGACAACAAAAAACTTGAAGAGCATAAAAAATTTACCATCTACGCAACCTCACAATTCAGCGTGACCCAAGAGAAGATGGCAGTTGCTATAAAACGCATAGAAGAGGAGCTTGACGAGAGGCTTGCATACTTCCAAAAAGAGGGCAAACTTGTCGAGTATCAGCGTCTTAAACAGAGGGTAGAGTTTGATTTGGAGATGTTACAGACTACGGGAATGTGCAAGGGTGTTGAGAACTACTCAAGACTTTTGACAAACAAAAAACCCGGAGAGGCTCCATATACGCTTTTGGACTACTTTGAACTTCACCACAAAGAGTATCTGGTTATTGTAGATGAGTCTCATGTTTCACTTCCGCAGTACCGAGGAATGTATGCGGGGGACAGAGCCAGAAAAGAGGTTCTGGTAGAGTACGGATTTAGGCTTCCGAGTGCTTTAGACAACAGACCCCTAAAAGCCGATGAGTATATAAATAAAGCTCCTCACTATCTTTTTGTCTCTGCAACACCCTCCATTTACGAACTTGAGATGTCAAGCGTTATAGCAAAGCAAATCATCCGCCCAACAGGACTTTTAGACCCTGTTTTGGAGATAAAACCATCAACCAATCAGGTTGAAGATATACATGATGAGATTAAAAGAGTTATTTTAAAAAATGAGCGGGTTCTAATCACGGTTTTAACAAAAAAAATGGCGGAGGCGCTTACAAAATATCTAGCCGATTTGGGCATAAAAGTCGAATATATGCACTCTGACATAGACACCATACAGAGAAATCAGATTATCCGCTCACTCCGCCAAGGCGAGTTTGATGTCTTAATCGGAATAAATCTTCTTCGCGAGGGACTGGATTTGCCGGAGGTTAGTCTTGTAGCTATTTTAGATGCGGACAAAGAGGGATTTTTAAGAAGCGAAACTGCCCTCATTCAGACCATAGGGCGCGGAGCTAGAAACTCAAACGGCAGAGTAATTTTATACGCAAATAAGATTACAAACTCTATGCAAAAAGCGATTGACATAACCAACGCCAGAAGAGAGATGCAGGATAAATACAATAAAGCTCATAATATTACGCCGACTACTACCATCCGCAAACTAGATGAAAATCTCAAAGTAGAGGACTATGGTGCTATTTACCAAAAGCACAAAAAAATGGATAAAATACCGGCATCAGAGAGAAAAGCGATGATAAAAGTGCTATCTCTTAAGATGAAAGAGGCGGCAAGAGAGCTGAACTTTGAAGAAGCAGCCCGTCTTCGCGATGAAATAACAAAAATTAAAAAATTATAGGACTATTATGGAAGATACATTTAGCAATTTGGCAACTTACGGATATATAGGGCTGTTTCTCTACTCGCTTGGCGGCGGATTTGTGGCGATAGTTGCCGCAGGCGTTCTATCTTACTTGGGTAAAATGGATTTGGGATTATCAATTTTCATAGCTTTTGTAGCAAATGCAATGGGCAGTTTTTTACTTTTTTATATGGCAAGATATCAAAAAAGCATGATGATGGAAGGACTGCGCAAACATAGAAGAAAATTGGCACTTGCCCATATTTTACTCAAGAAAAATGACTCATGGATTATAGTTGTTCAAAAATTTATCTATGGCATCAAAACAATCATTCCTATTACAATCGGGCTTACAAAATATGACTTTAAAAAGTTTGCTATTTTTAATGTTTTTGGTGCAGGAATCTGGGCATTGGTTTTTGGATTTGGAAGTTACTACTCAGGCGGTTTTTTAGTGAAAATAGCGGAGTCGGTCAGTCAAAAGCCTTGGATAGCACCTATTGTTTTAGTACTATTTGGCGGGACTTTATGGTTATATGCAACTCAAGCTACAAAGAAAAAAATTAAATAGAGAGGAAATTAACTCTCTATTTGTGGTCCAGCGGCAGAATAGTCAAACTCACTATCCTCATTTTGGTATTTCTTAAAGTTAGCAATAAACATCTCTGCTAAAGTATCTCTAGTTTTGTCAAACGCATCTTTATCACTCCACGCATTGCGAGGATTTAATATCTCAGGATTGATATTTCCAAGAGTTTTTGGAACATGAAGCTTAAATGTTCTTGTAACATCAAACTCGCTACTCTTAATGCTTCCGTCTAATATGGCATTTATACAAGCGCGAGTATCTTTAATGCTCATTCTTTTGCCTACTCCATAAGCTCCGCCGGTCCAGCCAGTGTTAACAAGATAAACATTTACGCCGTGTTTATCAATTTTTTCACCAAGAAGTTTCGCATATACGGTTGGATGAAGAGGCAAGAATGCCTCCCCAAAACAAGCGCTAAATGTCGCAACAGGCTCCGTAATACCGCGCTCTGTTCCCGCAACTTTAGCAGTATAACCGCTTAAAAAGTAGTACATAGCTTGTTCACGAGTAAGTTTTGAGACAGGAGGAAGAACACCAAAGGCGTCCGCACTTAAAAAGATTATATTTTCAGGATGACCTGCATTTAGAGAAACTTCATGATTTTTTATATGCTCTATCGGGTAAGAGACACGGGTGTTTTCTGTTTTACTTCCATCATCATAATCAACTTCGCCATCATCATTTAAGACAACATTCTCAAGCAAGGCGGCTGATTTGATTGCGTTAAAAATCTCAGGCTCATTATCGCCATTTAGGTTAATAACCTTGGCATAACATCCGCCCTCAAAGTTAAATATGCCCTTGCTGTCCCATCCATGTTCGTCGTCACCGATAAGTTTTCTGTGCGGATCAGTTGAAAGTGTTGTTTTTCCGGTTCCGCTAAGTCCAAAGAAAAGTGCGGTATCACCTCTTTCTCCAACATTTGCAGAGCAGTGCATAGGAAGTTTGTTTTCTAACGGCAACCAGTAATTCATCATCGAAAAAATTCCTTTTTTCAACTCGCCGCCGTACCAAGTACCGCCAATAATTGATAAGTTATTTTCTATATCAAACAGAACAAATACTTCGGAGTTAAGTCCATGCTCTTTCCACTTCTGATTTACTGCCTTACAAGCATTTAAAACTGTGAATTGCGGTTTAAAATTTTCGAGTTCTGAAGGAGTCGGGCGAATAAACATATTTTTAACAAAGTGTGCCTGCCAAGCTATTTCGGTAATAAAACGGATTGAACGCTTTGAATCAACACTCGCACCGCTATAAACATCGGTTACATACAAATCTTTACCGGATAACTGCTCTCTTGAAACTTCTAAAAGTTCATTGAAAACTTCTTCGCTGATTTTTTGGTTTATATGACCCCACGCAATATGTTTGTTTGAAGGATCTCTATCTACGAAATATTTATCTTTTGGACTGCGCCCCGTAAATATACCCGTATCTACGGCAGTGGCACCTTTTTTTGTAAGAGTACACTCTTTATTTTCAATCTCATGTCGAATCAACTCATCATAACCAAGATTATGATAAATTTTACCAACATTCTTTAAACCTATTTCTTCTAACTCGGTTAAGTTCATAACTTGCCTTATGGTGCTTTTTAATTATGGATGAAATTATACACTTAATAAACATAAATTAAAAGTAAATATCTATTTGGTTTTATAATTTTAACAACTTTTTTATAACTGCAATAAAGAAAAATTAGTTTAAGTATTTTTTGCTAAAATTTCACCCTTGCTCGCATAACTCAGTTGGTAGAGTGTTACCTCGACAAGGTAAAAGTCACTGGTTCGAGTCCAGTTGTGAGCACCATCATTTATTACTACTAATTACTTATTTTAGGCACTTTCAGCTCTCCTTATGTTCTACTTGTTACAATTTCAATATATCCTTTTACTACCAATTACTGATTAAAAAGTGGGGTAAAAAGTGGGGTAAGATTTGGAGCTTAACTATGTCTAATCTGATAAAAACAAAATTTGCAGGTATCTACTACAAAGAAGATTCACAAACCAAAGTAAAAACATACATTGCCAGAATCAAGATAATAGGCGTTATCGACACCGAACAGGTAGTAGGATACTCCAATGATGCGATTCGCACGAACCCATCTATAGCCTTTCAAAAAAGAAATGAGCTCATACAAAAAATAAAAGCCGGTGATTCAATAAGAGCAGAAGATAATCCGACATTAGATTCATATTTTAAAGAGTATATGGATTTTAAAGAGAGCGGCAATTTATTATCTTCTAAAAAAATTGTTGTCTATAAATCGTTTTACCACACTCATTTACCACACTCTCTAAAAATTAAAAAACTCAAGCAAATCACAAAAGATGATTTTCAAAAAGTTATTAACAGTATGGTAAAAAATGGAAATAAACCAAGTTTTATAGATACTGTAAAAACTTGCTTCTCTCCAATCTTCAATGACGCGGTTGATAAAGGTATTGTTCCAAAAAATATTATCAAAGGTCTTAAATTTCCCGATTATGATCCAAATAAATATTTTAATTTGCCTGACGATAAAGTTAAAGCTCTTTTTGAAGCAATAATGAATATCGCAAATAATAAATACCGTATTATGTTTATGTTTTTGCTAAGAGGTAGAAGAGCCGGGGAAGTTTTATCTATGCAGTGGTCGGATGTAAACTTTGAAAACAAAACTTACACCATCAGAGACTCTCAATCAAAGGTAAGAAAAAATCTCATTTTTTCACTTGACGATGAGCTTATAGCACATTTTGAGTATTTAGATAAAAAAGAGAGTGGTTTTATCTTTATAAACCCAAAAACAAATAAACCTTTTTTTACATTTCCTATACGGGTGTGGAACCGCATTAGAAAAGATATAGGAATAGAAGAAATGACAATACATGATTTTAGGCACTTACTAGGTTTTACACTAATAAATAATGGTGTACCGATAGAGAGCGTTTCAAGAGCACTAGGACACTCTAAAATTACAACCACTCAAAGATATTCAAATCAAAAGGAATTAATGGCTAAAGAAGCCGTTGAAGTACATTTAGAGATTATGAGGAACAAGTAAGAAGTAATATACATCCTCTTATACACACTGTCTTTAGTTATATCATAAAAAATACTAAACTCATGTAATATGGTAAACTACAAATAATATTTTTTCAATTAACAAAAGGATTTAAGATGAGCGCTAACAATAATTCAAATTCAGCAGCGGCAGGGCAGACAATAAGAGAGGGTGGGTTTATAGCGAGATTATTTGCGTATGCTTTTTTCTTTATACCTCTTTATCTTGTTGGTGTTTGGCTTATGTTAATGTCAGATGCAGAATGGACAAAGAGTGGTTTAACTGGTGTTATGATTATTGATTCGTCAATATTTATAATGATTTTTGCGTCCCCTTTTATCCTCTGGGAGAGAAGCGTAAGAAAGTTTAGAAGAAAACATGGGTTGAGTATTTGGAAGAATATCGCTGCTGAACTTGAGCAGATGGAAGTTGACCAGAGAGTTGCAAAAGAGCATAAGGCGTTTGTTAATAACGGTTTGGTTAAAGAGGCTGTGGTTGACAAAGGTGATATCGGGTATTGGCATGGGCTTTTTGAGAAGGGTGCTATTACTAAGGAGCAGTTTGAGGCGAAGAGGGCTGAGCTGCTTTAAGTAGCAGCTCTTGTTTAAAGCTTTTTTAACTTCCATATTTGGAGATAAAGAAGCGGGAGAGATACGATAATTGTATCTCTGATTTTACGACCGATATTACCGGCAACTATTTTCTTTTTAACATTTTCTAGCGCATAAATAATTTTGTTTTTTATTAGAATTTCAGATTTATAATATTTTAATTTACTATTAAATATATAAATAATTATTAAAACGAAAAATGCCCCTAAAATAATTATTTGTTCTGTAATCATCATTTTAACAGACTCCCATCTTTGAAATTATCTCTTGCTTTTGCTAAATCTTTAGTGTTTTCAATATGATATCTAAGACTTGTTATCGTCACGGGCTTATCTAATTTTGTATTTATTATTTTTAAAATACTGCTTTGAGCTACATCCATATTTAAAAGCCCTAATATCTCTAAATTAAAAGGGTCTAAAACTCTTACTTTTGCTTTTGCACCCTTTGGTCTTCCTAACTGTTTGCCAGAGGCTTTAGCAGCAGCTAAGCCTTGCTTAGTGCGTTCACTTATAATTTCTCTTTCTGTTTGTGCAAAATACCCATAGATAGCAAGCAAAAGAGAAGATAAAGCACTGTTTTGATTTGTTGATAATTCTGGTTGATTGACGAATATCAGTTTTATGCCAGCACTATTAAATCTCTCAATTAGATTTAAAATCTCAAGCATGTTGCGACCTAAGCGTGAGAGTTCTGTACAGATAAGAGTATCTCCGGAGTGAAGTTTTAAAAAGAGCTCATCAATTTTTCTTTTTTTTAAATCGCCTTTAGATGATATTTCAAGCTCTACAAACTCATCTATAGTGAGCTTGTGAGAGTGAGCATACTCTAATATCTTATGCTTTTGGTTTTCGAGGTTTTGTTTATCAGTACTTACTCTTATGTATCCTAGTATCATCTTTTTTCACTTTTTGTGTACAGTGCTAATATATCTTTAACTATTTTATTAATTCTACTCTCACTGTATGGGCTTTGATTAATTATAGAATCCTCATAGTATTTTACTCTTTCATAGCCGTATAAACCAGCACTTTCGGATTGTTGAATTTCTCGTAATGATTTTAATTTGTCTTGTCCACTTAATAAGTAATTTGGACACCATTCAATATTAGTTATTAAGCCATCTATTGCATCAAGTATTTCAGCTTTTTTTCTAAATTGATAAGTTGTAAAATCTAATATTTGCTTTTCAATACCTACTTCTACCCAGGCATGTATCATTATAGAATTTTCTTCATCACTATGTGTTGTTGAATTTGGCAAATGAGTTAATATGTCATTGTTACCAGTTCCTACGCTCCAGCAGGCGTAACCTATAGCAATTTCACTATTTATATTTTGTTTTAATAAGATAGAATTTACAACATGTGCGACTAAAATACAATTATTTGTTTCTATTCTATCTTTATCCATTGTCTCTAAATATGACTCAAAGAGTGCGTTTAAATTAATATTTTTCATTACAATTTATGCACTTCTTCTATTTCTATCTGGTATTACACCATCAAATTTCCACAACCATGGAATAAAACTTTTAGCAGTTAATGTCTCTTTGATATCTGATTCCGCAAAATCATCTTTTATTGCATAATAACTAAAATAAAACGCTTTGTCATCTTGGTAATCACCATTGCGATTCAATAATGCAACTACTAAAGAAGTATCATTTTTTTCTACAATCTGCCAAAATTTAATATTATCATTGTAGCCTTCTTCCAAAATGTCACCAATATTTAAAGATTTAATTCTCTCTTGATTTTCGGCTACTTTTTTCTTTTTTTCCTCTAGCTCATAAGCTTCCCTCTCTGCATTTTTCGCCTCAAGTTTTTTAATATATTCTTGAATATCTTTAAAAGTTCCACGAAATGATGAATAAGGTTCAAATACTTCTATTGAACTTCCATCTTTTCTGTGTGTATAGCAAACATCAATATGATGTGGCTCAGTTTTAGATATAGATTCCCATCCATCATGTTCACCTTTTACTGAATAAAATAACCAACCATCAACCCATTTAAACTTACTTAAGTGTAAGCAACCTTTTGTTCTTTCCGAATATAAATTTATATCACGCTCGCTAAACCAAATAAGAACATTCTCTTTATTTAGAAAATATTCATTTAATTCTTTCCAATTTTTAGCCGCCATTTTCAAGTCCTTAATATAGAATTGTGTTTTATTGAGTAAATTATACATCAATAAAATAATAAAGTCAAGCGTTTATATATATTATTATGAAGTATTCTAACGGTCGTTTTTTTGTAATATATCTTTCTTTTTAAAACTCTTTTTTGTTAAATAGTTGTAGATGTATTTTTGGGAATAAATAAAATACTAAATTCAAGTAATATGGTAAACTACAAATAATATTTTTCAATTAACAAAAGGATTTAAAATGAGTCAAAATCAAACCGCAACTCTCAATAGAAGAGCGCCAAACGCCTTGGAGGCAGGTTTTATGGCTAGATTAGCAATATATGCTTTTTTCTTTATAC